>CAZVYC010000001.1:0-81876 GCA_964631425.1 uncultured Rhodospirillales bacterium
TGTCGATGCAGAACTCGGCGCGATGCGTGTTGCCCTGCACGTCGACCAGGATGTTGCGCAGCGCCCGGTCGACCAGCCAGGGCGGCGGATTGGGGCCGGCGCGCGTGATCTCCTTGAAGGCGATCTCCAGCTCGTAGAGCGAATCGTTGCGTGCCTCGTCGATGCGCGGCGCCTGGCTGGTCGGTCCGATGAACAGCCCGGAGAACAGGTAGGACAGGGCAGGGTGGTTCTGCCAGTAATTGACCAGGCTCCGCAGCAGGTCGGGCCGGCGCAGGAACGGACTGTCCTGGGGCGTGGCGCCCCCCACCACGATATGGTTGCCGCCGCCGGTGCCGACATGGCGGCCGTCGATCATGAATTTCTCGGTTGTCAGATGTGCCAGCCGCGCTTCGTCGTAGAGACTGGAGATGTTGCGCGACAGCTCGTCCCAGCTGGCCGAGGGGTGGATGTTCACCTCGATGACTCCGGGGTCCGGCGTCACCGCCAGCACACCGAGCCGGGGGTCGCGGGGCGGGCCATAACCCTCCAGGATCACCGGCATGCCGGTTTCGACCGCCGTCTCCTCGACCGCTGCCACCAGGTCGAGCCAGTCCTCCAGCTTCGGGAAGGGCGGCAGGAAGACATAAAGCCGGCCATGGCGCGGCTCGACGCAAACCGCGGTCCGCACCACCCAGGAGGCCGACTCGCCCATTTCCAGCGGCTGGCTTCTGACCTCCGAGCGGATGCCTTGGCTCCGGCTCCTCAGCGGGGGAATCTGGCCGTGTCCCGGCTCGGGCTTGGCGCTCGCCGGATGCGGCGGCAGCGGCGGGCGATCGTCGAACGGGTCCTGCTCGATGACGTAGGGATAATCGGTTTCCGATACCCAGGGCAGCGACGACAGCGGCAGGCGATAGCCGATCGGCCCGTCGCCCGGCGCCAGGAATATGTAATCCTGCCGAAGCGGCCAGATGCTCGACAGCCAGACCGGCCCGGTCAGCTCGTGTCGCCGGTTGACCGGCAGTGCATAGCCGATCGGCCGCCCCAGCCCCTGCTCGACCACGCGGGCCAGCCGCGCCCGGTCCTCGGGATTGGCCAGGCGGTTGTCGCGCGGATCGACATTGGCCGGGAGCTTCCGCTCCTGGTCGATCGTCCGCCACGGATCCTCATAGGCGCCCCGTGTCAGGTTCGGGTCGATTCCCAGCCGCTTGGCCAGCGCCTCCATGAAGCGCTTGGCTTCTTCCGGGCCGAAGCCGTGATCACGGTCCTCCCGTGCCAGGAACTCGCCGTTGGTCCAGATCGCGTCGCCGTCGCGTCGCCAATAGGCATTGAGCGACCAGCGCGGCAGGCTTTCGCCGGGATACCATTTCCCCTGGCCGAAATGCAGTACGCCGCCCGGCGCGAAGCGGCGCATCAGCCGGTCGACCAGATCGGCCGACAGAGTGCGCTTGGTCGGCCCCAGCGCGTCGGTATTCCATTCCGGCGCGTCGAAATCGCTGGTCGAGATAAAAGTCGGTTCCCCGCCCATCGTCAGCCGCACATCGGCGTCGGTGAGCGTGCGATCCACGGCCCGCCCCAATCCATCGATCGCCGACCATTGCTGCCGCGTGTAGGGCTTGGTCGTGCGCGGCTTCTGGGCGATCCGCGTCACCTCCATGTGGTGGCTGAATTCGACCTCGCACGGATCGACGCCGCCCGATATCGGCGCGGCGCCGGCCGCGTCGGGCGAGCAGGCGAGCGGGATATGGCCTTCGCCCGCGAGCAGGCCCGAAGTCGGATCGAGGCCGATCCAGCCGGCGCCGGGCAGATAGACCTCGGTCCAGGCATGGAGATCGGTGAAATCCTGCTCGGGCCCGGAGGGGCCGGTTATCGATTTCTGGTCGACCACCAGCTGGATCAGGTAGCCGGATACGAACCGTGCGGCGAGGCCCAGATTGCGCAGCAATTGCACGAGCAGCCAGGCGCTGTCCCGGCACGAGCCGGTCCTGAGCTTCAGCGTTTCCTCACAGGTCTGGATGCCAGGCTCCAGCCGGATCACATAACCGACATGTTCCTGTACGCGCCGGTTGAAGCCGACCAGGAAATCGATCGTCGGCGTTGCTGAACGGTCGACGCCGTTGAGGAAGGTTTCGATGAGCGGTCCCGGCGGCTCGGTTTCGAGATAGGGCCTGAGTTCGCGGCCCAGGATGGGCTCGTATTCGAACGGAAATGTTTCGGCGCCCTTTTCCAGGAAGAAGTCGAACGGATTGATGATCGCCATTTCGGCGACGAGGTCGACCTCGACCAGGAACTCCCGGGTCGGCTCAGGGAAGACCAGCCGCGCCAGGAAATTGGACTGCGGGTCCTGCTGCCAGTTGAGGAAATGCTTCTTGGGCGTGATCTTCAGCGAATAGCTGAGGATCGGCGTGCGGCAATGCGGGGCCGGCCGCAGCCGGACGATTTGCGGCCCCAACCCGACCAGCCGGTCATAGCGATAGCGGGTCTTATGGGTTAGCGCGACTTGGATTGCCATCGGCCGGTCGATTCCCTCGCACGATCAAGGTCCAGGAAAGCTCATTTTTCTTTCCACAGGAATATCAGCTTATAACGCAACCGCGAGATAGCGGAGTCGATTTTTTGTGCGGCGCAATATGCGGAACGAAAGCCGCATCTTTTTCCTTCCTCCACCGCATCAACATTTGGCGTCGCAGCCTTATATCGGCGAGTGTGCGGCCCCGCAAACCGATGCCCGAGGCAAGGAAGCAATGAGGCGGCTCAAGGTTTCGCATAGGACGATCTATGACTATGCCAGTCCGGTTCGCTTCGGCGACCACCGGATGATGCTGCGTCCGCGCGATAGCCATGATCTGCGCATCCTCTCCACCGGCCTCACCATTACGCCACGACCGACAGCGATCCGCTGGCTGCACGACGTGCTGGGTAATTCGGTGGCGATCGCCAGCTTCGATTACGAGGCGGCGCAGCTCCGCTTCGAGAGCGAGATCGTGCTCCAGCATTTCGAGAGCGGCGAACCGGACTGCCCGATCGAGGCCTATGCCCAGACGTACCCGTTCAGCTATGCTGCCAATGAGGCTCCCGACCTCGCCCGTGTGCGCGAGCGGCAATATACCGATCCGGAGCATGTTATCGACGCCTGGGCCAAATCCTTCGTGATGACGGACGCCCCGACCGACACGTGGGAGATGCTGACGACGATGACGCGGGCGATTCACCGCGACATGACCTACGTGATGCGCGAAGCCGAAGGTGTGCAAAACCCGGTCGAGACGCTGCAAGGAGGCACCGGCAGCTGCCGCGATTTTGCGGTGCTGATGATGGAGGGCGTGCGCGCGCTGGGCCTCGCGGCCCGCTTCGTCAGCGGCTATCTCTACGTTCCCGATATCAACGGCACCGGAAATGTCGGGGGCGGCGCTACCCATGCGTGGGTGCAGATCTATCTGCCCGGCTCCGGCTGGGTCGAGTTCGACCCGACCAACGGCATAGTCGGCAATCGCGACCTCATCCGGGTGGCTGTGGCGCGCGACCCGAATCAGGCCGTGCCGCTAAAGGGCACATGGACCGGCGCACCCGGCGACTATCTTGGAATGCAGGTCGACGTCAGCGTGTCCGACGACGCCTGAAAGGAACGTTTGCGCGTGCCTGCCGCTTACTCCGGCGCAGAGAAATTATTAAAGGAGGAAGCGCGATGGGTACGATTCTGATCATTGTCCTCGTGATTTTGCTGCTGGGCGGGGGCGGCGGCTATTACGGCTATCGCAGCTACGGCGGCGCCGGGCTCGGCGGTGTGCTGGGCCTGGTATTGGTGGTGCTGCTGGTCCTCTGGCTGCTGGGTGCCCTCGGCGGCCGCGCCTAGTACCGACTTTCACAGAAAGTCGGTACATGTTTAGTATCCGATTCACGCGCCGTCGCGTGTGACTCACGCTCCTCTGCGATCGGATACTAGCCTTGCGCTTCGCGCCGCTGTTCGTGCTAGCCTCATCCGGGCACCACGTTCACAGCGACGGAAAGAGGGCATGCGGCGTCTTCTGACGGCTTTTCTGCTTGGCGGGGTTTGGCTCGCCGAGTCGGCCCTGGCACAATATCCGGCCCATCCGGCGACCACGCCGGACATCAATGCGAGGGATCTGGCGGCGCGCGACAAAGCGATCGCCGACGATGCCTTCGAGGGACGCGGGCCTGGAACGAAGAATGGCGAGGCCGCCGCCGACTGGATCGCCGCCGAGATGCAGCGGATTGGACTTAGGCCCGGCAACCACGGGAGTTACTTCCAGGAGGTGCCGTCGGTCACGGTCACCCTGGACGCGGCGAAATCGAGCCTGGCGTTCGACACACCCCACGGGGTCTTGACGCCCAAATTCGCCGACGACGCGATCTATTGGACGCCGCAATTTCAGCGCGACGCGGTGAAAGTCACCGCGGCGCCGCTCGTTTTCGTCGGCTATGGCGTGGTGGCGCCGGAATATCATTGGAACGACTATGCCGGGGTCGACGTCAGGGGAAAGACCGTCGTCATCCTGATCAACGATCCCGGCAACGAGGATGCGGTTCCCGACCCGGCCTTCTTCAAGGGCAGAGCGATGACCTATTACGGCCGCTGGACCTATAAATATGAAGAGGCCGCGCGGCAGGGCGCGGCGGCGGCGATCATCGTGCACGAAACCGTCCCGGCCGCCTATGGTTGGCAGGTGGTGCGCAACTCGAACTCTGGCGCAAAATCCTGGCTCGAGAACCCCGATGGCAACGGGGGCATGGTGCCGATCCAGGGCTGGGTCACGCTCGACACCGCCAAGGAACTGTTCCGCCGCGCCCGGCTTGATTACCTGACGCTCAAGGCTGCTGCGAACAAGCCCGGCTTCAAGGCCGTGCCGATGACCGGCGAGACCCTGACCGCCGATGCCCATTCGACCATCCACCACATGAAGACCCGCAACGTCGTCGGTGTCGTCGAAGGCTCGACTCATCCCGACGATTTCATCCTGTACACTGCCCATTGGGACCATCTGGGCGTCAAGCCGGACATCCCGGGCCCGGACAAGATCTATAATGGGGCGGTCGACAACGGCTTGGGCGTGTCGAGCGTCCTCAAGCTCGGCGAGGCGTTTGCGCATACGCAGCCTGCGCCCAAGCGCTCGATCGCGATCATCTGCTGGACACTGGAGGAGCAGGGGTTGCGCGGCTCAGAATATTTCGCCGAGCATCCGGTCTGGCCGCTCTCGCACATCGTCGCCGGAGTCAATGTCGACGCCAGCCTGCCGGAGGGAAGGGCGCACGACCTGGCGCTTATCGGCAGCGGCGCATCACAGCTGGAGGATATCCTCGCCAAGGCGCTCAGAGCGCAGAACCGCGTGATCTCGCCCGATCCGGAGCCGGAAAAGGGGCATTTCTACCGTTCCGACCATATCAGCCTCGCCAAGGTCGGCGTGCCGATGCTCGCTCCGGAAGGTGGCAACGACCTGATTCAGGGCGGCAAGGCAGCGGGCCAGGCGGTGCGCGACGATTACCAGGAACATCGTTATCATCAGCCGTCGGACGAGTACGATCCGAACTGGGACCTGTCCGGCCCCGTCGAAGATGTTCAGGCGCTCTACGCCTTCGGCCTCGACCTTGCCAACAGCGATCAATGGCCGGACTGGTATTCCGGCAATGAGTTCAAGGCGATCCGGGACAAGAGCCGCGCGGGGAGATGATATTCGCCCCAACGGGGGCTAAGGCATTCACACTTATCGATTTCGGGCGCCTCCCCCCTTGAGGGCAGGCCAATTGCATATGTGTGAAATTGGTAGCTTGATAAGAGTTGAGCCGCTAAGACGCCAAGGCGCCAAGAATTCATCCGCAGATTTCTCGGATTAAGTCAGGTTAAATGCGGATCACCACAGAGGCACAGAGGACAGGGAGGAGGACTTTTTTCGCTGCGCAGCTTCACGAGTTCATGGCGCTGCAGGCAATATTTTCAAATTTCCTGCCTTCGCCTCCTCTGTGCCTCTGTGGTAAAATTCTTAATCGGCGCACTCTGCGTAATCTGCGGATAAATAAATCGTCTTCCTTGGCGTCTTTGCGTCTTGGCGGTTGGACTTCAAAGCGGACCTGCAGCTCGTACCACGTTTTCATATGCGATCGCCCTGCCCTAAAGGGAGGAGGCAGTTCACCTCTGATCGCAATCTGTGACTCTCATCGCCTCGTTGGGACGAGAGGCCATGATCGGCGGAGAGCATACCCTCACGCTGGCCCTCACGCTGGCCCTCACGCTGGGCTGCATTCGGCGTTCAGCTCCTCCAGGCTTTTGCCCTTGGTCTCGGGCAGCATCCACAGCGTGACGCCGAGCCCGATCACACTGACAACCGCGGCCGTCATTTCTGCGGACAGCAGCCCCCCGCTGTCCATCAGGATCGGAAACAGGAACACGCCGATGAAGCCGCCCAGCTTTCCCATCGCCGCGGCGATTCCGTGGCCGGTGGTCCTGACCGAAACCGGGAACAGCTCGGCCGGATAGACGAAGGTCGTGGCATTAGGCCCGAATTCGGTGAAAAAATAGCTGATGCCGTAGATGATCAGGAAAGGCACGACCAGCTTCTCGATCCCGGGAATGAGGGCCATGGCCGCGAAGGTCAGCGCCATCATTGCGAAACCGATGATCTGGATCGGCTTGCGGCCCATCCGATCCATCATGGCCGCCGCCAGCAGATAGCCTGGGGCCGCCGCCACCGCGAACACCGCCAACTGCACCAAGGTGTGGTCGAGCAGCGATTCCGTAGGCGAGATCGCGGCCAGCACCATCGGGCTCGAGACGGTATTGCCGTAATAGGCGAAATCCATCAGGAACCAGGCAAGGCTGGCGCCGATTAGGCGGATCAGCAGCGGCCGCCGTTTCACCAGGTCGAAGAAGCCCTTGGTAAAGCTCTCCGGCTGGCCGCCCTGGACGCCGTCGGCGACGCCTTCCGGGCAGTCGTGCTTCAAGATCTGACCGGCGGCCCGATGGAACTCCTGGTGCTGTCCCCTTGCCAGCAGATAGCGGGGCGTTTCCGCCAGATGCCGCCGCATCTGGTACACCGCCAGCGCCGGGATCGCGCCGAATGCCAGCAGCAGCCGCCAGACCAGGTCATGGTTCATGCCGGTCACCAGCAGGGCGGCGGCGAGCAGCGGCCCCACGATCAGGCCGGCGGCCTGCATGGTGAAAACCAGCGTCACCAGCTTTCCGCGCGATGCCCTGCCGGAATATTCGCTCATGATGGTGGCGCTGACCGGGTAGTCGCCGCCGATCCCGATGCCCAGGATCACGCGGAAGGCAATCAGCCACCAGATGTCCGGCGAGAAGGCGGACGCGATCGCGCCGGCTGCCAGAACCAGCACCTCGTATCCGTATATCCGCTTGCGACCCAGCATATCGGCGATCCGGCCGAACGCGATCGCGCCCACCGCCGAGGCCAGCAGCGCGGTCGAGGTCACGAGCCCGACCGCGACCGGCGAAGGGTGCCACTCGTCCTTGATCAGCGCCATGGCGACGCCGATGATGAAAAGGTCATAGGCATCGGTGAAAAAGCCCATGCCTGAGATGAACATGATCTTCCAATGCTCGCGCGTGACGTCGGATTCGTCCATGCGTCGCAGAAGATCGCTGCCGTCTGCTGCAATGCTATCCATGCCGTCCTCCATCCGTCTCCCCAAGAAGGAAGCCCACGGCGGCGGCACGTGTTCCCGCGATTAAGGTTTCGCTAATTTATTCCGAAACATGACTATCCCGTGATTTGGATCTATTAGTCTATCGTCGGTTCAGTCTTTAGTTATGGACAAAACCCTTGCGCGCAACCGCTGCCTCATTTACCGGGGACGGTACAGTCGCCCATAAAATCGCCTCAAGGCCGGCCTGATCCTCTGGCCCTGGGCGAGGGCGCCGCCTGGTCCTGGCCGCGCACACCACGGGCGTCCTCCGCCTGTTCACCGAAAACCGTTCTCAGCCGCTCGACCAGATCGTCGAATTCCGGCAGGTGGATGTCGCGCTGGGGGAAGGGCAGCTCGATGTTGTGCTCCTTGAACCGCTCCCAGATGCCCAGCATCACGTCGCTGCGGATGTTGGCCGTGCCGTTGCGCGGATCGCGAATCCAGAAGCGCAGCTCGAGGTCGATCGAATTGTCGCCGAATCCCTTGAGCAGGCAGACCGGTTGCGGATTGGCCAATACGCGGTCGAGGCCCTGTGTGGCTTCGATGCAAAGCCGCATCGCCTCGCGCACGTCGCACGAATAGCCGATGCCGACCGGGACATGCAGCCGGACGCGATCGTCGGTGTAGGACCAGTTGGTCACGCGCTGCGTGATCAGATCCTCGTTCGGGATCAGGTGCTCGATCCCGTCGCGCGTGCTGACGGAAACGAAGCGGGCGGTGAGCCGCGTGATCCAGCCATAGGTGCCGGCGATCTCGATCACGTCGCCCGGTTTGATCGATCGGTCGAGCAGCAGGATGACCCCGCTGATCAGGTTCGACACCACCTTCTGCAAGCCGAAGCCGATGCCGACGCCGATGGCGCCCGATAGCACGGCAAAGGCCGTCAGGTCGATGCCGACGGCGTTGAGCGCCACAAGCACCGCAAGCGTCAGCAGGACGACCTTGCTAAGCTTTGCGATCAGCACCTGCGTCGCCGGCGCCACGGTGGGAATCGTCTGCAGCCGATGCTCCAGCACCCGCGACGCCAGGTTGGCGAGCCAGATCGTGGCGGCCAGCAGCACGACGGTCTTGACGACGAGCAGCAGACTCAGCCGGAAATGCCCGATCGTGATGCTCATTGCATCGAGCAGGGCGAGCGTCGGGTCGATGAGGCCCACGATGTTGAGCGCGGCGTACACCCAGGCGGCGATCGCGATCGCCGAGGCCACGGTGTGATTGCGCACCAGGCCCGACGTCAGACGGATGACCACCCAGGCGAGCGACAGGCTTTCTGCGAAATGGAGCAACTTGGCGTGCTGACCGCCCTCATGGAATGCCATCCGGCCGAACCAGAAGACGAGGAACAGCAGGATCCAGGGCGCGACTCGCGCGAGCGCACGGAGTAGCTGATAACTTGGACCGGGCGGACGGTTCGCCAGCCGCCCCTCGAGCACGTTCCGGAGCTTGGGCCCGAGAAACGCGAGCAGCAGGAGCACGCCCATGATGTAAAATCCCTGGACGGCGATGCTCCACAGCAAGGCTTGGTCGCCGAGCAGCCGGTTAGCATAGCCGATGGCATCTCCGATCCAGAAGGGCAGACGGTCCATCATGGCGCCGGCTTCACCTGAGCGGCCAGATCAAGGGGATCAGGATCGTCCCCAGGATGGCGACCAGGATAGACAATGGCAGGCCCAGCCGCCAATAATCACCGAATCGGTAGCCGCCCGGCGCCATGATCAATGCGTTATTCTGATGGCCGATCGGTGAGAGGAAGTCGCACGACGCCCCCAACGCGACCGCCATCAGGAAGGCGTCGGGCTTGTAGCTGAGGTCATGCGCCAGCGTCGCCGCGATCGGTCCCATCACCAGCACCGCCGCGGCATGGTGCAGGAACGGCGTCACAAGCATCGACGCGACCAGAATCAGGGCCAACGCCAGCACATCCGGCAGGTGCCCGGCCGCGTGGCCCAGCGCGTTCGCGATCAGCCCGGACGCGCCAGTCAGATTCAGCGCCTCACCCACCGGGATCAGCGACCCCAGCATGACGATCACTGGCCAGTCGATCGCCTCATAGGCTTCCTTCGGCGTGATCAGCTTCAAGAGCACCACCAGAACCGCCGCCGCGAAGAACGCCGCGTCGGCCGCAACCCATCCCAGCGCCACCACCACCATGACCACCAGCAGGATCACCAGCGGCAGAAACCCGCGGTGGCCGCGACCGATCGCCAAGCTGCGGTCGGCCAGGGGCAAACAGCCTAACTGGACGAGAGTCTCGGGCAGCAGCTCCTTGCGCCCCTGGAACACCAGGATGTCACCGGCCTGAAGCCGCGTGTTGGGCACCCGCGTGCGGATCTGCTCGCCGCCGCGCCCGATCGCCAGCACCGCGCATTCGAAGCGGCGACGCAGCTGCAGGGATTCGAGCGTCTGCCCGATCATCGGCGAATCGGCCCCGATGATGGCTTCGACATTCTCGATGACATCGTCCTTGGAGCGTGGGCTGGGGGTCTCGTCGGCGCCATGCAGAACCAGCTGCGCCTCGTCGATCACAGGCTTCAGCACCACCGGGTCGGCCTGCATCACCACGACATCGCCGGCGAACAGCGGCCAGTGCCCGCTCGGGATGTTGCGGCGACCGCCCTGCCGGATGATGGAGGTCACCGTCATCGCCCCATCACTTAGGTCTTCCAGGTCCTTGACCGTCTTGCCGGCGATGGGTGAGGTCAGCGGGATCGTAGCCTCGCTGGTGTAGGTCTCGATCTCGAACTTCCGCTCGGCCGAGGGCGGCCCGCGGCGATTCTTCGGGATAAGCCGCCAGCCGACGCTGAGAAACAACACCGAGATGATCGTCAGCGGCAGGCCGACGGGCGTGAAATCGAACAGCTCGTACGGCTTGCCCACCACCTCTTGCCGGACCGTGGAGATCAGGAGGTTCGGGCCGGTCCCGATCAGCGTCATGGTGCCGCCGACCAGCGAGCCGAACGCGAGCGGCATCAGATACAGCGAAGGCAGCCGCTTGGACCGCTCCGCAGTCTGGATCGCAATCGGCATGAAGATTCCGAGCGTGCCGACATTCTTCATGAAGGCCGATAAGCCCGCGACCGCTGTGGTCAGCACGCCGATCTGGATCGAGGCGCTGCCGGTGCCGCGCAGGATGCGGCGAATGGCGATCTCGACCACTCCCGACAGCGCGATGGCGCGGCTCAGCACCAGCACCGAGGCAATGATGATGATGACCGGGTTGGAAAACCCGTCGAAAACCTTGTTGGGCGGCACGACGCCGGTCAGGGCGGCCGCGATCAGCGCCAAGCCGCCGACGAGGTCGTAGCGCAGCCGGTCTGACGCGAACAGGACCAGCATGGCCGCCAGGATGGCGAAGGCCTCGCCTTGTTGCAGTGTCAATGCGTTATCCCCGAATAAGAGATCGGATTCGCGCGGAACAATAACCTGCCGGAGGGCGATTGGTTCAAGCTGTTCGCCGCTGGTCGAACAGATCGGGTGGATCGGCCAGCCGCTCCGAAACTAGCCGTGTTGCCGTCACGCCGACAAGCCGGTATGGCCGGCCGTCAGCCTCTGCCGCCAGCACGGCGCTGGCCGCCTGGCGAATCACGTCGGCGCGGGCAGTCGGATGCTCCAGACGACATGCACGGGTCACTGTGCGGCGATCGGCGTGGCGCAGCTTGAGCGTCAGCCCTGACGCCGCCAGCTCCGACCGGGCGAGCCGCCGCGATACCGTCTCGCACAGCCGCGCGAGAATGGCGTCGATCTCGGCGAAGCGGCGTAGATCGTGGTTGAAAGTGGTTTCCGCGCCGATCGTTACCGAACGTCCGCGCCCGCTCGCCACCTTGCGGTTGTCCTCTGCCCGCGCAAACGCCATCAGCCGCCGGGCCCACAGGCCGAAGCGATGGATCATCTCGCCTTCGCTCGCCGTCCACAGGTCCGAGATTCGGGCATAGCCCAGCGCCTCCAGCTTGCGCGTCATCACCGGCCCGACGCCGGGCAGGGCCGAAATCTTCATCGGTCCGATCACGTCGAGCGCGTCCGACCGGCCGATCATCTGGAATCCGCGCGGCTTGCCGAGGTCGCTCGCCAGTTTGGCCAGCATCTTGTTAGGCGCCAGGCCGATCGACACGGTGACACCCACCCGCTTTTCGATCAGAAGCGACAACCGAGCCAGCGTGCGGGCAGCGGGCTCGTTCCGCTCGCCGGACGCGGCGGAGAGGTCAAGATAGGCCTCGTCGATCGACACCTGCTCGACCGAAGGTGTTACCTCCAGCATCAGCGCGCGGATGCGACGCGATTCGCGCTGGTACTTCTCCATGTCGGGCTTGATGACGATTGCGTGGGGGCACAGTTGCAGCGCGCGCGCCGTCGGCATCGCCGACCGCACGCCGAACCCGCGGGCGATATAGCAGGCGGTGGTCACCACGCCGCGCTCGCGTCCGCCGACGATGACCGGCTGGTCCTTCAGCTCCGGCCGATCGCGCTTCTCGATCGAGGCGTAATAGGCGTCGCAATCGACATGAGACAGGGAGAGCTGGGCGAGCTCAGGGTGGTGCACGACCCGCGCTGAGCCGCAGGCAGGGCAGGCCGCTTCGGCCGGATCACCGCCATCGTCGAGGCGCCCGCAGTCGCGGCAGAGTCGTGTCGGTCGCGCGTCCGTCATATCCGGCGGATGAACTCGGATTACTTCTAGTTTGTTTTATCAGGGCTTTGCGCCGGTCGCCAATCGCATGTCACGATAATGGGCCGCTATGATGGACGCATGATGGATCAAGCCGTACCCGCGCGTGCGAGCGTCAGCGTCGTCCTCAACCAGGCGGCGGGGATGCTGCTCGACCGCTTTGAGGACGAGGAGCGATGGATCGCAACTTTCCGACAGGCCGGTCTGGAGCCGCATTTCGTGTCTTCGGAAGCAGGCTCGCTGCTGGAACGGATCCGGATCGGCTGCCGGTCAGGTACACAGATGATCGTGGTGGGCGGGGGCGACGGCACCGTCGCCTGCGCGGCGGAAATCGCGCGGGAGTCCGGCTGCGTGCTGGGCATCTTGCCGTTCGGCACGATGAATGTGCTGGCCCGGAACCTCGGACTCCCGATCGGCGACACCGAGGCTGCGATCGCGCTCCTGCGCAGCGGCCGGATTCGCGAGATCGATGCCGCCGAGGTCAATGGGCGTCTGTTCCTATGCGCGTCGATGCTGGGGCTGCCGGCCCGCCTTGCGCGCTATCGCGAGGCCGGGCGCGGCCGAGGTTCCATGGTTCGGCTGTGGCTCAGATTCATCCGGGCGGCGCTGCGCGCCTTTGCACACTACGGCGCCCCCCGATGGTCGGCGCGCGGCGAGGGATGGCGGGTCCGGCTCCGCGCCGCCTCGCTGGTCGTCACGCCAAACCCGCTCGACGACAAGACCGGCCGGGTATTCGGCCGCTCCCTGCTCGATGCCGGCGCGCTGGGTTTCTATACGATCAGAAGGATTACCCTGCGGGAGACCCTGCGTCTTGGATTTCGGCTATTGACCGGCCATCTGCGCGACGATCCTGCACTCGTGGAACGGACCGCCCGGCGAGTCACGATCTTGCGCATCGGGCGCCGGTGGCGGCGAACGATCCGGGTGATGAACGACGGCGAGGTCTTCCTAATGACGCCGCCGCTGCGCTATCGCGTCGTGCCCCGCGCGCTCAAGGTCGTGGTTCCGCGCGAGCCATGACGATCATAGCTCATATCAGCGACTTGCATTTCGGCGCCGAGGACAGCCGGGTCGTCAAGGCTTTGCGGCAGGAGCTCAATGCCGACCCGCCCGACCTGATTGCGATCAGCGGCGACCTTACCCAGGCGGCGCGCCGCCGTGAGTTCCGTGCCGCCCGCGCCTTCGTCGAGAGCCTTGCCGCGCCGATCCTCGCCGTGCCGGGCAACCACGACCTTACGCCCTTCAACCTGGCTGAGCGCTTCGCCGATCCTTACGGCCGCTGGCATGCCGCGATCTCGCCCGATACCGAACCGGTCTGGCGGAACGAGCGGGTCGCGGTGTTCGGGCTCAACACCGCCCACCGTGCCGGACTGCACTGGGACTGGTCGCGCGGCCGGATCACGCGGCGGCGGCTCGATGGCCTGCTCGAGCGCATGAACGCGCTGCCCGGCCATCTCGTCCGGATCGTCGTCGCCCACCACCCGCTGATAGCGCCGGAGGACCTGCCCGGTCTGGTGCTGGTCGGCAAGGCGCGGCCGGCGCTCGCCGCGCTGGAACAGGCCGGTGTAAAGCTGGTGCTGGCTGGCCACGCCCACCGGACCTATTCCGGCCCTGGTTCGGCCGGATCGTCCTGTCTTCTCGTCGTCCAGTCCTCCACCACGACCTCGGTCCGGTTGCGCGGCGAGCCTAACGCCTATAATCGCATCACCGTCGGTCAGGATGGCCGGCCATTATTGGAAGTACGGGTTTGGGATGGCGCGGGCTGGGTCGCGCGAGCCCCGCGCCCGGCGCGCGCAAGGGGGCGAGGATGAAGCCGAAAGTCGCGGTGATCGGCACTGGGGGAACAATCGCTTCGATCGCCGCCTCGCCGCTGGAATTGCTTGAGTACGAGCCGGAGCGGGGGCTCGATACCGAGGCGCTGCTGGCGCGCTTCCCCGAGGTCAGCCGGGTGGCCGAGATCGTCGCGGTCAAGTTCCGCGTGCTGTCCGGCTATCGCATCTATTTCCCGGAGTGGCGCGAGCTGGTGCTCGCCTGTGAAGGCTTGGTGCCGAATCATCCTGACCTTGCCGGCATCGTCATCACCCACGGCACAAGCTCACTCGAGGAAACCGCCTACTTCCTGAACCTGACGCTGACCGTCCGGGTGCCGGTCGTGTTGGTGGGGGCGCAGCGGCCGGCGAGCGCGCTATCGGGCGACGCCGGGCTCAATCTGGTCAACGCCGTGCGGGTCGCGGCCTCGCCCGAGGCGCGGGGGCAGGGCGTGCTGGTCGTGCTCAACGACGAGATCCACGCGGCGCGCGACGTGTCCAAATCCGCGACGATGCGGCTCCAGGCCTTCCGCACACCGGATTTCGGCGTGCTTGGCCATGCCGACGGCGACCGCATCGTCTTTTACCGTAAGCCACTCCGGCGCACGGCGCCCGACACCGAGTTCGATATCCGCACTCTCGCCGCGTTGCCGCGCGTCGACATCCATTATGCCTATGCCGGTTCCGACGGAACAGCCGTGCGCGCGTTCCAGGCGGCCGGCGCCCAGGGCATCGTCTCGGCGGGCTTCGCGCCCGGCTTTGCAGGCGAGGCCGACGCCGAGGCGCTGCGCGATGCTGCCCGCGCCGGGATCATAATCGTGCAATCGACCCGCGCCGGCAGCGGACGCGCCTATCCCGAGCGCTGGGCCCGCGACTGGGGCTTTCTCTCAGCCGACAATCTAACACCGCACAAGGCGCGACTCTTGCTGGCGCTGGCGCTCACGCGGACGCACGAACCGGGCGAGATTGCCCGAATGTTCGCGACGTATTGACGGCGGGCAAGTCGCGTGCCCTGATCACGCCGATACGCCGGATGATGGGAAGGGCTTCGGTGGATCTCGATATCGCTCGGCTCTCGCCGCATGTGGGCGCCGTAATCCGGCTCGATCCCGCCGGGCTCGAACAGCCTTCGGTGCGCCAGGCGCTGCAAGATGCCTTCGTCCGGTACGGCGTTCTGCTGTTTCCGGGATTTGGCGTCTCGCCGGAGCTGCACGTGAGGCTCAGTCGCTGCTTCGGCGAGCTGCAGGTCCACCCGGTCAACACCAACCAGGTGGCCGGTTTCCCCGAGATCGTCGACATGTCCTATACACCGCCGGCCAAGCCTGGGACCCTGTCCTACCATGCGGTCTATGAGATTGACGGAAGGGCGCTGGCCGGCTGGCTGCCCTGGCATTTCGACCTGTCCTATATGCCGGCGATCAATCGCGGCAGCATGCTGCGCGCGCTGGAAGTGCCGCCCGAGGGCGGCCGGACGGGGTTTCTCGATCGGATCCGCCTTTACGAGCTGCTTCCCGACGACCTGAAGCGGGCGATCGAGGGGCGTGCGGTGATCTATCGCTTCCAGCCCGACATGACGAAGCGTCGGTTCTGCCGCCCGGCCAACATGAAGCTGCTGGCGCCATCGATGAAAAGCTTCGACGACGAAACGCTCGACCGTGATTTCCCGCCGGTCGTCCACCCGCTGGTCTACACCCAGCGCGAGACCGGCCGGAAAGTGCTCAACCTCGCGCCGATGTTCGCGGTCGCCATGGCGGACATCGACCGGACGCGAGGCGACGCGCTGCTCGAACGGCTGATCGCGCATTGCAGCACGGCCGACTATGCCTATCTCCACCGTTGGACGGAGAACGACCTCCTGATCTGGGACAACTGGCGCACGCTCCACAGCGCCGAAGGCGTCCCGCCGCAATACGCCAGGCGGATGCAGCGCACCAGCCTCAAGGGCGACTACGGTCTCGGGCGTTTAGCAGGATAGGGCTACGCCATCGCTGCCTTCACCTTGGCCGGCGTAATCGGCAGCGAGCGAACCCGCGCCCCGCAGGCTGCCGCGATGGCGTTGGCGATCGCCGGCGCGACCACCGTGGTCGGGGGTTCGCCGATGCCCGACGGGTATATGCCTTCTCCGACGAAGCTGATGTCGAGCTGCGGCACCTGGCTCATCCGCAGCGGCGTATACGCGTCGTAATTGCCGGCGGTGATCGCACCGTTCTTGATCGTGGCCGACTCGTGCAGGGCAAGGCTGAGGCCCCACAAGGTGGCGGATTCCATCTGCGCCCGCACCCCATCCGGATTCACCGGGGTCCCAACATCGGAAACCACTGTCAGCTTCTTGACGTCGAACTTGCCGGTTGCCTTATCGACGGTCACGTCGGCGATGCCAGCGGTGAAGGTCGGCATGCCGCGCTCCTGCCCCATGCTCAGCGCCACGCCCTGGGGCACGCCGGCCTTGCCCCAATTGGCGCGCGCGGCGGCCTCCTGGAGCACGGCGCGTAACCGGTTGGCGCCGCCCTGGTTGGCAGGCGTCGTCCCGCCGGCCTGCTTGCCCGCCGCGTCCAGGTGCTTAAGCCGGAATTCGACCGGGTCGATGTTGGCCGCCTTGGCCAGTTCGTCGAAAAAGCTCTCGACCGCCCAGATGGTGAAGCCTGGCCCGACCGAGCGCAGATAGCCGGGCGGCAGCGCCGCCTGGGCCAACTCGTGGCGGATCGCGCGGACATGGTGGTTGGGCACGCTGTACCAGAAATCCGCGCCCGCCACGGCGAAGCTGTCAGCCTTGCGCTTGTCGGCAGCGTCGGCCAGCAGGGAAGGGGCGATCAGACTGGTCGGCCAGCCGGCCACAACGTCATGCTTCAGCGCCACGATCCTGCCATCCGACCCGATCGTGGCTTTCAGCGCCTGATAGGTGGGGGAGCGTGGGCAGTCGAGCCGCATGTCGTCGGTGCGGTCGTAAATCACCTTGACCGGCCGCCCAATCGCCTTCGCCGCCAGGGCGGCGGGAACCACATAGTCGCCGTAGAGCCGGCGGCCGAAGCCGCCGCCGAGATAATATTGATGCAGCACCACCTGGGACGGGTCGACGCCCAGCGCCTTGGCCGCCAGCGGGACCGCCGTGGTCTGAAACTGGTTGCCAGCATGCAAATGCCAGATGCCGTTGTCGAAGAGCGCGGTAGCGTTCGCCGGCTCCATCGGCGCGTGCAGGTTGGGGCTGGTCAGATACTCGGCTGAAACCACGCCCGTTGCCTTGGCCAGCGCACCGTCGGCGTCGCCATCCAGCACCCAGCTGGCGCCGGCATCCGGATGGGCAGCCTGATTCTTGGCCGCCGCCAGTAGCTGGGCGTCGTCCAATTTGGCGTGCGGACCCGGATTCCACGAGACCTGCACCGCGTCGGCTGCCTGGCGGGCGGCCCAATAGCTGTCGGCCAGCACGATCACCAAGCCGCTGAAGGTCCCGGATGGATCTTCGAGCGTCACCGTCTTGACGTAGCCGGGAATCTTGCCCGCGGCGCCCTCGTCGATCTTCTTCGGGGTCGACCCGTTGCGCGCCGGCGGACGGATCAGTTTGCCGTACAGCATGTTCGGCGTCTGGAAATCGATGCCATAGCGCGCGCTGCCGTTGGTTTTGGGCGGAATGTCCAGCGCCGGCAGGCTCTTGCCGACGATCTTGTAGTCGGCTGCCGTCTTCAGCTTGATCTGCTTCATGTCCGCGTCGGACATGCTCCCTGCGATCCCGCCGGCGCGCACCAGCTCGCCATAGGTGATCGACTTGCCGCCGCTGGTCACCTTGCCATCCGCCGCGATGCAAGCGTCGGGGGCCACGCCGAACGACTTCGCCGCCGTCTGGACCAGTGCGATGCGTCCGGCCGCGCCGGCGCGCGACAGCAGGTCGAAGGTCCAATTCACGCTCCACGACCCGCCGGTGACCATCACGCCCCATTTCGGGTCGCTGTCGACGTGCCGGATGCGCACCTGGTTCCAGTCGGCCTCCAGCTCCTCGGCCACCGCCTGGGCCAGCGGCGTGCCGACATGCTGGCCCATCTCGGCCTTGGTGATGTTTACGGTGACGATGCCGTCGGCGTCGATGTCGTACCAGATCGTCGGCGAATAGAGCCCGGCCTCGGGCGCGCCCCAGGCGGGCAGCGCGCCATAGCCGACGGTCAGCACGCCGGCCGACAGGCTGCCGATCAGGAAGCCGCGGCGGCTAACCGCGATCGGGGAATGCGCGATCGGGCCACGCGCGATTGGGGAAAGACCATCAGGCATGATTCGACCCTCCCTTCGCCATATCCGCCGCGGCCGATTTGATCGCCCGGTGGATGCGGCGATACTGCATGCAGCGGCAGAGATTGCCGTCCATGGCGTTGACGATGTCGTCGTCCGACGGATTGGGCGTCTGGGCCAAGAGCGAGGCGGCCTGCATGATCTGTCCGGACTGGCAGTACCCGCAGGCCGGCACCTGCTCCTTGATCCAGGCCAGCTGAAGGGGATGGTGCCCTTCCGGGTCCAGCCCCTCGATTGTCGTGATCTTTGCGCCCTTGATGTCGCCGATCGGGGTGACGCAGGAGCGGGCGGCCACCCCGTCCAGATGGACCGTGCAGGCGCCGCACAGGGCCGCACCGCAGCCGAATTTGGTGCCGGTCATCCCCAGGTGATCGCGGAGGGTGAACAGGAGCGGCGTGTCGGGCGGGAGGTCGACCTCGTGGGTCTGGCCGTTGACGTTGAGCGTGATCATCTTGGCGTCCCCTTCCTCGGCCGCGCCGGCGCGCGATCGGTTCCTCAGATCCTCGTCGGCTGCCACCGTCGCAATGATGCCAGCAACACTTTATTAGTGGGGCGGCAACCGCACCACGCCAAGGTCTACGGCTGCGCTTTCGGCTCCCAGCCCGGCGGCGCCATCTCGAATCCGGAAAACTGGAACGCCGGCGAGACGGTGCAGCCCACGAGGGTCCAGGCGCCGGTGCTCTCGGCCGATTGCCAGGCGCCTGCCGGCACGACCGCCTGCGGCCGTTCGCCCGCCGCGACGTCCGGGCCCAACGCGATCGTCCGGATTCCCGCATCGCCGGCCAGCCTCAGCGCAAGTGGCGCACCCGCGTAGAAATGCCAGATCTCGGTGGCGTCCACGCGATGCCAGGTCGAAACTTCGCCGGCACGCAGCAGGTAATAGATCGCCGTGCCCGCTCCGCGACTGCCATCATGTGGCTCGTCACGCCAGGTCTCGGCATAATGCCCGCCCTCCGGATGCGGCTTGAGATCCAGCGCCGCGATGATTTCGCCGGGGTCCGCGCTCCTGGTCATCGCAGGGCAGCTCATCCTTTCCTGTGTCCAGCTGATCAGGGCTACTCTGGGGTCTCAGGGCGGCGCTGGCAACCAATTCCACGTAAATCCGGTGCCTCGGAACTGGTATTGGAAAGCGTTCCGCAGTATCGTCCTGCTCCACAGAGCTGCCACAATCGCCGGACATGATGCCGCCGAATCCAGCCTGACTCCGCTTTCCTCGATCTGTGTGCCGCATGCTTGGAAAAGTCGCGTCCAAATGCCTGGGACTCTTTCTGTGCGCTGCCTGTGCGAGCGGATGCGGCCCCGACTATTCCCCCGACATCTACGCCAGCGCGGCGGCCCAGAAAGCCAATAAGGTCGATCAGGGGGTGATCGTCGGCGTCCGCGCCGTGCAGATCAGCGCCGACCCGACGATAGTCGCGACGACCGGCGCGGCGGCGGGAGGCATCGGCGGGGCGCAGGTTGGCGCCGGTGGGGCCGTCAGCGCGCTGGGCGCGCTCGGCGGCAGTGTGGCTGGTGGCCTCGTCGGCAATGCCGTTGCCCATGCCGGCGGCGACACGATGGGTTTCGAATATATCGTCCGCAAGCCCAATGGCGATCTACTGTCGGTGACGCAACAGGATGTTCAGCCGCTTGGCATTGGTGCGCACGTGCTGATCATCGAAGGAGCGCAGGCGCGGGTGGTAGCAGACTACACTGTTCCAATCGTGGTCGAAGGATTGCATCCGGGCGACAAGCCCAATGAACCGCCGACTGCCGGTACCCGGTCCGCCGAGGCTGGTCCGGCGAAATCTGCGGCCGAAACGTCCGCGGCCCAGGCGACCACTGCGAACGATGAGAAGAAACCGGCTTCCAATGCGGCGCCGCCTTCGACGTCCACGCCGGCTGCAATGGCACCCGAAACCGCTGCGGGCGCAGTGCAGCCCACCGCTGGTTCTGCGGTCGCCAAACCTGCCGACGGCACGGCCGCCGCCGGCAGCTGATGCGGCAGGCCATACAACAGATCAGCGTCACTACGAAGGGTCGTGGCTTCGTCGACGTGACCGATGCGGTTCGCCACTGGGTGGCCGAGCAGCGGATCGCAACCGGCCTGCTGACCATCTTTTGCCGTCACACCTCCGCGTCGCTGCTGATCCAGGAAAATGCCGATCCCGACGTGCTGCGCGACCTGGAAAGCTTCTTCCACCGGACGGTACCCGAGGGCGCCCAGTACCGGCACAGCGACGAGGGACCGGACGACATGCCGGGGCATATCCGCGCTGCGCTGACCCAGACGCAGCTGTCGATCCCCGTGGAGAACGGCCGGCCGCTGCTGGGCACCTGGCAGGCGGTCTATCTCTATGAACACCGCGCCCGGCCCCATGAGCGCGAGCTGGCGCTGCATCTCATCGGCGAATGATCAGATCGCGCCTTCGGCCTTGAGCCGCGCCAGTTCCGCGCTGTCCAGCCCGAGCAGGTCGCCGAACACCGCCGCGTTATGTTCGCCGATCGCCGGCGCATGGAAACCTGGCCGGCCCTCCGGATCATCGCCGACCGGTCCCGCCGCGGCGATGCGGCCGAGCTCAGCCGTCTCCGTCCAGACCACGTCGCCGCGCGCCTGGAAATAGCGCGCGTTGGCGATGCTGAGCCCATCCATGACCGGGGTGAATTCGATGCCGAGTGCGGCCAGCGCGCTTTCGAGTTCGGTATCCGGCATCCGGCGGCACCAGCCGGCCAGCGTATCGGCCGCGATTCGGGCATTGAGCCGCTCCTCCACTGCCTCGTCCGGGATTGCCAGGAAATACCAGGTACCCGAATGGCTCTCGACCGAGCAAAAACGCGGGCGATCGGGCGAAATCGTGCCGAAGCCATAAGGGTCGTTGGTGCCGCCGCGCGCCGGCGGCGCGCCCTTCTCGGCATGCAAGGCGAACTGGCAATCCAGCATGCGCATCAGAGGCTCATAGAGCGCGAGATCGATCCGGCTGCCGCCCGCACCAAGCACATCACGCAGGAACAGCGCCACGGCGACGCCATGCACGCCGAACAGCCCGGCCGATGCGTCGGCCAGCGAAAACCCGACGAACAGCGGCGCGGCTTCGGCCTCGCCGGTCAGGTTGACGACTCCGGACAGCCCTTCCGCGATCTTGCCGAAGCCAGGGCGGCCCGACTGCGGGCCGGTCTGCCCGAAGCCCGAGATGCTGAGCATGACCAGGCCTGGATTGACGCGCCGCAAATCCTCCCAGCCGAGCCCCAGCCGCTCCAGCACGCCCGGGCGGAAATTCTCCACCAGCACATCGGCCTTGGCGATCAGGCGCAGAAAAAGGTCCTTGCCCGCCGGGTGCTTGAGGTTCAACGAAACGCAGCGTTTCTCGCGCGTGGCAGCGCCGTACCACAGCGGCACGCCCTCCTTCGTCCGTCCCATCTGGCGCAGCGAGTCGCCGGCGCCCGGCGTCTCCACCTTGATCACCTCGCCGCCCAGCTCGGCCAGCAGGCTTCCGGCGAACGGGCCGGCAATCACTGCGCCCAGTTCGATTACGAGGATATCGCGACGCCGATCACGGCCCCCTCGCCCCAGCGGGGAGAGGGAGGGGCCCAGCCCGTAGGGCTGGGAGGGTGAGGGGGTGGCGCCACTTGGATGGCGTCCGGGAAGCTCCGCGAAGGCGGAACCAGCCCCCTCACCCTCCCATTGCTTCGCAATGGGCCCCTCCCTCTCCCCGTTGGGGCGACGGGATTGTCCTGCGGCCGAAACGTGTGCATCTGCCCTGCCGGTATTGCTAATCAGTCCAGCCAGCACCGCTTCCGTATCCGCCCCGATTTCGGGCCCCAGGCGGCGAATGCCGTCGTCGATATCCGAAATGCGTGGAATGACCGCCGGCATCCTGACTGAACTGCCATCGTTGGTCGAAACCTCGACGATGCTCTGCCGCGCAGCGACCTGCTCGTCAGCCAGGATGTCGTCGGTATCGAAGATCGGGCCCAGCACCACGTCCTGTTCCGCCGCCTCAGCCAGGATTTCCGCGGTCGTGTGCGCGCTCGTCCAGGCATCGATCATCGCATAGAGATCGTCGAGCCCCCGCGACCGCGCCGCCTGGGTGGCGAAGCGCGGGTCGGCGCACAGCTCAGGGCCGCCCACCATGTTCATGAGCCTCAGCGCCGTCGCCTGGGTAACGGCGGAGATGGCGACATACTTGCCCTCGCGCGTCGGGTGCATGTTTGCGATCCCCGCGTTCATCGGGAAGTTGTTTCCCATGCGGGTTTCCGCCCGGCCCATGGCGGTTGCAACCGGCGCCTGCCATTCGATCATCCGCTGCAGCGCCTTGTGAAGCGGGACGGAAATCCTGTCGGCCTTGCCACCCTCCAGCTGCGCCCGGCGCAGCGCCATCAGCGCGCGCGCCGCCGCGAGCGTGCCGGACAGATACTCCGCGATCGGCGCTTCGGCCTGGATCGGCGGCTTGCCGGTATGGCCGGTCAGCGCCATGACACCGCTCGCCGCTGCGGCGAATTCGGCACGCCGGCTCCACGGCCACAAGTCGGGCCGGTCCGCCCCGGTCGGAAAGACCTCGACCACGAGCGGCCGGTCGGCTTCGGGCACGGTGTCCAGCACCGCGAACCAGGGATGGCCGGCCTTCTCGGCCAGGACCCGGTCGGTCACCAGCAGGTCGGCGCGGCACAGTAGCGCGCGGATGATCGCCGGCTCGTCGATGACGACGGATTCCTTGTTGCGCGCCAGGATGTGCCAACGCATCCGGTCGAGCGTGCCAAAGCCGAGCGACCTCAGCTCTGATCCGGTTGGCGGCTCGCAGATGATCGCACGGGCGCCAAAATCGGCCAGCATCGAGACCGCGAACGCCGCGCCTGGCGTGTCGGCGATCTCCAGCACGGTCAGGTTCGCCAGGCCCTTCCGGCTCACTGCGGCGAACCCTTGGCTGGTTGCGGTCGAGGCGGGGGAATGAGCTCGGCCTCGCGCTGCAGCTGCCGTACGAAGAGGAGGCGCAGGCGCGCGGAAAGCTCGGCCCGGCGGTCCGCCGCCGCGGGCAGATCTTCCTGCATTTCCGCCAGCAGGACCTGGAGCGCCGCGTTGCGCCGGTCTGATTCGGGCGGCAGCGTGTCGAGCGCGTTGTTCAGCGCGTCGCCGACATGCGGGTCGAACAAGCCGGCGCATTGGCGCAAGGTGAACTCGATGTCGGCATTGTCCACCTCTGTCGCCTCTGCTGCGCGTGGGAGGGCAAAGGCAATCCGGCGCAGCACCGCGATCGCTGCCTGGACCTGGCGCCGGGCCTGGCTGCCGCGCGCGAGCTCGGGCACCACCGTCTCCTCCAGGCTGTCGGCGATGCCGGCGAGCAAGCTTTCGTTCGAAGGCTCGTTCATGCGGCCGGCAGCCATTCGAGGAATTGCTGGACGCAGGGCGGCACCATGGTCATCCGGTCGGCCAGTCGCAGGTTGCGGGTTCGCCCGTCGGCGAACGAGCGTGCCGCGGTGATCGAGATCACCGCGTGCTTGATCTCACCGAACAGCCGGTAGAACAGCAGGTTCTCGGGGCGCAGCCTGATGCCGCTGCGCGCTTCGTACCGGGCGACGAAGGCGTCGAGCGACAGGTGCATCTCCGGTGTCCACAGCGTGCGATAGGCCCAGGCGACGTCCTCCGCCGGGTCGCCCAGATGCGCCATTTCCCAGTCGAGCAGCGCCGTGATGCGCGTGCCTTCATAGAGAAAATTGCCGAGCCGGAAATCGCCATGAACCAGCGTGACCCGGTCGGCGACCGGCTGATGATCCTTGAGCCAGCGAAAGGCATAGACAATCGCCGGGTGCGGCTCCATCCGATGCTTGAGGAACAGGGATTCCCAATACGCGATCTGCTCGGCCGCGGCGCTCTGCGGTGTCGTTTCGCCCAGGAAAGCCAGCGCGGTCGTGCCGTGGTGTACCGTGTGCAGCGCCGCCGCAGCGTCGGCGAAGGCCAGCGCCACGGCCCGGTTCCGCTCTCCAGGCTCGGGCGCGCGGAGCGCCAGGATGTCGGTGGTGCCGGCGACGCGCTCCAGAATGATCGCCGGCGCGCCCAGCTGGGAGCCGTCCGGATCGATCCAACAGGCGGCGGGGGCGGGGACCCCGGTGCCCTTTAAGGCCGAGATCACCTGGAACTCGGTCGCGAGATCGCTTTCGAGCTGCCCGGCTTCCGCTTGCATCAGGATGATGCAGCTGAGATCCGCCTCGTCTTGGCGATCGGCCGCAAGGTCGAAGCTCCAGGCGCGCCGCGCGTTGCCGCCTGACACCGGCGCCAGGTTGCGAATTTCGATCGCTGGGCGGTCAGGAAGCCTTCGACCAAGGAAGGCGGTCAGACGGTCGGCAAGATCAGTCAAGGAAGCGCCATCCCCTGGTACCTTTCGCGCAGGCCTCGTACGCGTCGGGCTCGACCGGCTGCAGGATTCCAGTGGTGCTCTCGCCGTCGCAGGTGATCACACAATGATGCTCGTTGAGGCCGGTCAGCGCCCGGCGCACATCCGGGTGAGTTACGTCGAATACATCGCCTTCGACATGCTCGCCCATGGCCATGCCCTGGTAGATATTGGTGACCGGCGTGCCGCCATACATGCCGCATTTCATGAAAGCGGTCTGATGACCCAACCGCCGGAAATGTACTTGTTTCTGCTCGCCGGTTTTGAACGTGTAATCGATGATCCCCTCCGCGAAGAGCTTTGTGTCCGGATCGAAGCGGAACCGCCGCTCGGTCTTGACCACCTTGCCCATGCCCTTGCGGCCGTCGCCGAAATTATAGAGCACGACATTGCCCCAGATGGCGAAATCCTTGAAGGATATCCAGTTACCGCCGATCCAGCCGGGCGCCAGCTTCTGGCCGAACTGGAAATTGGGCCCGCCGACGCCGCGGCCGATGCCCCAATGCCGATCGCGCGTGCCATGGAACGTGTCACGCGTGACCGCGATTCGCTGACCATTCACCCTGACCCAGCCTTCCAGCGTGCCGAACCCTTCGAAGCCCGCAGTCACGTCCTCTCGCCGGCCGGTCGGATAGCCTGAGCCCGACGGCAGGTCCGACCCGTGAAAGATCTGGCGCTTGGTGTCGTACCAATCGAGATCGAAGCTGATGCCGAAATCGTTCTCGTCCACCACGAAATGCCAGTGCCGCAGGCCTTGGACGATCGTCGGCCGGATCGGGCCGATATGCAGGTTCATGCGGTCCGCGCCCAGCGGCCGGAACGCGCGCACCGATCGATGCTCACCCTTGTACACCACGATCGCATAGGCCTCGGCGGTATTGAGGCTTGGGTAGAAGCTGCCGCCGGTGACCACCATCAGGTCGCCGACGTCGTCATGGAACACCGCCCAGTGACGCTCATAGGTGCGCGGGTCGCTCGACCACATCACCCGGATCGGATCCGGCGTCTGGTGGATCAGATGATCATCGATCGCCGAGAGCGGGAACTGCTCGTCAAAATGATCGGTAGTGGTCATCGATTCCCCGAGGCGGCGTCTATCGGTGTTCTGTTTCCGCCATCGGCGGTATCAAAATGAATAAAGGGTGGGAACGGACTTTGTCGAGACGACGAAGGGACGGCGAGTTGTGTTGCCGGTCCTTGAATGCGGCCTTCATCGACGAGCGGAAAAGGATACGGCGTTAATCTCTCAGCCGCAGCTCCATCCAGACGTTGCACCGTGCATAGGGCGTCGGTTGCCGCGGCAGGTCCATGAAGCCCATGGAGCGGTACAAGGTCAGGGCAGGCGTAAGCTTGGCGTTGGTTTCAAGATAGAGGCGATGCGCGCCTGCTTCCCCTGCCGCGTCGATGCAGGCCTGGATCAGAAGCCGGCCGATACCGGCGCCGCGCATGCGCTCGTCGACGGTCATCTTGGCAAGCTCGAAGCCGCCGTCTTCCATCGCCTGCAAGGCGCAGCAGCCCACGGTCTCGCCCGCGCATTCCGCGATGAAGATCCGGCCGCCCTTGTCCAGGATCTCGCCCATGGGGTCGTCCAGCACCGCCCTGTCCTTCGGCTCGATCGCGAAGTGGCGCGCGATCCAGGCTTCGTTCAGGCTCTTCCAGGCGGCGGCGTGGCGCGGCGCGAAGGCGACGATTCGGATATTGCCTTTCATCTCAGTCGACATGGTTGGCTGCATCTGAACTCTCTCAAGCCACGTAACCTTACCACATGGTCACGCGAACTGGCTGGCGAACAGCAAAATGCATCGACAGGAGGGACATGTGTCCGAGCCGATCAGCGCCAAGCCGCCTGTCATCCACCCGCTGGTGGTTCGCATCACCCATTGGATCAATGCCTTCGCCATGGTCATCATGATCATGAGCGGCTGGAAGATCTATGACGCCTCGCCGATCTGGCATTTCATGTTCCCGCACTGGATGACCTTGGGTGGGTGGCTCGGCGGTGCGCTCGGCTGGCATTTCGCGGCCTTCTGGCTGCTGATCGGCAATGGCCTGGTCTATCTCATCTTCGGCTTCGCTTCCGGCCATTTCCGGCACGATTTCCTGCCGCTCTCGGTAAAGGCGATCTGGCGCGACTTCGTCGCCGCACTGACCTTCAAGCTCGAGCACCGTCTGGGCAGGTACAATGCGGTGCAGCGGCTGCTCTATGTCCTCGTGCTGCTGATGGGCGTCGGCGTCGTGCTCTCCGGCTTCGCCATCTGGAAGCCGGTGCAGTTCCAGTTCCTGACCGGGCTGCTGGGCGGCTACGACACGGCCCGCATCGTCCATTTCGCCATGATGGCCGGCATCGTCGGGTTCGTGCTGGTCCATCTGGCGCTCGTCGCGCTGGTGCCGTCGACCCTGCCGCCGATGATCACCGGCCGCGCGCCGAAGCACGATTACGTACCGGAGCATGGCCACGTACCGGAGCATGGTCACCCGCACAAACTTCCCGAAGGAGCGCCCACATGAGCCCGACCTCGCCTAGGCGTTCCCGGCTGGCCGATTTTCGCCCCGCCCTGGCCAAGGTCGAGCGCCGACTGTTCCTGCGCCAGGCCCTGTCGTTCGGCGCGTTGTCGATGCTGACCGGCTGCGACCTCGCGGATTACGACGACGATCTGGTTGACCGCGTACTGTGGGCGATGTCGCGCTGGAACGACAAGGTCCAGGCGGCTCTGTTCAACCCCCACACCCTGGCGCCTACCTATCCTGCCAGCGCCATCACCAAGCCATTCCCCTTCAACGCCTATTACCCGGAAGACGAGACGCCGGTCATCGACGGCAGCGACTACAGGCTGGAGGTATCAGGCCTGGTCAAGGACAAACGGCCGTGGACGCTCGCCATGCTGCGCACGCTGCCGCAGCAGAGCCAAATTACCCGCCATGTCTGTGTTGAGGGCTGGAGCGCGATCGGCCAGTGGAGCGGCGCGCCGTTCCGTGCCTTCCTGGAGCGGGTGGGGGCCGATCTGAGGGCCAAGTATGTCGGGTTCAAATGCGCCGACAAATACTACTCGTCGATCGACATGGAGTCCGCGCTGCACCCGCAGACGATCCTGGCGCTCGATTACGGAGATGCACCGCTGCCGCCCAAATATGGCTATCCGCTGAAGCTGCGTGTTCCGACCAAGCTCGGATTCAAGAATCCTAAGCTGATCGCAGCGATCTTCGTCACCAATGATCCGCCTGGTGGCTATTGGGAGGATCAGGGCTATAATTGGTTCAGCGGATCGTAGTGCGCCAATAAAAATGCGGTTCACTGCGTAACCGGCATTGTATACTGGCGAATAACAAGGAGAGCGGCCCAGTTGCCGCCGATTTCCGCAATGCCTTATTCAACAAGGGGATAGCCAATGTTTAAAGCAGCCTCTCTCGCGGTTTCGGCCGCCGCCGTCTCACTCGGTTTGGCCCTGGCGCCCAGCGCTTTCGCCCAGGACACGAGCAAGGACACGATGAGCAAGGACACGATGTCGAAGGACAGCATGTCCAAAGACTCGATGAAAAAGGACACGATGGGCAAGGATCATATGGCCAATGACACCATGTCCAAGGACCATATGGCCAAGGACCATATGGCCAAGGATTCGACGAAAAAGGACACGATGTCGAAGGACAGCATGTCCAAGGATTCGATGAAGAAAGACAACGCGCCGCAGTGACGGTGATGATTTGGGCCCGGTTCAGCCGGGCCCAAATTTCTTTGGGAGGGGGGAACACGACGATGATCATCGTCTTTCGCTGTCTGTACTCGGCAGTTGTCGTTGTTTTTGTGCTGGCGATTGCGCCCCTTGTCAGGGCCGAGGATCTGGGGCCGCCGGTCGGCACCGTGGCCCCCGCGATCGGCACGCTGCTCGACCAGACGGGCAAGCCGCGTGCGATGGCCGATCTGATGGGACGGAATGGGCTTGTCCTCTTGTTCTTCCGCTCGGCTGGCTGGTGTCCCTATTGCCAGGCACAACTCATGGACATGAACACCGGCGTCGCCGAGATCGAGAAGCGCGGTTACAAGATCGCCGCGCTGTCGTATGACCTGCCGCCGGTCACCGCCGGTTTCGCGGAAAAGCGCGGCATCGCCTATACCTTCCTGTCCGATCCGAAGTCCGAAGTGATCGACCGCTATGGCCTGCGCGACCCGCAATACCAGCTTGGCAGCATGGCCTATGGTGTGCCGCGCCCGATCATCTTCATCCTCGATCCCACGGGCAGGATTCAGGCCAAGCTGTTCGAGGCGACGTTCAAGACCCGGCCCCCGGTGGGCGCCGTGATTGCCAAGATCGACGAGGTGAACGGCACGAATTGAAACCGGCGCGCTCAATGCCTTTTTGCGATCGGGTCATCGGTTTTCTGGTTTGAATCAGTGATTGACGGGTGTGCTCGCTTCATCCGTAACTTCCGTCGGGAGACAGGACGGCAGGGGATCAACCGGTGAGCAGGACTTCAGGTGCATTTCCCCTCGACCGCCGCACACTCCTGAAGCAGGCGGCGCTCGGCGGCGTCGCCCTCGGTCTCGCGCCGCGCGCTGCCGGGGCAGCGGAGCCCATTGTCGAAACCACCGCCGGCAAGCTGCGTGGCGCCCTGGTCGACGGCATCAATGTCTTCAAAGGGATACCCTACGGCGCGTCGACCGCCGGCGCGAACCGGTTCATGGCGCCGCAGAAGCCGGCGGCATGGTCCGGCGTTCGTGACGCGCTGCATCTGGGGCCGCAGGCGCCGCAGAATCCCAATGCCTGGTCGCCCGCGCTGCAGGCGCTGTGGCCGAAGCCGATGGGCGGTGACCCCGAGCCCAATTCGGAGGATTGCCTCGTCCTCAATGTCTGGACCAAGGGCCTCAAGGACGGCAAGAAACGCCCGGTCATGGTCTGGATCCATGGCGGCGGGTTTTCGTTCGGGTCCGACGGGCCCTATCCCGGCCTCAACCTCGCCAAGTTCGGCGATATCGTAGTAGTCGGCATCAACCACCGACTCAACGTCTTCGGTTATCTCTATCTGGGAGAGGTCGGCGGGGCGAAATTCGCCCAGTCCGGCAATGCCGGCATGCTGGACATCGTCGCGTCGCTGGAATGGGTGCGGGACAATATCGCCGCGTTCGGCGGCGACCCGGGCAATGTCACTATCTTCGGTCAGTCGGGCGGGGCCGCCAAGGTCACGACCCTAATGGCGATGCCGTCTGCCAAGGGCCTGTTCCATCGGGCGATCTGCCAGAGCAATTATGCCGGCGGCATCAAGGGCGTGGCGCGCGACGCGGCAACCAAGACCGCCGAGGCCCTGATGATGGAGCTTGGGCTCAAGCCGGACCAGGTCGACATGCTGCAGCAGCTGCCGATGGACAAGCTGATCGCGGCGATGAACGCGACCAAGTCCGTCAGCCGCCTGGCTCCGGTGGTCGACGGCGTGGTCCTGCCACGCAACCCGTTCGACCCCGATGCGCCTGGCATCTCCGCCGACGTTCCGCTCCTGATCGGCAGCACCTCGACTGAAACCACCTCGCTGCTGCTGATGACGGGTGGCGGGACGGACATGTTCGACCTCGACGAGGCCGGCCTCAGGGATCGCATCGTCACGCTGGCGCATCTGGAGCCAGCGGCGGCGGACGCGCTGATCGCGCTCTACCGCAAGGATTACCCCAAGGCATCACCGGCGCGCATCTTCTTCCTGATCACATCCGACAAGACATTCCGCGCCCCGTCGATCGCCATTGCCGAGCGCAAGGCCGCCTTGGGCAAGGCGCCGGCCTATATGTATCTGTGGAGATGGGAAACGCCGGTGCTGGACGGCAAGTTCGGGGCGCCGCACACGATCGAGCTGCCGTTCGTCTTCCACGATGTCGACAACAAGACCAACAGCGACACCGGCAATTCGAATGACCGGTACACCCTCCAGGACCAGGCGGCCGGCGCCTGGGTCGCGTTTGCGCGCACTGGGGACCCGAACCACAAGGGCCTGCCGCACTGGCCCGCTTACGATGCGGACAAGCGCGCGACGATGATCTTTGAGGTGCCATGCAAGGTCGAGAACGATCCCGGCAAGACAGAGCGCCTGGCGCTCGGCGCAGTGTCGGGCAGGGGGTAGGGATCCTACACGATGCCGCGTCCTGGCGCCGCATTGATCAGGTTGCGCGTGTAGGGGTGGCTCGGCTGGGTCAGGACCGTGGCGGCGTCGCCTGATTCGACGATCTGGCCGCTCTTCATCACCACAACGTGGTCGCTGATCTGTGCGGCCACGCGCAGATCGTGGGTGATGAACAGGATGGCGAGGCCCAAGCGGGCCTGCAGCTCCTGGATCAGCGCCAGGATCTGGGTCTGGATCGATACGTCCAGGGCGGACACGCTCTCATCGGCGATCAGGATGGCGGGATCCATCGCCAGCGCCCGGGCGATGCCGATGCGCTGGCGCTGCCCGCCGGAAAACGCCGACGGGCGGCGGTGATAAGCTTCCCGCGACAGGCCCACCAGCTCCAGCAGCTCGCGCGCTTTGGTGCGGGCTGCACCGGGCGCGGTGCCGGCCAGCATGGCGGCGCGGGCGATCGTGTCACCCACTCGCCGGCGCGGGTTCAATGAGCCGTAGGGGTCCTGGAAGATCATCTGCACGGTGCGCCGCTGCCGGCGCAGCGCCTTGCCGGTGAGACCGAGGAAGTTGGTGCCGTTGATGCGGACTTCGCCTGCCGTCGGCTCGGCCAGCCGGACCAGCAATCGGGCGAGGGTGGATTTGCCCGACCCGGACTCGCCGACCACCGAGAGAGTCCGGCCCCGCGCGAGCGTCAGGCAGGCACCCTCCAGCGCACGCGTCACTCCGTAATGCTTGGTGAGACCGGTGACCGACAGGACCGGCTCGGCTGCTTCCAAGCGCTTGGGGCGCGACTCGGGCTTGAGGCTTGGGACGGCGGCGATCAGGGCTTGAGTGTAAGGGTGCTGCGGATCGGTCAGGATCTGGCGGGCTTCGCCGATCTCGACCAGCTGTCCCTTGCGCATCACAGCGATGCGGTCGGCGATCTCCGCCACAACCCCGAAATCATGGGTGATGAAGAGGATGCCGTGGCCGCGCTCGTCGCGCAGTTCCCGGACCAGCTTCAGCACCTGCGCCTGGGTAGTGACATCGAGCGCGGTGGTCGGCTCGTCGGCGATCAGCACCTCGGGCTCCATCGCCAGCGCCATCGCGATGATCACGCGCTGGCATTGTCCGCCTGACAGCTGGTGGGGATAGGAACGCTCGATCCGCTCCGGGTCTGGCAGGTGCATCGACCTGATGAGGGCCAGCGCCCGCTCCCGTCGCTCGGCCGCGGGAATCTTCGAGTGGAGGGCGAAGACCTCCTCGATCTGCTTGCCGACGCGGATGGCGGGGTTGAGCGCGGCGTGCGGCTCCTGGAAAATCATCGCCACGCGGTTGCCGCGGATGCGGCGGAGCGCACGTTCGGAGAGCCGCGCGACGTCCTCGCCGCCCAGCGTGATGCGGCCCTTGGCGACCCTGAGGCCCTTGGCCGGCGCGCCCATGATGGCGCTGGCCAGCACCGACTTGCCCGAACCGGACTCGCCGACGATGCAGAGAATTTCGCGGCGCCGGAGCGTCAGGCTGACATCTTCGACCGCATAAGGCCGGTCGGCGCCTTTGGGCAGGGCGACGTGCAAGCCTTCGACCGAGAGGATGGGCGTTTCGCTCATCGCGCCATTCCCGGCCGGTTGGAAACCTCGCGCAGCCCGTCGGCCAAGAGGCTGAGGCCCAGCACCAGCGACGAAATGGCAATGCAGGGGAACAGCACGAGATGCGGAAAGGCGAATGCCATCGCGCGGCCCTCGTTCACCATCCCGCCCCAGTCGGGGAACGGCGGCGGCAGCCCCAGGCCCAGGAACCCGAGATCGCCGACGATGATCGCCGTGTACCCGAGGCGCAGGCAGAAATCGACGACCAGCGGCCCGGTGGCATTTGGCAGGATTTCGTGCATCAGGATGCGGAACGCGCTCTCGCCCTGCGTGACCGAGGCGGCGACGAAGTCACGGGTCGACAGATCGATCGCGATGCCCCGCACGATCCGGAAGATGCCGGGTGCACTGCCGAACGTGACCGCGATGATGACGTTTCCATCCGACGCGCCCAGGGCGACGATGATCACGACATAGAGGATCAGCACCGGGAATGAGAGGATGATATTGGCAAGCGCAGACAGCGCGGTATCGACCCATCCTTTGAAGTAGCCCGCCGCCAGCCCGCCCGCGATGCCGACCGCGTAGGCGGTCAAGGTCGCCAGGGTCGACAGCATCACCACCGGCCGTGCGCCGTAGATCAGCCGCGAGAGGATGTCGCGGCCGAGGAAATCCGTGCCCAGCCAGAAGGTCTCGCCATGCGGGCCGTGCGACCCGGGCGAGGCCAGCGGCACGACGCTCTTGAGCGGGTCATGGGGCGCCAGCCAGGGCGCGAAGAGCGCGATGACGATCCAGCCGCCGACGAGGATAACGCCGATCGCGACGAGGGGGTGGCGAAGGGATTTGAGGCGGTTCATACGAAGGACCCCCTTGCCGATTTAGGCGCCTCCCCCCTCGAGGGGGAGGTCGGCGCGAAGCGCCCGGTGGGGGGTGTGGCGACGCCTTCTCGCTGACACCGTGAAAGCGGCACCATCACCCCCCACCCGTCAGCGCTTCGCGCTGCCGACCTCCCCCTCAAGGGGGGAGGCGATAGCGGGGAGGCGTGGCTTCTTTATTGCCCCCCTCAACGAAATCCGCGGGTTGAGCAGGGCGTAGAGCACATCCGAAAGGATCTGCGTCGCCACGACCACAGCCACACCGGCCATCGCGCAGGCCTCGATCAGGTAGATGTCGGTGTTGAGCGCCGCCTGGTAGAGCAGCGTGCCAAAGCCCGGATAGGCGAAGAACACCTCGACCACGATCACGCCGGACAGCAGCCAGGGGATCTGCAGCATGATCACTGTCACTGGCGTGATCAGCGCGTTGCGCAGGGCGTGCCGCCAAATGATGCGCGACAGCGGCGCGCCTTTAAGCCGCGCGGTCCGGATATATTGCGAGGCCATGACCTCGACCATGCTGGCCCGTGTCATGCGCGCGATATAGCCGACGGAATAGAGCGCCAGCACCGAGACCGGCAGCACCAGCTCATTGACGTGGAAGCCCGAGGCCATCGTGCTGACACCGGGCAGGGCGTGCAGGCCGAACACGAAGATCGCGGTCAGGAACACGGCCGAGGCGAATTCCGGAATCGAGGTCGTAACGATCGACAGCACCGAGACCGACCTGTCGATGGCCGAACCCTCGCGGACGCCGGCGATGATCCCCAGCACGAGCGCGACCGGCACCATCAGCAGCATCGCCGCGCCGCCGAGAATGCCGGACGCACCAAGCCGGGGCATGATCAGCGTCATGATATCTTCGCGGTAATAGGTCGATACACCCCAGTTGCCCGTGACGAAGCCTCCCAGCCAGCGGAAGTAGCGCACGAAGAACGGGTCGAGATAGCCGTGCTGGACGAGCCAGGTGTGTCGCTGGTCGTCGGTCGAGAACTGGCCCAGGACTTTGACCGCCACTTCTTCGACATTCACTTCGAGCACGAGAAAGACCAGGAACGACACGGCCAGCATGGTGCCGACAAGCGATGCGAGCTTCTTCAGGAGCATGGGTGTGGCATCCTGAATTCGTTACTGCCAAGCAATCCATAGTGGGGCGGGCCTCCCTGCCCCCCATAGGACAGCCGGAGGGGGGCACGGAGGCCCGCCCCACTGCGATTCTGAATTGCTTCGCTCAGCTCGCAATGGCGGAAGGGGAGGGGAGTCGTCACGTCGCGCCCGTGCGGGGACCCAGCCAAACCCGGTCCATGCGGTAGAAATGCGAGGGGTTGCCGCGGAAGCCCATGACGTAGGTGGCTCCGGCGGTGAAGTTGTCGGCCCAGAAGGGCTGCACCATCACTGCGTTGTCGCGCAAGATCTGCTCGGCTTCGACCATTGCCGCGGAGCGCGCCTTTGGATCAAGGATCGCCTGCGCGCGGTCGATCGCCGCGTTGAGATCGGGATTGTCGAAATGAGTCTCGTTCCACACCGAGCCGGTGCGGTAGCAGAGGTCGAGCATTTGGATGCCGAGGGGCCGGTGCGCCCAATACGTGATGCCGAACGGCACCTTGGTCCACACCGGCCAATATTCCGTCGCCGGCCGGACATTGAGTTTCAGCCTGATGCCGGCCTCGGCCACGTTCTGCTGCAGGACCTGTGCGGTGTCCTGCTCCCACCGGCCCTGGGTATTGCCGAGCTCAAGCGTGAGGTCGATCCCGTCAGGGTAGCCGGCATCGGCGAGCAGCTTCTTCGCCTGAGCAATGTCGCGCGGCAGGGCGGGCAGGGGGCCATAATCCGGCTGGAACGGGGCGACGTGGTAGTTGCCGGCCGGCGTGCCCATGCCGCGAAAGGCGAGCCGCAGCATCTGCGCGTTGTCGGCGGCCAGCACCACCGCCTTGCGGATGCGCAGATCCTCGAACGGCTTCTGGTCGCACTGCATGCGGATGCACAAGGTCTGTGCCGACGGCTCGCGGTAGAGCCGCACATCCTTCAGCCGGTTGACCAGCTCCAGCTCCGCGATGGTGACGCGGTAGAGCAAGTCGACCTGCCCTGCCGCCAAGGCCGCGATATGGGTCGCGATTTCGCTGCCGAGGTCGATATAATCTATGCCGTCGAGGTAAGCGGCGTCGCCCCAGTAATCCGCGCGACGGCGGAATTTCGCGACTTGCGCGATCTTGTAGTCAGCGAGCCGGAACGGCCCGGTGCCGACCGGATTCTTCGGCCAGTCGCCTCCCTCCGCCTCGAAGCGGCGATGCACGATCGCGCAGGTGAAGGCATATAGCATCTCGGGCAACGCGCAGAGCGGCCGGTCGAGGTGAAGCATGAAGGTGTGGTCGTCGACCCGCTCGAAATCCTTGATCGCCGCGAAGGCGGTGCGATTGGGCGAAAGGGAATCCGGGGCGATCCAGCGCTTGATGTTGAATTCGGCGTCCGCGACCGTGAAGTCGTCGCCGTTCGACCATTTGACGCCCCGCCGCAGCCGGAAGGTCCAGGTCTTAAGGTCGTCCGACGGCGTCCAGCTTTCCGCCAGGTACGGATGGGTGATGTTGTCGGCGTCGGTATAGGTCAGGAATTCCAGCGAATTCCTCAGCAGGTTCGAGGCCTCGATCCAATTGATCAGCGCCGGATCGGCCATCTCCTGCACCACGCAGACAAAGCGCAGGACGCCGCCCCGCTGCGGCACCGGCTGCGGCTCGGCGTGCGCCACCCCGAGCAGCGCCTTCGCCGAGGCGATCGACACGCCGAGCCACGACAGTGTGCGGAGCAAGGTCCGTCGGTCAATCAGCCCGCGCCGCGCCTGATCCCATAGTTCCGGCACGGCCGGGTGCAGGTCGTCGCCGAAGTTGTTGCGCAGCCCGTCAACCATTGGCATGGACCAGCCGGACAGCCTGGACGAGGGGCTTAGCCGCCGAGCCGAAACGCTGAATCAACCAGGATCGAAACAGCGCGATCGCCGTGTCGCCCAGATCGTCTGGCTGTGTGATCAGGTAATAGCCATATCCATTGTCCAGGAATGTATCGAACGGTTGCGCCAGCCGCCCCGTGCGTATTTCCTCCGCAAACAGATGGGTATCAACCAGCGCCACACCTTCGCCGGATAGCACGTACTGCGCTGCGAGCATGGCGGTATCGAAGACGAGCCCGCGCTCAACGTCGATCTGCGGAATTCCTGCTTGGCGGGCAAACTCTGTCCACATGTGATAGCGCGGCAAGTCGGCGATTCGCACATGCACGATCTCGTTCGCCTGGACGAAGGCGGCCAGATCCTTCCCAGGATGGGCGCGCGCCAGATCGGGATGGCAGAGCACACTGGTGTGAATGCTCCACAGGAGGTCGGTAATAGCGTCGGTCACGGTCGGCTTGGAATAGACCACAGCGATATCCGCATCCCCGGTTTCCGATCCCACAGCGTAGGGACTGACGATATCGATATCGATCTCGGGGCAGTCGCGACGGAAATCCCGCAGGATCGGCACCGCCATCTGGGCGGCGAAACTGGGCGGCAAATGGATCCGCAATATCCGCCTCGTGGTGCCGCCGTCATGTCCGATGTCGTCGAGTGCGTGCTCCAGCCGATCGAACGACCGGCTGACGGCGGGCAGAAGGGTTTGACCGGCCTCGGTCAGGACGAGAGCGTGCGGTCGTCGATCGAAGAGCTGGGTTCCAATCAACTTTTCGATGGCGAGGACATGCCGCGAGAGCGCACTCTGCGAGATCAGCAGCGCGTTGGCCGCCGCGGTGAAGCTGCCATGTTTCGCCACGGCCTCGAATGCGCGCAGCGCATTCAGCGGCAGCCAACGGCGATCCATCTTCGTTTGGCCCATTGAGCCGGTTCTCACTCGATCGAAGCCTCCGCCGCGGTTTGACTTTTGTTTCGCAGCGTCCGGAACTGTCACATGAATTGCCGTGATCGCCAAATTCTTTGCCCAGCGACGATTATGCCTTTTTGCGATCAGCCCATCGATTTTATGATGTAGTTGGGCCAGCCCGCGGCGCGTGATCCTGCCGGCAGACTTGGTTGTTGTTCAAGCATCAGGAGGTGGATGCCCCAATGGGCTTTTTCGGCCCTCAGGCGCGTTATTTGACTGCCGTCGCAGCCGCGCTGACCTGTGCCCTCATGAGCGGAAAAGCCGCCGCCGAAACCAGATCCTTCGTCGTCTCCTGGTTTTATCCGGCCAATTACTACGATCAGGACACCTGTCCGCACGGGCTCAACCCGCTGCCGGACGTGTTTTTCAAGCGCGACCTGGCCCTGCTGGGCGTGCCCAAGGCCGAGATCGACGATATGTTCGACAAGGACTACAACATCCAGACGGCGCAGCCGATGCGGACCGACTGGGTCAAAAAGGCCTCCACCCGCGGCAACGGCAAGGACAGCGTCTACACCCACCCGACCTCGATTCCCGACCGCCAGCTGAGGCTGGCCCAGGGTCGGTTCGGCTATGGCTTCAACCTCGACGGCAGGGGCGAGGCTTCGCCCAATTCGTACGAAGACCCGGATACGCACGAGAAGGGCATCGACAATCAGCTCTTCCGCGCCATCGGCTGTATCCAGTCCTATCGCGGCGGCGGCCAGCGGCCGCTGACGGTCGAATATAAATGGTCTTATTCCCGCTCGCATATGCCGGCATGGCTGATCTCGGTCACCGGCGATGATCTCGGGCATGACGGCCCGGTGGAAGTGAAGATCGAAAACGCCATCGACCCAGCCGACACGCTGGACGCCAACGGTGACGTGCAAGCGGGTATCAGCTACCGCGTCGACCCCGACACGAGATGGCACAATGTGCTGGCCGGCCGGATCGTGAATGGCGTGGTCACCGCCGGTCCCGGCGACATCAACCTGCTGGCCGACTCCTATCTCCAGCCGGTCTACGATTTCCGTCAGGCCAGGCTTCGCCTCACCATCAGGCCGGACGGCAAGGCGATGGGCATGCTGGGCGGCTACGCGGCTTGGTATCCGTTCTATTGGAGCAACGCCAAAGGCGGCTATATCGACGAACGCGGCTTCGGCGTCGATGCGCCGGCGCTCTATTATGCGCTGAGGAAGAGCGCCGACGCCGATCCTGACCCGGTCACTGGCGAGAACCGGGCAATCTCGGCGGCCTATATGATCGAGGCGGTCCCCGCCTTTGCGATCAAGGCCGAAGGCGGGAAAACAGCGGAGGCGAGGTGATGTCGCCGCCATTCAGCTTGTCATTTCTTCCGCCTCCCCCCTTGAGGGGGAGGTCGGCGCGCAGCGCCGGGTGGGGGGTGCTGGTGATGCTATCTCGTTGCCAGCCAGCCGGCCGCACCGGAACCCCCCACCCGTCAGCGCTGCGCGCTGCCGACCTCCCCCTCAAGGGGGGAGGCGCTGTTAATCGCCTCATGTGCGTTGTTGTTTTCACGCTGGTCGGTTGTGCCGCGGTAGCTATTCCCGGGCTGGCCGCCGACACCGACCCCCAGCCCGTCGTTCGCCGCCTGACGCCCGATCAGTACCGCCACATCATCGCCGACATATTCGGGCCGACCGTCACCATCGACGGTCGCTTCGAGCCGGACGTGCGGACCGATGGGCTGCTCGCCGTCGGGGCCGGCCGTGTCAGCGTGACCGCGGCGGGGCTGGAGCAGTACGACGCGATCGCGCGCGGCATCGCCGCCCAGGTGGTCGACGAACGCCATCGTGGCACGCTGATCCCCTGCCAGCCGGCCTCGCCGACCGCACCTGATGATTCCTGCGCCCGCAAATTCATCGCCAGCGTCGGGCCGCTGCTTTTCCGGCGGCCGATCCGCGATGATGAGGTTGCTGCCCAGGTCGCGGTCGCGCATGAAGCGGCGGCCAAGCTCAAGGATTTCTATGCCGGCCTCGGCATGAGCCTGGCCGGCATGCTCGATTCGCTCCAGTTCCTGTTCCGCCAGGAACAGGCCGTGCCTGACCGGCAGAACGCCGGGGCCTACACGCTCGATCCTTATTCCAGGGCAACCCGCCTCAGCTTCCTGCTCTGGGACACCAAGCCCGATGCTGAGCTGCTGGCCGCCGCGGCGAGCGGTGCGCTCGAGAGGCGGAGCGGGCTTGAGAGGCAGGTCGACCGCATGCTGGCGTCACCGCGGCTCGCCGACGGTGTACGCGCGTTCTTCACGGACATGCTGCAGTTCGACCAGTTCACGACCCTGTCCAAGGACGCCGCAATCTATCCCAAGTTCACGTTCAAGGTCGCCGCCGACGCGGAAGAGCAGACGCTGCGCACCGTCACCGACCATCTGCTAACCCGGCACGGCGACTACCGCGACCTGTTCACAACGCGGAAGACCTTCCTGACGCCGCTCCTGGGGTCGATCTACGACGTACCGGTGGCGCGGGGCGCGCCGGGCGCCTGGCAGCCCTATGAGTTTGCCGAGGGTGATCCGCGCGCCGGCATCCTGATGGAGGCGAGCTTCGTGGCGCTCCATTCCCACCCCGGCCGCTCATCGCCCACGTTGCGCGGCAAGGCGCTCAGGGAGGTGCTGCTGTGCCAGAAGGTCCCCGACCCGCCGGGCAACGTCAATTTCGCGGTCGTCCAGGACAGCAACAACCCGAACCTCAAGACCACGCGCGCGCGATTGACCGCCCATCGCACCGAGCCCACTTGCGCTGGCTGCCACAAGCTGATGGACCCGATGGGCTTGGCTATGGAGAATTTCGACTCCTCTGGTGGCTTCCGCACCACCGAGAACGGCGTGCCGATCGACACGTCGGGTGAGTTGGACGGCGTCAAGTTTACCGATGCCGCCGGTCTGGCGCGGGCGGTGCACGACAATCCCGCGACCGTCGCCTGTCTGGTCGACCGCCTCTATTCGTATGCCACCGGCCGCCCGCCGGCGAAGAGTGAGGCGGAATGGCTGGCGGCGCTCCGCAAGGGCTTCGCCGACGACGGCTACCGCATGCCCGAGCTGCTTCGCCGGATCGCGACCAGCCCGGAGTTCTATCGTGTGGTTGCACCGAGACTGGGGGGCTCGGCCGAGGAGAGGCGCTCATGATCCCACGTCGCACCGTCCTGCGCGGCATATTGCAAGGCGGAGCCGTGACCGTCGGTCTACCGCTGCTCGATTGCTTCCTGAACGGCAACGGCACGGCGCTGGCCTCGGGCGCGCCGCTCCCCGTCTGCTTCGGCACATGGTTCTGGGGCTGCGGCCTTAATCCCGCGCGGTGGGTTCCGGCGACCACCGGGCCCGGTTACGAAATGGCGATCGAGCTTCAGCCACTCGCCCGCTTCAGGGAACGGATGAATATCTATAGCGGGATGACGGCGCATCTGGACGGCAAGCCCAACCCGCCGCATTTCATGGGACCGGCTGCCATCTCGACCGGCTCTGTACTGCAGAACGGGCTGGTGCCCAATGTGCCCAGCATCGATACGCTGGTGGCCGCCGTGATCGGCACGCGCAGCCGGTTCCGCTCGCTCGAGGTCGCCTGCACCGGCAACCCGGCCAATAGCCATTCGGTGCGCGCCGGCTCGGTGGTGAACCCGTCGGAAGTCTCGCCGCTGGCGCTCTATGCGCGTGTGTTCGGGGCGGAGTTTCGTGACCCGAACGCGGCGGATTTCACGCCCGACCCGGCTGTCATGGTCCGACGTAGCGTCCTTTCCGCCGTGGGCGCGCAGAGCAAGGATTTCGTCAAGGCCGTCGGCCCGGCCGACCGCGCCCGGCTCGATGAATATTTCACCTCGCTGCGCGAACTGGAACAGCAGCTGGATATCGAGCTGCAGAAGCCCGCGCCGCTCGAAGCCTGCACGGTGCCGGCCAACAGCGCGGACAATCCGGTCGGCACGGTGCTGGAAACCGCGCTCGCCAACCATCGGCTGTTCGCCCGGATTCTGGCCCACGCACTCGCCTGCGGGCAGACGCGGGTCGTGAACGTGGCGTTCTCCGAGGGCCTGTCGCCGATCCGCATGGCCGGCGAGGCCAACACACAGCATCTGTTCACCCATGAGGATCCGGTCGATGAGAAGCTCGGCTATCAGCCGAATGTCGCCAAGTTCATCCAGCCGATCATGAACGGCTTTGCGACCTTGCTGACCGAGCTCGATTCGATCCGGGAGGGTGACCGCACCCTGCTCGATCGTGCGGTGGTGTTCGCCTCGACCGATCACGGCTTCGCCAAGATCCACACGCTGGATAACATCCCGATGATGACCGTCGGCGGCGCGGCCGGCCGGATGAAGACCGGCATCCATTTCGCCGCCGGCAAGGGCGACCCGGTAAGCCGCGTGGGCCTGACGATCCAGCAGGCGCTGGGCGTGCCGGTCAGCGTATGGGGCACCGGCTCCAACCAGACAAGCAAGACCATCACCGAAGTGATGGCCTGACGCGCGGCATGTGGGCGCGGGGACACGTTCGGCTGGTGGGATTGCTGGTGTTCGCCGCGGCTGCGGCCGCTGGGTTTCTCCTGTTCCGGCCGCGCCCGGCGAGTGAGGAGGCGCTGGTGGCGCCCGCCGCGACCCCGCTTGGCATCACGCTTCATGGCACGCGCAAGGGGCTCCGCGCCGAGGCATTCGGCACGCCGGTCACGATCCTGTTCGCGGATGCGGACGGCAAGACGCTGTACAGTTTCGACAAGGATGGACCGGACTCCCCGACCTGCGCCGGAGACTGCGCAAAGAGCTGGCCTCCCGCTGCGGTACCGTCCAACGCAGCGGCTGAGGGCGACTGGTCGGTGATCGCCCGGCTCGACGGCCTACGGCAATGGGCGCTCAGAGGGCGCCCGTTCTATACCTTCAGCGGAGATGCGGGCTCGGGCGACAGCAAGGGGGATGGGGCCGATGGCGCCTGGCACGCCGCCCAGTTCCAGCCTGCAAAGGACGTGATCTTGCCGCTCGGCATCGGGTTGCGCGAGCTGCCGAATGGCGGCGGGCAGGCTTTCGTCGACGATCGGAACCTGACGCTCTATGCGCGCGGTTCGGCCGGGTGCGCGGCGACAGCAGGCTGCGAGAGCCACTGGAAGCCGGCGCCGGCGCCGGAGATCGCTAACCGGATCGGCGACTTTTCTGTCACCGGCGGCGAGGATGGCATCCGGCAATGGGCCTACAAGGGCCGGCCGCTCTACACGTTCGACGGAGATCTGGCGCCTGATGACGCCAACGGCGCGGGTGCCGACCCGCATTTCCAGGTTGCGCTGTACGTGCGCTACTTCATGCCCGCCGAGGTCTCGGTGCGCCATGCTCCGGGCTTGGGAGATATCCTGCAGACCGCGGCGGGGATGACGCTCTACGCCCGCGACCGCTTCATCGATGCCGATGGCCATAATTTCCGTACCGATCATGGTGCGGAAGTCACCGGCCGTGCGCTGGGTACGGCGTCTTGCGACGTGGAGTGCACGAAGACATGGCATCCGCTGGCGGCGCCCGCGGGCGCGCTAGCTTCGGGCTATTGGGACATTTATGTTCGCGCGGACGGAACCCGGCAATGGGCGTACAAGGGCTATGCGCTCTACACCTATGGCGGGGACCGCAAGCCCGGCGAGGTCAACGGCAATGAGAGTTATGCGCTGATGCCAATCGGTCAGGACGATCAATTTCCGACAGCGTTGGCCGCGGCGAGCGCGGGCGGAACCGGCGCGCCCCGGGCCGGCATCGGCGTCGGCGCAATGTTCTGGCGCGCGGCCATTCCATGAGCCCGGCGCGGGCTTTCGCGCTCCTTCTTCTGCTTTTCGTCTTTTCGCCGGGCGCGAAAGCGGATCCGGGCTGCGCGAATTTCTTCGGCGGGCGCTGCCGCATCGAGCTGCCGACCGGCGTGCGCATGAGCTATGTCGAGGCCGGCGCCGATGATGCCGACACGACGCTGATCTTCCTCCACACCGACACGACGAGCGCGCTCGACTGGGCCTGGACGGTCCAGGCGCTGCTGGCCCGGCACCCGAATTACCGCGTCTTCGCGCTCGACCAGCGCGGCGCGCACAACACCAACCTGCCGTACACCGAGAAATGCCGGGAGAAGCCTAATCTCTGCATGACGTTGGCCGATCTCGCCGGCGACATCGCGGCCTTCATGGAAGCGAAGGAGATCGTGAAGGCCGTGTTCGTCGGCCATGGCTGGGGCGCCGGCATCGCCCGCAACTTCGCGCTGCGCCACCCTGACCTGGTCTCCAAGCTGATCCTGGTCGGCTCGGGCGCGCCGATCGCCGGCAATGCGCCGCCGCCCGATCCTGGGGCGCTCGCCGATTTTCGCGACAAGGTCTTCAGCCCCTTGGGCTGGCAGAAGATGCTCACCGACCGAGGCCTCGCCTGGCCGGAGGACGTGCTGCATCTGCGGCCGATCGACATCGACCCGGATGCCGTGGCCAACATCGTCAAGAACTGGGACGTCTCGTCAGTCGCCGAGCCGGAGGTGGTCCGCCCGATCGCGGCCCAGACAGCGACAGTGCCGCTCGGCACCTGGGGCTACGGCCTCGATCCGACACCCCGGCCGCCCGCGCCGGCGGAAAATCTCACCCGCCTGCAGGCACCGACCTTGGTTCTGTGGGGGAGCGAGGATGCCGGGTTCAAGGCCGCGCAGCAAAAGCTGATCGATGCACTGCGCGGCGCCGCCAAGCGCAACAAGTCGATGTATTTCTACTGGAAGCAGTATGGCGTGCGGCCTCCGCCGGCATCCGGCGACAAGCACGACGCCGACGACATCGGCCATGATATTCCGTGGGAAGCGCCCAAGGAGCTGGCCCTCGACATCGCCGCCTTCATCGAGACCGGCAAGCCGACGCCGGATTTGTATCGCACCGACGCTCCGGCCGACATTCACCACATTGTGACCGAGCCGGGGAAGGCGGCGATCATTTCGTCACGGTAATAGGCAGAAGTGGGGCGGGCCTCCGTGCCCGCCTCCCGACAGCGACAGGCGGGCACGGAGGCCCGCCCCACTGACGATTGTGCGTTCGCCGCCGCACGCACTCCGTAATGCCTTTTTGCGATGCCGCTATCGAGATAATGCCCTTGCCGCCCGTCGGCCACAGGAGGACATAGGCGCGGCAACGCTGACGCAAGGGCGGGACTCCGCGATGGATCATGTACGGTTCGGCCGGTCCGGGCTGAAGGTGTCGAAGCTGGGTCTGGGCACCATGTCGATCGGCTCGTCTGCGTGGAAGGGCTGGGTGCTCGACCGCGACCGGTCGGTGCCGATCCTGAAGCGTGCGCTCGACCACGGCATCAGCTTTTTCGACATGGCGGACTGGTACTCGACCGGCGTCAATGAGGAGGTCGTGGGCCAGACCCTGCTGGCCTTGACCAGCCGCGACCGGCTGGTGCTGGGCACCAAGGCCTTCTACGCCATGAGCGACGATCCGAACGATGCCGGGCTGTCGCGCAAGCATCTGTTCGCCTCGATCGACAAGTCGCTGAAGCGCATCGGCACGGATTATGTCGACCTCTACATCATCCATGCCTTCGACCCGGCGACGCCGATCGAGGAGACGATGGAGGCGCTCCACGACATCGTTCGCGCCGGCAAGGCGCTCTATATCGGCGCCTCGACCATGTATGCGTGGCAGTTCGCGAAGATGAACCATGTCGCCGAGCTGAACGGCTGGACGCGCTTCGTCAACATGCAGTGCCAGTACAGCCTGCTCTACCGTGAGGAAGAGCGCGAGATGGTGCCTTACTGCCAGGATGAGGGCATCGCCGTCACCACCTTCAGCCCGCTGGCCCGCGGCTATCTCGCGACCGCGGAGCATACGGCGCGGACGGAACACGACATCTATCTCTCCTGGTTCGGCGACGGGATCGATCGCGAGATCGCGCGCCGGGTGGGTGAGGTGGCCAAGGCGCGCGGCGTCACGCCGGCCCATATCGCCATGGCCTGGGTCGCCTCCAGCTCCAACGTCACCGTGCCCTTGGTCGGCGCGGATTCGCCCGCGCAGGTGGATGTGGCGGTCGAGGCGGCCGCGATCCGGCTCGAAGACAGCGAAAAATCATTCCTTGAAGAGCCCTATCGCCCGCGCGACATGATCAACGATTATCAGCCGGTGCGCCGCCCGCGCGCTTATCAACAGAGCTAGAGGAAAGACGATGATTCTCGGAGTTGGCGAAGGCTTCGCGGGCGAGCGCCCGAACGTTGCGCATATCAACCTGCTGGTCGGCCCGAAGAGCGGGCCGATCGCCACGGCTTATGCCACCGCGGCGGCCAGTCCCGGCCCCGGCCATGTGCCGTTCCAGGCGGTGCTGAAGCCCAATCTGCCGGCGAAGCCCTCGACCCTGTTCATCGGCAAGGCCAATTCCGCCGGCGACGCGCACGACCTTCTGACCTGGGGCCCGGCGCAGGCCGGCGTGGCGGCCGGAATTACGCGCGCGCTGCTCGATGGCGTGTTGCCGCCCGAGGCAGAGGATGACTGGCTTGCGATCGCGCTTGTCTATGTCGACGTGACGGCGAACGATGCCGATGCGATCTATGCCAACAACAAGGCGGCGATCTATCTGGCTGCCCAGCGCGCGATGATGAGGGGCTGGCCGAGCCAGAGTGATCTCGCTGACGGGGTCGCGACCGTAGCCAACCCCTTCTACACGCCGAAGAAGCCATGAGCGCGGAAGGCGCGCCCCGTTCGCTCGCCTATATCGGCGGCGCCTGGGTCGGCGCCGACAGCGGGGCGACTTTCCCGGTGCATGATCCTGCCACCGGCGTCGAGATCGCCCGGGTGCCGGATATGGGTGCAGCCGAGGCCGAGCGCGCTATTGCGGCAGCCGCTGCCGCGTTTCCGCTGTGGCGCAAGCGGCTGGCCAAGGAACGATCCGACGTCCTGCGTCGCTGGCATGACCTCATGCTGGCGGAGAAGGAAAGCCTGGCGCGGCTGATGACCCGCGAGCAGGGCAAGCCGCTGGCCGAGGCGCAGGGCGAAGTGGCCTATGCCGCGAGCTTTCTCGGCTGGTTTGCCGAAGAGGCGCGCCGCACCTATGGCGATGTGGTGCCGACCCACCGGGCCGACGCGCGCGTCGTGGTGCTGAAGGAGCCGGTCGGCGTGGTCGCGGCGGTGACGCCCTGGAACTTCCCGCTCGCCATGATCACCCGCAAGGTCGGCCCGGCGCTGGCGGCGGGCTGCACGATCATCGTCAAGCCGGCCGAGGACACGCCACTCTCCGCCTTCGCATTGGCCGAACTGGCCGAGCGGGCAGGGGTGCCGCCGGGCGTGTTCAACGTGCTGACCGGCGATCCGCCGACCGTGGTCGGCGCGATGATGAAAAGCCCGGTGGTGCGCAAGATCTCGTTCACCGGCTCGACTGCGGTCGGCAAGCTGCTGATGCGGCAGGCAGCCGACACGGTGAAGCGGGTCAGCCTGGAACTCGGCGGCAACGCGCCGCTGATCGTGTTTGACGACGCCGACCTCGATCTGGCGGTCAAGGGCGCAATTGCCTCCAAATACCGCAACACCGGCCAGACCTGCGTCTGCGCCAACCGCCTGCTGGTCCAGGACGGCATCTATGACCGCTTTGCCGACAAGCTGGCCGAGACGGTGCGGGCCATGAAGGTGGCACCCGGTACGGAGCCTGGGGCGCAGCAAGGGCCGTTGATCAACGGGGATGCGCTCAAGAAGGTCGAAGAGCATGTCGCCGACGCCGTCGCCAAAGGCGGCCGGATCGTGACCGGCGGCAAGCCGGCCCCGCGGGGTGGGCTGTTCTACGAGCCGACCGTCATCGTAGACGCCAAGCCCGAGATGCAGCTGGCGCACGAGGAGACGTTCGGCCCCGTCGCCGCACTCTTCCGGTTCAAGACGGTCGACGAGGCTATCGCGATGGCAAATAACACCGAAACAGGCCTTTCCGCCTATTTCTTCACGGCGGATCTGAAGAAGGCATGGAAGGTCGCGGAGGCCTTGGAGGCCGGCATCATCGGCATCAACGAAGGTGTGATCTCGACCGAGATCGCGCCCTTCGGCGGCATCAAGCAATCCGGCCTCGGTCGCGAAGGCTCGCGCTATGGCATCGACGAGTATCTGGAGATGAAATACGTGCTGTTCGGCGGGCTCGACGCATGAGCATCGTTACTCTGGATCGCATCCCGACGATCTCCAGCGGTGTCGGCGCGCTGGGCACGATCGGCACCCAGGTCAAGACTCTCGCCCATCCCGGCGCCGCCGTGCTGCTGGTTATCGATCGCGGGCTTGCCGCCACCGGCTTGGTCCAGGTTGCCCAGGACTCTCTAAAGGGCGCCGGTCTCGGCGTCACGATCTTCGACGACGTGAAGAGTGACCCGTCGATGGCGGAGGTCGACGACGCCGCGGACATCGCGCGGCGTGCGAAGGCGGCGGCGGTGGTGTCGATCGGTGGCGGCTCGGTAATGGATGCCGGCAAGAGCGTTGCCGCCATCGCCGCGGGCAACGAACCTGCTTCGCATTACGGCCTCTCGGCCAATCCGTTCCCGGCACCGCGGCTGGCCAGCATCTGCATTCCCAGCACGTCCGGCACCGGCGCGGAGACGACCCGCACCGCGGTGCTGAGCAACGCGGACCACGCCAAGATCTGGCTCTGGGGCGACGAACTGAAGCCCGATCTGGTGATCCTCGACCCGAGGCTGACCGCCAGCCTGCCGCCGCATCTGACCGCGGCGACCGGCATAGACGCGCTGGTTCACGCCATCGAGGCAGCGACCAACGCCAATGCCAACGCGCTCAACAACGCCTATTGCCACGAAGCGATCCGGCTGGTGGTGCGCCACCTGCCGCGCGCGATGGAGGCGCCGGACGATCTGGAGGCGCGCGCCGGGCTGCAATGGGCAGCGACCTTGGCCGGGATCGGCATCGACAATACCGGCACCGCGATCGCCCATAATATCGGGCACGCGCTGGCCTCACTCCGGCCGGTGCATCATGGCCGCGCGGTCGGTCTGGCAATGATGGCGACCCTGCCTTGGAACGTGACCGGCGACGACGGCCTCTTCACCGCGGTGGCGGCCGCGATGGGAGAGGCGGGCGGCGCCGATGCCGTCCCCGCCGCCTTCAACCGGCTGGTGCGCGCGGTCGGCGTCAAGACCACGCTGCAGGGCGAAGGCCATGACGTCACCGCCGAGCAACTCGCTGCCCAAATGGCGAAGCCTGAGAATGCGGCCATGCGCCGGTCGAATCGTCGCCCGGTCGCCGATGATGATCTCACCATGTTCGCCCGCACCGTGCTGATGGAGCTCAACTGATGACCGCTATTGCGCAGCGGACTCGCGCCGACTGGGAAGCGCTCGCGGCGGAGATCAGGCCGGAGGGCCGCGCGCTGATCGGCGGCGCGCTGGTCGATGCCGCGTCGGGCCGCACCTTTGAGGATATCAGCCCGATCGACGGCAAGGTCATTGCCCACGTGGCCCGCTGCGACGCCGAGGATGCCGATTTCGCTGTCGCGGCGGCCCGCGCGTCTTTCGAGCAGGGCATGTGGCGCATGACCGATCCGAAGCAACGCAAGCTGGTGCTGCGCCGCTTCGCCGAGCTGATCCGCTCCGACATCGACCGCTTGGCGATCCTGGAGACGATCGACACCGGCCGGCCGGTCCTGAACGCCGTCAATGTCGATGTGGCCTTCTGCGCCGACTGCATCGGCTATTATGCCGAGTTCGCCGACAAGCTCTATGACGAGATCGCGCCCACGCCGGCCAACGATCTGGCGCTGATACGTCGGGAGCCGCTGGGCGTGGTCGCTGCGATCGTTCCCTGGAACTACCCGCTGATCATCACTGCTTGGAAGATCGGCCCGGCATTGCTGGCCGGCAACTCGGTCGTGCTGAAGCCGGCGGAGCAGTCGCCGCTTTCAGCGATCCGGCTCGGCGAGCTGGCGCTCGAGGCGGGCATTCCCGAGGGCGTGCTCAACGTTCTGCCGGGCTATGGCGAGGAGGCAGGCAAGGCGCTGGCGCTGCATCCCGATGTCGATATGGTCAGCTTCACCGGCTCGACTGAGGTCGGCAAGCTGATGATGCGCTATTCCGGGGAATCCAACCTGAAGCGCGTGGCGCTCGAGTGCGGCGGTAAAAGCCCGCATATCGTGATGGCGGACGCTGATCTTGCCGACGCCGCGTCGGGCATCGCCTGGGGCATCTATTACAATCAGGGCGAGACCTGCCACGCCGGCTCGCGAGTCATCGTCCATGAATCGGTCAAGGACATGCTGATCGAGGAGATCGCGAAGGTCTCCACCACCATTACGCTCGGCCACCCGTTCGACCCTGCCACCCAGATGGGGGCGGTGATCGACCAGGGGCACATGGAGCGCGTGCTCGGCTATATCGAAGCCGGCCGGCGGGACGGTGCACAGGTGGCGCTGGGCGGCAGCCGCGCCTTCGCGGAGACCGGCGGCTATTACATCGAGGCCACGGTGCTGGACCGGGTGAGCCCCGACATGTCGGTATCGCGCGAGGAGATTTTCGGCCCGGTCCTCACCGTCACCACCTTCAAGGACGAGGAGGAGGCGATCAAGCTCGCCAATGATACGATCTACGGCCTTGCCGGCGCGGTGTGGACCAACGACATGAACGTCGCGCATCGCCTCTCGAATGCCATCCGGGCCGGCACGGTCTGGGTCAACACCTATGACAAATCCTCGCTGGCGACGCCGTTCGGCGGGTTCAAGCAGTCGGGCTTCGGCCGGGACCGCTCGCCGCATGCGATCGACAAATACACCGATCTCAAGACGATCTGGACGACCTATAAGTGAGCGGCGCCGCGCCTGCGCATAAGATTGTTGCGATCGAGATCTCACAGCACCGGCTGATCTTCGACACCCCGTTCCATGCCAGCTGGGACACCAAGCCCCGGCTGCACTGGGACGCGACGATCGTTCGGGTCACGACCGACCAGGGGTTGGTGGGCTTTGGGTCGGGCGACCTGATGGTGGGATTCGTCGGGCACGAGCATCTGTTTATCGGGCAGGACCCGCTGGCGCTCGAGCGGCATTATCGGGTGCTGTCGCACATCAGCTTCCACTACGGCCGCTGCTGGCCGCTCGACCTGGCTCTATGGGACTTGGCAGGCAAGATCACCGGCCAGCCTTGCTGGAAGCTGCTGGGCGGCCTGTCTGGCCGGGTCAGGGCTTATGCCTCGTCCGGCACGCTGCGCGATCCGGCGGCGATGGCCGATGTGGCGGAATCGTTCGTGGCGCAGGGCTTTCCGGCCATGAAGATCCGCTTTCACCGCGGCGACTGGCGCGAGGATGTGAAGGCGCTCGAGGCCGTACGCGCGCGGGTTGGGAACAAGCTCGAGCTGATGGTCGATTGCAACCAGGGCTGGCGCTTGCCCTGGGATACCGAAAGCCCGTGGACGCTGAAGGATGCGCTCCGCGTTGCACGCGCGCTCGAACAACTTGGCGTCTACTGGATGGAGGAACCGCTCCATCGCGGCGACCGCGACGGCATGCGGGTGCTGCGCGAGACGACCGATGTCCGCGTCGCTGGGGGCGAGATGACCCGCGAGCTGTATGAATTCCGCGAGCTGATCGCCGGCGGCTGCCTTGACGTGCTCCAGCCGGATGCCGCTTTGGTCGGCGGCATCACGGGCTTGCGTCGCGTCGCTGCCATGGCGCAGGAGCATAACCTGACCTTCACGCCGCATACCTGGACTAATGGTATGGGCGTGGCTGCCAACGCCCATCTCGTGGCCGGCCTGGTCGATGCGCCCTTCCTCGAATACCCGTACGACCCGCCCGAATGGGGCCTCGACCGCCGCGACTACATGATGGCCGAGCCGCTGCGGGTCGACGCCGAGGGCTGGATCGATCTCGGCGACGCGCCGGGGCTGGGATATGCGCCCAACGAAGAGCTGCTGGCGCGGACGCGGATTGGCTGATTTGCTGCCTGCTCTTGCGATCCCACGAGGACACATCTATATGGGTACCCATACCACGTTGCCCGTATAGATGGGGCCGATGAAAACCACGGTGGAAATTTCGGACTCGCTGCTGCAAGAGGTTCGAACCCTGGCAGCCCGAGAAGGCGTCACGCTTCGCACTTTGGTTGAGCGGGGGCTCCATCGCGTCATTAGCGAGACGCAACGTGGGGTGCAGTTCAAGCTGCGCCGGGCTAGCTTCAAGGGTGGTGGTCTGCACCCCGAATTCAGCGATGCACCCTGGGGAAAGCTGCGCGACCTGATCTATGAGGATCGTGGCGGTTGATTGCTGTCGACACGAACATCCTTGTCTATGCGCACCGTGAGGATTCGCCCTTTCACGATGTGGCGTTCAAGCGCGTGGCGGAACTTGCCGAGAGCGCAGCGACATGGGCTATACCATGGCCGTGCCTGCACGAATTCCTCGCGATCGTCACTCATCCGAAAATCTATGCGCCTCCCACGCCCTTGGCGCAGGCTTTGGACCAAATCGATGCATGGCTGGAGTCGCCGACCTTGGCGCTGCTGTCCGAATCGGCAGCACATTGGTCCACATTACGTGCACTGCTTATGAGTGGTCGCGTGGCAGCCGGCCAGGTTCACGACGCGCGGGTCGCCGCGTTGTGTCGACAGCATGGCGTGCGTGAGTTGTGGTCGGCCGATCGAGACTTCGGCCGCTTCGCAGGACTAGTGAGTGTCAATCCGTTGGTTGGCGCATGACAGTTCATGTGTCGTAGGAACAGTCCAGGAGCACCGACATGAACCCCAAGACCACCGCACTCGTCCTGATCGAATACCAGAACGATTTCACCAGCGAAGGCGGTGCGCTGCATGCCGCTGTGAAGCCGGTGATGGACAGCACCAATATGCTGGCCAACACGGTTGAGACGGTGCGGGCGGCGCGCACCCTGGGCGTCCAGATCATTCTCGTGCCGATCAGTTTTTCGCCGGATTATCACGAGCTTGCGCCCAATCCCTATGGGATCCTGAAAGGTGTGGTCGACAGCCGTGCCTTCCGCAAGGGCACCTGGGGTGCGGAGATCGTCGATGTGCTGAGGCCCGAGGCCGGGGACGTCGTGGTCGAGGGCAAACGCGGTCTGTGCGGCTTCGCCTCGACCAATCTCGATTTCGTGCTGCGCCACCACGGCATCACCGATATTGCGCTGGGCGGCTTCCTTACCAATTGCTGCGTCGAGTCGACGATGCGCACGGGCTATGAAAAGGGCTACGGCGTCGTAACCCTGACCGACTGCACCGCCACGGTCAGCGAGGAGGAGCAGCGCTTTGCCGTGGCGAAGAATTTCCCGATGTTCTCCCGCCCGCTGGATCACGGGGCATTTCTGGCCGAGCTGAGCCAGGCATAAAGGGTAGGATGCGCATCAATGCCGTCCGTAATCGAGCGGCGTGCCCTTGCGCTGCGATAGGATATAGGCTTCGAGCGCCTTCATTTTCGGGTCGTCGTCGGCCAGCGGCTTGCCGCGGATCGGGTTCTCGATGCACCAGTTGATCATGTCACGCAGCAGGGCGACTCGGCCCAGCTGAACCTGGTATTTGGGATAGGTCTCCGGATGCGTGTTCGCGGCATCCGGATGGCACATGTCGCAGGAGATCGCATCCGTGCTGCCGAGCAGACTGGCATCGTGGAAGATGCGCTTGCCCTCCGCGATCAGCGCGTCCGTCGAATCCTGCCAGATCTTCTTGTCGCGTTCGGTGAAGGCGCCATACGTCTGGACCTGGCGGGGCCCGGCCGCTGCCGGGGCGCCGGGATTTGGGTTGTTCGTGGTGACGACCGGGTTGTCGGCCGGACCGTTCGACGGCTTGGCGAGCCCCTGCGTCTCGGCCGCCGCGACCACCCAGTCGGCGTCGGGATGCTTGCGGCGCCATTCCGCCATCAGCGTATCCGCCGCCCATTGCGCCTGCTCGTGTGTCATCGGCTGGCCCGGCTTGACGCCGGGAACCTCGACGGAGGTCTCGCCGTCGCACAGGCCGACCACCAGATTGCCGTCGGCGGAGGCGGGCAGGTTGTGGCGCGGCAGATCCTGGTCGGCCAGGGCGACGCCCGACGAACCGGCGAAGAGCCCAAGCGCGACCCAGTAAGACATCCGCATGATCGTCTCCTCAATAGCTGGCGAGGGTTGTGGCGGCCGGGCGGTCCTGGGCGCCGTTGGAGCGGAGATAGCTGGCCCTGACCGTCACCGGGTTGCGGTTCCACAGGCTGTAGAGCGTGTCGACCATGCCGCTCGGCGCGACCGAGAACTGCCCGTCGCCGCAGCCGTCGAAGGCGTTGAACGGGTCCGGCCGGTTCATCTGCACCGTCAGCTTGGGCAGGCCCTCCGGCGCATAAGGCCAGGGCCAGGCGGTCGACAGCATGCCGTAGAAGCTGATGTTGCCGATCTGGTTGAACAGCATCTGGTGGGTGTGGCCGTGGATCACCGTCACGTGGTCGAACTTCGACAGGATCGCCTGGACCGGCTCGGCATCATCGGTCCAGAAATTCCAGTTGCGGTAGTATTTGTAGAGCGGCGAGTGCGAGAAGACGACGATCGGTGTCTTCCGGTCGACTTTGGCGAGGTCGTTCTTCAGCCATTCACGGCCCTGCGGTCCCACTTCGAAGCATCTCGACCGGATTGAGGATTGGCAGTTTGGCCTGGTCCTCGAGCGTCGCGGCCCGGCCATCCCAGAATTCGGAGGCGTGGAACATCGCATTCAGCACAGTTGGGCTGTTGCGCTGCCCGTGCTGTCCGCCGACGCCCGCCGAGGTGGCATTGTCCGCGCGGTGGTCGGTAAAGCCCTTGTCGGGGTCGTGGCAGGTCGCGCAGGCGACGGTGCCGTCCGATGAAAGCCGCTTGTCGTTGAACAGCTTCTGCCCGAGATCGACCTCGGGCCTGGTCGGCTGCTCGCCCTTCGGCACGCTGATTGCGTAGAGTTCCGCCGATACGCCGAGCGGGAACTGCTGCGGTGCGGCGGAGGGGGATTGGGCACCATAGGCCGCCCCGCCGAAATGGGCGAGGGCGATCCCGGTTGCCAGAGCAATAACCGAGACTCTGTCGTGAATCTTCCGCATCGCTACTTCCTTGGACGAGCCATCGACGGGTCCTGGGCGATCGCCTTGATGAGCGGCGATCGGTCTTAGAATTAGAATAATTAAAAACTGCTTCGGCGAAACGTGCTCGTCAAGCCCCTTTTCAGAATTGCACGAGGCGTCTGATAAACGCTTTATGTTACAGTGTATTGTGGCTCAATATTCGCAGCGTGCAGCAATGGGTGAGCGGCCCAGACTCAACGCTGAAGGGGGCTTCTGCTATGTCGCGCGGATGAGCCCGATCGTCAGGACATGCTGGGTCATCGGGGGCCTCGGTCAGCCGCTCGCCTGCACCTTCTCGGGCTCGATCTCGTAGATGATGCGGGTCATGCCTGGTTCGCGAAACGGATAGTCCTGGCCCAGATATTTGTGTGACAGCTTGTCAATATGAGCCTCGGCGCCCTCGGTGGTGCCGTGCCTGACATGCCCGCGCACCTGGACGTAGCGGTACGGGTTGTCGGGATCGAGGATGGAGAGCGCGACCGGTGCGCCTTCCTGCATGTTGCGGGCCTTGACCCGCCCGGCCGCAGTGTTCACACGTAGCACCCCGTCCACATAATCGAACCAAACCGGCGTCACCTGCGGGGTGCCGTCCGGCATCAGGGTCGCCAGACTTGCAAAGGCTTTCTTTTGCTCGAAAAGATCAAGATATTGCGGGGGGATGGCGATCATGATGCGCTCCGTCACACTTCATCTCTGGGCAGCAGATGGGGATCATGATCGCCAGCCGTAAGGGCGCGGAACAATTTCACGGCGAAAAGGCGGTGGGCAGCGGTGAGGCTTAACCTTCCGGCGGCGATCTTTTCCCTCAATACCTTCGCCGCCGCCATGCTGGCGCTCTTCATCGGCTTTTCGCTCGATTTGCCGAGGCCTTACTGGGCGATGCTGACGGTTTATATCACGGTTCAGCCGCTCTCCGGCGCGCTGCGTTCCAAGGGGTTCTACCGTGTGATTGGCACCACTCTGGGCGGCATCGCCGCAGTGGCGCTGGTGCCTAACCTGGTCAACCAGCCGATCGCGCTGTCGCTGGCGCTGGCGCTGTGGGTCGGCTTCTGCCTTTATGTTTCATTGCTCGACCGCACGCCGCGGTCCTACATCTTCCTTCTGGCCGGCTACACGGCGGCGATCATCGGCTTTCCCAGCGTCAACGCGCCGGGGGCGATCTTCGATACCGCTCTGGCGCGGGTTGAGGAGATCACGATCGGCATCCTCAGTGCCGGCTTCGTGCATACGATCTTCTTTCCGCGCAGCGTGCTCGCGGCGCTCAACGCCCGCATAGCCGACATGTTGCACGACGTGAAAAGCTGGCTGGCCGAGGGCTGGGCCCCCGAGGTGCTGAGCGGCGAGCGCGAGGCCGCCGTCGTCCCGGAACGGCGCCGGCTGGCGGGCGACATCACCGAGCTGCAGATCCTGGCGACACACCTGCCGTTCGATACCGCCAGCCTGGTGCCGTCGCCCCAGGTGATCCGGGCGCTTCAGGACCGGCTGTCGCTCCTGCTGCCGCTGGGCACCGGGGTCGACGATCGCAGGCGCGCGCTGGTCGAGGCCGGCGGGATGACAACGGAGTTGACCGATCTGTTGAGCCAGGTCCGGGATTGGGTCGCGCGCGACGCCGCGTGCACGCGGGATGAGGCGATCGCGCTGCAGGACGCATGCCTGGCGGCCGAGCCGGTGCTGGGCCCAGACTCCGACTGGAACGACCTTCTCAAGGCCAGCATGGTCGGGCGTCTGGCGGAGCTGGTCGACGCGCTCCAGGACGCGCGTGAACTTGCGGCCAATGCCAGGGCGCCGCAGCATCCGTTGCCGCCGGCAATGGTCGAACGCCTGCGCGGCCAGATCCGCCGGCCGCTGCACAGAGATCCTGAACTCGCGGCACTGGCGGCCTTTGCGGTTTTCGCGGCGGTCGTCGCAAGCTGCGCCCTGTGGATCGCGACAGCGTGGCCGGAAGGCTCGCTCGCTCCCGTAGGCGCGGCCATCTTCGGTTCGTTCTTTGCGGCCCAGGACAATCCGGCGCCGCTCATCAAGGGCTTCCTTTACCTGACGATCGTGTCGTTTCCGATCACTGCGCTGTATCAGTTCGCCGTCCTGCCGGCGATCGACGGCTTCGTGATGCTATCAATGGTGCTGGCGCCGGTGTTCCTGGCGCTGGGTTATTTCCAGGCACAGCCTAAGACGGCCCCATTCGCGTTGCCGCTGATTTTGGGAATCACAAACCTGCTCGCCGTGCAGGAGGTTTTCGCCGCCGATTTCGCGGTTCTCTCGAATAATTTCCTGGGCCTCGTCATCGGCACCGCCGCGGCTTTTGTCGGTGCACAGCTTTTTCGTTCGCTCGGCGCCTATTGGAGCGCGCGCCGCATCCTGTATTTCGGCTGGCGCGACCTTGCTGCCAACGCGACTGCCGCGGCGAACAAGGTACTGGATCGTGGGGTATGGACCAGCCGCATGCTTGACCGGGTCGGCCTCCTCGTTCCACGGCTGGCCCTGGTCGAGCGGCGTGAAGAACTGGTCGGCGCGGACCCGCTCAACGATCTGCGCATCGGCATCAATGTCACCGACCTGCAGCAGGCGCGGGGCGTGGTCGGGCCGGTCGCGGATCGCGCGCTCGAGCGGGTGCTGAGGGACGTAGCCCACCATTTCAACAAGCTCTCGGTCGGCCGGGCGACGCCGGTCCCGGCGCGGCTGGTCGTTGAGATCGATCAGGCGATCGGCGATGTTGCGCGCGCCCGGCCGAGCGAAGAACGGCGCAATTGCCTTTGGTCGCTGACAGGCTTGAGACGCAACCTGTTCCCGGCAGCACCTGCCTATATCCCGCAAACGGCCGACATCCCGCATGCAGCCGGCGGAGGCCTCGCATGATCGGCGAATTCGACGTAGCCGGTGTCTTCATCCCGGCGATCGTGATCTGGGCTCTCGGGGCCGTAGCGATCGGGGCCGTTCTCCGGCGCATCTTCACTGTAACCCGGTTCTATCAGCTGGTCTGGCATCGGGGGCTGTTCGATCTCGCGCTCTTCTTTATTCTCTGGGGATTCGTCGCCTTCATGGCCAACAATTTCGGACTTGCCGCCTGGATCGATCGATGAAGAAGTTCCTGATCGAGCTCGGGCGTACCGCCCTTACCCTGGTCTTCGTCGCCGCCGCTCTCTATGCCGGCTGGTATCTGTGGCAGGTATACGAGGTCGAGCCCTGGACCCGCGACGGCCGGGTCCGTGCCGATACCGTCCAGGTCACGCCCGATGTGTCCGGCCTCGTGACGGACGTGCTGATCCACGATAACCAGGTCGTCACGAAGGGGCAGGTGCTGTTCCTGATCGACCAGCCGCGCTATCAGCTGGCGCTGCAGCAGGCCGAGGCGTCGGTCGAGCATCAGCAGGCGCTGCTCGACGAGGCGGCGCGCGAGGACAAGCGCAACCACTCGCTGGGCAATTTGGTCTCGGTCGAAGTGCTGCAGCAAGGCGCTACCCGGCTGGCCGAGGCCCAGGCCGCGCTGTCACAGGCGATCACGGCGCGCGACCTCGCGAAGCTCAATCTCGAGCGCACGACGGTCGTGGCGTTGGTCAACGGTATCCTGGCCAATGTCGAGCTGCAGCCTGGCGACTATGCCACCGCGGGCCACCCGGTCTTCGCGCTGGTCGACACGGATTCGTTGCATATCGACGGCTACTTCGAGGAGACGAAGCTGCCGCGCATCCATGTCGGCGATCAGGTGACGGCACAGTTGATGGGCGAATCGCGCAAGCTCGCCGGACACGTCGTAAGCATTGCGGGCGGCATAGAGGATCGCGAGCGCGCGCCCAGCGCCAACCTGCTGGCCAACGTCAACCCAACTTTCAGCTGGGTCCGGCTGGCGCAGCGCATTCCAGTGCGGGTCGTGCTTGACCAGCCGCCGCCGGACATCCGGCTGATCGCTGGCCGTACCGTGACGGTGACTGTGCTCCAGCCGGAGCGCAAGAAGCTCGCCGTCCAGCGATGAAACGATTTCATCACGCGATCGCGGCTGCCTTGCTTTTGACGGGCTGCGATCCCGTCGGCCCGGATTATAAGGTGCCGGACGACGCCTTGGTCAATGCGCCGGCGGCGAACGCGCCGCTGATGGGCTCGGTGGAGCCCTCGGTCTCGACCGAGCCGGCGGCCGATCATTGGTGGCGGCTCTACCGCAACGACCGCCTGGAGGGCCTCGTGCAGCAAGCGCTGGCCTTCAACACCGACTTGCGCGTCGCCGCGGCCAATATCAGCCGGGCCCAGGCGGCGGTGGCCGCGGCGAAAAACGGCGAGCTGCCCCAGACGGCCATCGAGGCCGGCTTCGAATACGCCCAACTGTCGGGCGAGCAGTATCTGCTGCCGGTGCCGGTTCCGTCCCAGGGCCTGTACGATATGGGCATCACGATTTCGTACCAGATCGACCTGTTCGGCCAGATCCGGCGCGGCATCGAGGCGGCGAAGGCCGACGAGCAGGCGGCGCGCGCAGCCTCCGACGTGGTGCGGATCACCATCGCCGCCGATACGGTCCGCGCCTATGTCGCCGCATGTGCTGCCGGGCATGAGCTGGCGGTCGCGCGCCATACGCTCGACCTGCAGCGCCGCAACAACGACTTGACGCAGAGGCTGATGCTCGCCGGCCGAGCGACCGCGCTCGACCTCACCCGCTCGCAGGCCCAGGTCGAGCAGTTCCGCGCCAATATCCCGCAACTCGTAGCCGAGCAGCGAGTGTCGCTCTACCGGCTCGCAGTGCTGACCGGCGAGCCGCCGGCGAATTTTCCGAAGGATGTCGGCGCTTGCGCGACCGAGCCGTCGCTCGCTCGGCCGATCCCGGTCGGCGATGGGGCGGCGCTGCTGAGGCGGCGGCCGGATATCCGCGAGGCCGAGCGGGCGCTGGCGTCGGCAACGGCCCGCATCGGCGTGGCGACCGCCGACCTTTACCCCAAGATCAGCTTCGCCCTGACCGGCGGCTCGATCGGCGCGATCAACGACATCTTCAAGGACGCGACCCAGACCTATGGCATCGGTCCGCTGATCTCGTGGGACTTCCCGCAGCAGGAGGGCATCCGCGCCCGTATCCATGCGGCGGAGGCCAGTGCCGACGCGGCGTTGGCCGAGTTCGACGGCAAGGTGCTGGCGGCTTTGCGCGAGGTGGAAAGCGCGCTCACGGTCTACGGGCGCGACCTTGAACGCGAGACGGCGCTCGAGGCTGCGCGCGAACGCGCGGCGGAGGCTGAACGCCAGTCCGACCTGCTCTACCGCGCCGGCCGTGAGGACGAGTTCCGTACCCTGGATGCCGAGCGCGTGCTGGCCGGCGCCGACCAGGCCCTGGCCCAGGCCGAAAGCCAGGTCGCGGCCGACCAGGTCAACCTGTTTCTGGCGCTGGGCGGCGGCTGGGAGACTGAGTCGAAGCCCTCGAGCTAGCTGCGCCGCAGGCGCCTGGAATTGGCTTTGGCCCGCCGGTGCCAGGGGCTGACCACGGCCGCCAGATCCGGCACGCCGGCGCGAAACAGGGCGCCGGCCGAGGCCTGCGCCGCTTCCGCCTTTTCCCAGACCATCCGCTGATATTCGACCGGGCTGCATTTCCCGCCGAGAATCAGCTCCGTGCGCCTGAGAATGGTGTCCCATGAATCAAAGGCAAGCTCGGTCATCAGGATGGGCAGGGGAACGGTCGGGCGGTGCGCGCGTCTTTTCATGTAGAAGCAGGACCTTGGGAAAGTGTGCAGGATAGACAAAGGGCAGGCGGTCAGATTGTTCCGCCGCATCGGACGAGGCTGAGCCGCGTGCGGCCGTAATCGCGTGTCTCCAGGACCAGGAAACCGGCAGGAATCGCTTCTGGCTGGGATCGCTCAGCCTCGACAACGACCATTGTGTTGTGCGCCAGCCATCCGGCCTCGGCAAGGGCCGGCAGCGCCGCACCCGCGAGGGCTTGTCCATAGGGCGGATCGAGGAACACCAGGTCCGCAGGCGCGGCGGCGCGGGGCGGATGTGTGAGATCGGCAGCCTCGAACCGGCAGCGGTCGTCGAGGCCGAGCGCGGCCGCGTTGCGGCGGCAGAGCGCCAGCGCCGCGCCGTCGTTATCAATGAAAATTGCCTGCGCCGCGCCTCGCGACAGCGCTTCCAGCCCCAAGGCGCCGGTGCCGGCGAACCCGTCCAGCACGGTGAGGCCTTCGAACCCGTTCAGCCGGTGGTTCAGGATATTGAACAGGGATTCGCGGATGCGATCCGAGGTCGGGCGGATGCGATCGTCGGGTGGCGCCTCGATCCGGCGTCCCCTATGCGTCCCGGCGACGATCCGCATCGCGCTTCTTCGCCTGCTCGTGGCGCCTGACCCTGGCCGCCTTGGCCTCAGGCTCCAGGAACTCGCCCAGCTGTTCCTTCAGTACTCGGCGCGGCACCTCGTCGACCGTGCCTTCCAGCATCTTGCCAAGCTGGAAGGGGCCATAGGAGACGCGAATCAGACGGTTGACGGTCAGCCCCAGCGCTTCCAGCACGCGCCGGATTTCGCGGTTGCGGCCCTCCGTCAGCGCCATTGTGAGCCAGATGTTGCTGCCCTGTTGCCGTTCCATGGTGGCCTCGATCGGGCCGTAGGCGACGCCGTCGACGGTGATGCCGCGCTTCAGCCGGTCGAGCGCCGCCTGGTCGACGCGCCCGAACGCGCGCACCCGATAGCGCCGGACCCACCCGGTCGCCGGCAGCTCCAGATGCCGCGCGAGTTCCCCGTCGTTGGTCAGCAGCAGCAGCCCCTCCGAGGTGAGATCGAGCCTGCCCACCGACACGACGCGAGGCATATCGGGCGGCAGCTTCTCGAAGATGGTGGCTCGCCCATGCTCATCCCGAGCTGTCGTGACGAGTCCCGCCGGCTTGTAGTATCGCCACAGCCGCGCCGGCTCTGCCTCCGGCAAGGGCTTGCCGTCGACGACGATGGTATCGCCGGCCTTGACGACGACCGCCGGGCTGTCGAGCACTGTGCCATTGACGGCGACCCGCCCTTCCGCGATCCACCGCTCGGCATCCCGGCGGGAACACAGGCCGGCGCGCGCCATGCGCTTGGCGATGCGCTCGCCTTTGGGGGGTTCGGACTCGGTTATCATGGGGAGGAAAGTAGGCGCCGGCGGATGCGGGGTCCATGGCCCGGGATGTCGGAGGCGGAGCCTGGAACGTCCGACCTCCCGGAGTCACAATACGACGTGCGATTGTTTCGGCCTGCAGTACAGCAGGCTGTCGAGATTGCGTAGTGCCTGCTGCGCGAGCCACTGTGATTTTGGAGCGAACACGCTCAGAAGCCGGTCTACGGCGTGGCCGTCACTTGATAGCGGCAGCGTCAAGATAAGGTTCTTGACGATTGACCCGTCTCGCGTCGCAAATTCGGCGTAGCCGAGAACGGGCCGGCGGTGCGCGATCGTTGCGCGAAAACGCTCCAGGGCAGCGGTCAGCACCCCTCCCGACATGGACTCTGTGATATCCCTGCCTGTGAAGTCACGGCCGGCCGCCGAAACATTGGCAGTGCCCACTAGCCGGATGCGGAATGTCCTGCCGCCCTCGATCACGTCGAGAATCGTGAAAAAAGGCAGAGCGGCGGGGGGCAATTCCGTCGGATCGATATCGCGCGGCCGGGGCAGCGTCCTCTCCGTGGCCCGCTGACGCCAATATTCAAGAACGGCGGCGAGCTTGCCGTCATTGGAGATTTCCGTCAGGGCGCTTTGTCTGGCGTCATCGGCCTCGATATCGGTCAAAGGTTACCTCGTCGAGGACAGGCCGGCGCCCGCCACGCGCCGGGTGCTTGCCCCTGGGTTCGGAGTCGGGTCACCATCGGGTGTTGCTCCGAGCTTGTGCAGAGCGCGGATCAAGGCCAGGAGTTCGTCCATAGTTTGTGCTTTAGCGCATCCGTCGCCCACCATCAAACGGCGTCATCAACGGGCGTAGAGCCGTGGATGAGTTCGCTTTGCCCCTGGCCGGTTACCGGTCCCAGAACGCCACGCGCCGATGAACCAGCCGGATGGCGGCGCTGGCCAGCACACCCATCACCGACAGCACGATGACGCAGGCGAACATCAGGGCGACGTTGAAGTCGACGCCCGATGCGGCGATGACGTGGCCTAAGCCCTGGCGGGAGGCCACCAGTTCCGACACGACGACGCCGAGGAGCGCCAGCACGATGCTGATCTCCAGGCCGGCGAAGATCGGGCCCAGGGCCGAGGGCAGCTTGACCCGGAAAAAAATCTGGCCGCGGTTGGCACCGAAGACGCGGTAAAGGTTGATGAGATCGGGGCTGCAGCCCTTGAAACCAACGAGCGCGTTGAGGAAGCACGGGAAGAAGCAGATCAGCGCCACCATGACGACCTTGGATTCGAGCTCGAAGCCGAACCACACCACCAGGACCGGGGCGAGTGCCACCTTCGGCACCGCCTGGAAGGCGACGATCAGCGGATAGGTCGCCAGCTCCAGCCACCGGAACTCGCTGATCAGCGCGGCAAAAACGAGGGCGCTGACGCAGCCGGCCGCGTACCCCAGAAGCAGCGCTACCGTCGTCGCCCAGATGTGCGGCCACAGCGCTCCGCCGATAAGGCCGGCGTTCAACGACTGCACCACCGCGCGCGGGCTCGGGATCAGGTAGGAGGGAATGTCCAGGGTGGCGATCGCGGCTTCCCAGGCAAGGATCAGGAGGATCGTCGTCACAGCCGGCAACGCGAATTTGAGCCAGCGGGCGGCACTCATGCAGCGCAGCTCACGGGCTGGGTCAGCAGATGGCGCAGCCTGGCGCACGCCTCGACGAAATCGGGCAGCGCCGTCGTCTCGAGCGTGCGCGGGCGTGGCAGTCCGGGCTCATCGATATGCAGCACGCGGCCAGGCCGAGGCGACAGCACGGCAATCCGGTCCCCCATCAGGACGGCTTCGGGGATAGAATGGGTGATGAGCACGACGGTTTGCGTCCGGCCGCGCCACAGCGCCTGCAGGTCGATGACGATCTGCTCGCGGGTCAACGCGTCGAGCGCGGCGAAGGGCTCGTCCATCAGGAGCAATTTAGGCTCATGGATCAGTGCCCGGGCGACGCCCACCCGCTGCTGCATGCCGCCGGAGAGTTCATGTGGGTAGTGCAGGGCGAAATCAGAGAGGCCGGTCAGGGCCAGAAGCTCGTCTGCTTTTTTCCGGTACGCTGGCGAGAAGATGCCGAGGATGCGCACGGGCGTCAGCACGTTCTCCAGGACGGTCTTCCAGGGCAGCAAGGTCGGTTGCTGGAACACGATGCCGACGTCGCGGCGCGGGTTGCAGATTTCCTGGCCGTCGAGAGAGGCGCTGCCCGCGCTCGGCGGCATCAGGCCCGACAGGATCTTGAGCAGCGTGGACTTCCCGCAGCCGGACGGGCCCAGCACGGAGAGGAACTCGCCCGACCCGATCTCCAAGCTGAGCGGCCCCAGGGCCCTCAGCCAGCCCTGGCTGGTGGCATAGTCGACCGCGATGTCGCGGAGGCTGAGGCCGCTATGGGTTTCCCCGCTCATTTGGGTGCGCCGTAGGCTTTCGCCTTAGCGATCACGTCGGCGATGTCGAACCGGTTGTATTCGGGCACGAACCGATTGGTATAGAGCGTATCCAGCTTCACGTTCGGGTCGGCGATCTGCCCACCCTCGGCCAGGTACTCGGCCGTGCGTGTCCAGTCCGCGTCGGAGAAGGCGCCGAGCCTGGTCGGACCTGTCTGAGGTATCTCCATGTTGTCGAGCCGGACTTTCAGCACCTTGACCGCGCGCGTCATCGCCTCGTCATCGAGAACGGCCGGCTTCTGGTCAGGTTCGTGCTTCCAATAGGCAGCAAGACAACCCTCCAGGTTGGCCTGGCAGGCGACGGAGCCCTTGGCAAAGGCGCGGCCGAAGCGCGCGATCAGGTCGGGATGTTCGGCGATCATCTTGGTGGTCACGGGGAAGCCATAGCTCGACAGGTGCTGGAACTCGGCAGGCAGCGGCAGCCGACGGATCGCCAGCCCCTGCAGCTCCATGCCTGCGTTCAGCACGTCGAACAGGTTGAGCGCATCGACCTTGCCCCGCTTCAGCGCATCGAGCGCCGGCACGCCCATGCCCACCTGGATGAACTGGACGGAATTCGGGTCGACCCCCTCGTGCTTCAGGATTGCCTTGGTCATCGGCACCTCACCGCCCGACAACAGGCCGACGCCGACGGTCTTGCCCGCCAAGTCCTTGACCGATCCGATCTTGCTGTCCTTCAGCACTGTCAGCTCCCAGATCGATTTCGGCACCACGTCGTAGACATAGCGCAGGTCGAAATTGGGGTTGCCCGGCTGCCGCGCGACGATCAGCGGGTTCAGCGTGATGAAGGCGGTGAACACGGTACCGTTCATCAGTTGCGGAATAATCGTGCTGGCGCCCTGCAGCAGCACGGTGTCGACCTCGATGTTCTCGTCCTGGAAAAACCCGAGCTCCTGGGCGAATGCGATCGGGCCGTAGCCGGAGCTCATCACGCCCGGCCAGGCGAAGGTTACTTTGTCGGCGGCGTGCGCGGCGGTGGCGAAGGCGGAGAGGGCGAATGCCGCGGCGAAGCGGCGGAGACGTGGAATCGGCACAGATGCTCCTGTCCCATCGGGTGAACGGCTGAGACCTTGGGTCCCATATAGCGTCGCGATTACTGGGCTGTATATACATGATCGCGAGGCCGAACCGGCCGGCACGTAAGGACCTCATGCGGGAAGGAAGTGCACGATCATGGATATGACGAGACTGGCTGGTATCTTCCCTTCGCCGCCGGTGGTCTACACCGACAATACCTGCCGCCATGTCGATTTCGAGGCATATCGGGACCACATAAGCTGGCTCTGCTCGCACGACATCGCGGGGCTGTGCATCGGTGGTCACGCCGGCGAGACCGAGGCGCTGACCATGGAGGAGCGGCTGGGTGTCATCCGCGTGGCGCTGGAGGAGGCGAAAGGCCGCATCCCTGTATTCGGCGGCGTGATCGCCGATTCGACCCACGAGGCGATCCGGCAGCTGAAGCTGCAAAAGGACCATGGCGCGGACGCGGTGCTGATATGCCCGCCGACGATCATCGGTTGGGACGCGGCCACCGCCGACCCGATGATGATCGCACATTTCCGCACCATCGACCGGGAGGGCGGACTGCCGTTCCTGATCTATGGCGGTCCGGGCGACGGCAGCTCCTACCGCACGCTGCCGGCGACGATGACGAAGATTGCAACCGCGTGCGAGAACCTGGTGGCGTGGAAGCTGGCGGTGCGTGGCGTCGCCACCGGCGAGAATTCCTTTGCTCATTGCATTGCCGCGCTCAACGAGGCGAATGCCGTGACCGGCCGCTCCGTGGCGGGACTGATCGCCGGCGACGCCGCCCTGCTGGGGGCGCTCGAGGCCGGCGGCAAAGGCGACGTGAACGCGTGCGAAAGCGTGCGGGTCGACGACAACACCGCGCTCTACAAGGCCTGGATGGCGGGCGACCGGGCGAGGGCGCAGGCAATCCAGGATCGCGGGCGGCCGCTGTCGGACATCATCTACGGCATCCGCATCGGGCGCAGCTTCACCTATTTCCATTACCGGTTCAAAATCGCTTCATGGATGCTAGGGCATATCGCGAACCCCATGATGCGCCTGCCCCAGGTGCCGCCGCCCGCGGAGGAAATCGACATGATCTACGACGCGCTGATCGCGATCGGGAAGTTGCCGGTACACACGCCGGACGAGTTCAAGCCCTCGCCGGATGTGATCTGAGCCCGGCCGAGCGAGCGCCGTGACGGAGAGGCAAGCACCGATGACGCTGGCGCTCATCGAAGCCGCGGCGGCAGGCCGGCGCGGCGAGGTGCCGGTCGGCGCGGTGATTGTGGAAGCCACAACCGGACGAGTGCTGGCCCAAGCCGGCAACCGCACCGAGGCCGACGCCGATCCCACCGCCCATGCCGAGTTGCTGGCGATCCGTGCCGCCGCGGTTCTCAGAGGCGAGCCGCGGCTGCCTGATTGCGATCTCTATGTGACCTTGGAGCCCTGCGCGATGTGCGCCGCCGCGATCTCCTTCGCCCGCATCCGCCGGGTCTATTTCGGCGCGTACGACCCCAAGGGCGGGGCGGTCGAGCACGGGCCGCGGTGGTTCAGCCAGCCCACCTGCCATCACAGGCCCGACGTCTACGGCGGGATCGACGAGGGCAGGGCGGCGGCCCTGCTCAGGGATTTCTTCGCGGAACGGCGCGACTGAGGCGCGGCTCACGCCGCTTCGGCTTCGCCCCAGACTTCGCGGGCCTTTTCGTAGACGCCCTGGTCGAAGGAATACTCGACCGTGTTGCCGTCCGGGTCCTTCAGGAAGCAGATATAACCGATATGCTCCGGCATCTGCATGGGTCCGAAGGCGAGGCAGCCGGCCTCCTTGCCCTTAGCCGCGATCTCGTCGACCATCTCTTTGCTCGGCAGCTCGATGCCGATATGCGCGAACGGGCCCAAGGGCGGGTGCGCGGCCGGCGCGAACGGGTCATGGCCCTCGAAGAACTGGCCGGCGACCAGCACGAAAGGGTTTTCGGCGTCGGACTTGTCGCCGATCCAGGCATTTCGCCCGACCTCGTCCTGGTGTCGCGCCAGCACGGAGAAATGCGTGAACTTCTCGTACCAGGCGACCGTCGCATCGACGTCCTTCACACGGAGCGCGATATGGGTCCAGGTCGGCCGCTTGGGCCGGAATGCGTGTTTGATCTCGTTTGCCGTCATCTCGTCCTCCCTCTCGGCCGCTCAACTTCCCGAGAGAATTTTGGAGGGCGACATTAGCACCGGGCGCGAGCCGCCAACTTGATCATAGGCGCACGATTTCGTTACCGGAAAGCCCAATCCGGCCGATGTCAGGATCAGAGAACCGGCCAATAGGTCCGGTTGGGCAGGCCCGTCCGGGCAATGACCGCAATGCCGGCCTGTCGCCCGTCCGCCAGCACTTTCTCCTGGTCGATTAGCGTCGTCCTGCCGTCCTCGACGACCTTCACGCCGTCGATCCAGACGCTGTGGACGCCGCTGGGCGGCGCGCTCATCGCGAGCTGGTCGACGCAGTCGAAGATCGGTCCCCATTCGGGGAGGTCGGTGTCGTGCAGGACGAAGTCCGCCTTTTTGCCGACCTCCAGCGAGCCGATCCGGTCCGACATGCCCATGACGTGCGCACCATTGACGGTCGCCAGCTCCAGGATCGTGGTCGGCGGGAACAGGTCCTGGTCGCAGCGCGCGTCCCGGAACATGCTCGCCATCAGCCGGGCGGAAGAGAGGATGTCGGCAGCTACACCGTCGGTTCCCAGCATCACGTTGATGCCTTCGGCGATCATTTCGGGAAAGAAGCCGCTTTGCGACAGGCCGAAGCCGCCCTGGAAGGCGGCGTGCGGGCAGTGAATGGCGTGGGTCCCAGTTTCCTTCAGGGTATCGAACTCGCTCCGGTCGATTGCGGCCAGGTGTGTCAACGCCACGTTGGGGCCGAGGACGCCGATATCGGCCAGATGCTCGACTGGACGGCGATTATATTTCGCCAGGAACCAGGCAGGATCGCCCGCGCGCGGGCTCATATGGGCCGACACGCGCAGGCTGTGCTGGTCGGCAAGCGCCTTGGCGGCGCGCCAGACATCGTCGGAATTGGTGGAATGGCCGACCAGCACCGGCCAGGCCGCGAGCCTCGGATCGTTCCGGTCGGGATAACGGGCGATCTCCGACTCCAGCTGGGCGATGGCGGCGGCGGACACCTTGGCCTGGTCCTCCGACGGGTGGAAGGCGCGTCCCTCGACCCATTCGCCGACGCGTCCACGGATGCCGGTCTCCGCCAGCCCGTCCATAACGGCATCGAGCTGCCGAACCGTGCCGGCTTCGAGGAAGCAGGTGGTGCCATAGCGCATCATGGCGATAGCCGCGCATTGCGCCGAGATCCGTTCTTCCTCGGCCGTCTGGGCATGGAAGATCGGGATCACCCAGCGCGACAGCTTTTGCGACCAGGAGTCTTCAGGGGCGCCGCGCCGAAAGCCGCGGGTCAGAGGGTCGCCGGTAATGTGGATATGGCCGTCGATGAACCCCGGCGTCACGACGAAGCGCCGGCCGTCCAGCCTCTCTTTGGCCGCCACGGTACGCGCCAGCGCTTCTCGCTTTCCGACCGCGATGATTCGGTCTCCCCGAACGGCCAGCGCGCCGTCCGATACGACATGCCGCTCTTCATTCATCGTGACAAGGGTGGCGCCGGAGATCAGCAGGTCGGCTTCAACGGGTTGGTCGTTCACGAAGGGCGTCCTTTGCATGGCGAGCATGGAGGTGACGAAGCCCGGGCCGCAGCAATTGGAGCCGGCCGGCCGCTTCGCCCGGAGTTGTGGTGGCCGAAGCCGTAGCCCATGCTTCCATCACCGCGCCGGCGGGTAAATGGATGCGGGCGCACGCGTGAATGACAATTTGGACAATCTCGCGAACTGCGCAAAACAAAACCGCCCGGCTTTGCGGCCGGGCGGTTTGTACCTGTTGAGCTTCGGCCCTTACCTGCGGTTGCCGCTGCCCATGAGGCGCAGCATGAACAGGAACAGGTTGATGAAGTCGAGATAGAGATTGACCGCGCCCATCAGCGCCATTTTGCCGTTCGCGACCGCACCCCAGGATTCGGAGTACATCTCCTTGATCTTTTGGGTGTCGTATGCCGTCAGGGCCACGAAGGCGAGGACGCCGATCACCGACACTGCGAAGGTCAGGCCAGCTGAATGAACGAACAGGTTCACCAGCATGGCAATGATGATGCCGAACACTGCCATGATGCCGAACGAGCCCCAGCGCGTCAGATCGGCGCGCGTGGTGTAGCCGTACAGGCTCATGGCGAGGAAGGTCGCCGCACTGATGAAGAAGGTCTGTGCAATGCTGGCCCCTGTGTAGACCGCGAAGATGTAGGACAGCGATAGTCCCATGGTCGCGCTGAAGCCATAGAAGACCGCGGTCAGCGTGCCGAGCGACATGCGCTGCACGCCCATCGACATCGCGAAGACGAAGCCCAGGGGCGCCAGCATCACCAGGATGCGCAGCGGCGATCCATAGATCGCGCGCAGCATGGCGACGTCGTGGCCGACCAGATAGGCGATGATCCCCGTCACGACCAATCCGGCCGTCATGTGGTTATAGACCCGCACCATATGCTGGCGGAGCCCGGCGTCGAAGGCCGCGCCGACTGCCGGCCTGGCTGTCCGATAGCCGCTGTTGAAGTCGTAAGACATGTAAGGGTTTCTCCCAGAAAGAACCCGCGTTGGTACCGCGCTACTATATTGTGCGTCGGCCTCGGGATTTGAATACTACGCCCGTGCGCGGCCGGACGCTACTCATTCCGCAGCAGCGGCGCCGCGCGCTGCCCAAGGGCCCGCCACGTGCCGACGAGGCCAAAGGCGAGCGTAATGATTGCCGCAATCACGGCGACGCCCAGCGCAGCCCCTACGCCAAAGCGCCAATGCAGCTCCATCACCGGCACGACGACCGCCCAGGCGGCCGCCGAGCCCAGCACAATGGCGATCAACGCGGCCATCAGGCCCAAGAGGCCGTGCTCGATCAGGAACGCACGCATGATTGTGCCGCGCGTCGCTCCAAGCACTTTCAGCACGACCGCGTCATAGATGCGCCGCCGTTCTCCCGCCGCGATGGCGCCGGCCAGCACGAGCGTGCCCGCGGCGAGCGCGACCGCGGCGGTCAGGCGCACCGCCGTGCCGATCTCTCCGATCAGCGAGTCGACCGTGGTGAGCGCGTCGCGCACGTTGATCATGGTGACGCCGGGATAGTTCAGGTTGACCACGCGCTCGATGCCCGGCTCGGCGCTGCGCGGGGCATAGGCGGTGGCGATCTCGGTCTGCGGCGCGCCCTCCAGGAACCCCGGGGCGAAGACCAGCGAGAAATTGATGCCGAGTCCGCCCCAGTCGATTTCGCGGATATTGGCGACCTTGGCCTTCATCTCGCGCCCGACGATGTTGAAGGTCAGTTCGTCGCCCACCTTGAGGCCCAGCGCCAGCGCCACTTCGCGTGCGATCGAGACTTCCGGCGGGCCGTGATAGTCGGCCGGCCACCAGGTGCCGGCGATCAGGTGCGACCGGGGCGGCTGCGTGGCCGAATAGGTCATGCCGCGATCGCCGCCCAGCACCCAAGCGTAGCGCTTGTCGACAACCGCCCTTTCGGCAGGGACGCCGTTCGCCGCGACGATTCGCCCGCGCAGCGACGGCACGCTTTCCACCTTGGTCACGCCGGGCACGGCGGCAACCGCCTTGTCGAAAGCGTCGCGGTCGGCGTGCTGGATGTCGAGGAAGAAGAAGGCAGGTGCCTCGGCCGGAATGGTGCGTTCGACCTCGCCGCGGAAATCGCCCTCGACCTGCGCGATCGCGACCAGGATGGTGAGGCCGAGCCCCAGCGACAGCAGCACGCTGACCGTGGCTGCGCCGGGCCGCGTCAGGTTGGCGAGCGCCAGCCTCAATGTCGGCCGATGGCGCACCCACGCGCTCTGCCCGACCCGTTTCGCAAGCAAGGCGAGACCGCGCGCCGCCAGCGCCAGCACGGCGAACGCTGCAATCGCCCCCCCGGCGAACCCTGCGGAAAAGACAAGCTGGGTCGAGGTCGCCAGGATGAGCGCGACCAGCACGACCAGCGTCGTCACTGTCGCAACGATCATGAACCGGTCCGGCCGTCCGCCGGCCGGCTGCACCAGGTCGCGGAACAGCGAGCCGGCCGCCACCGCGCGAGCCCGGCCGATCGGCCAAAGCGAGAAGCCAAGCGCAATCAGGAAGCCGTAGGAAGCGGCCAACCCCAGCCCAAGCGGATGGACCGTGATGTCCACCGGCACCGGGAAATCCGCGGCGATCACGCCACGGAATGCCCACGGAACGATAGCGCCGACGACGAGGCCGATCAGGATACCGACCGCCGAGAGCGCCATGACCTGGATCAGGTAGGTCCAGGCGATCGTCCGCCCGGAGGCGCCCAGGCATTTCATCGTCGCGATCACGCCGATCCGGGCGTCGAGATAGGATTTGACGGCGTTACCCACCCCAACCCCGCCGACCAGCAGCGCCGTCAGGCCGACCAAGGTCAGGAAGGTGCCCAGCCGGGTCACGAAGCTGCGGACCTCGGGCGCCGCGTCGCGCGTGTCGCGGATATGCCAGCCGGCGTCGCCGTAGCGCTGATGCAGGTCGCGCTCGACCGCAGCCACCGATTGCCCGGGATTTAGCAGGATGCGATAGTCGTAATAGATCAGGCTTCCGGGCTGCATAAGCCCGGTGTCGGGCAGCGAGTCGAGCGATACCAGGAAGCGCGGGCCGAGCGTGAATCCACCGGTGCCGACCCGGTCTGGTTCCTTGGCAATCACGGCGCGGATTTCGTAGTCGAGCGTGCCGATCCTGAGGTGATCACCAAGACGCGCGCCAACCCGGTCCAGAACGGCCTGCTCGACCGCCGCGCCCCACAGGCCGTTCTTGTTTGCGAAAATCGCGGGCAGCGTCAGGCCTTCATTAGGAGGCGCCAGCTGCACCGCGCCGACCATCGGATAGAGCGGATCGACCGCCTTGAGCTCCACCAGGGTCGAGCGCTCGCCGTCGTCGGTGCGAGCCATGCCGCGCAAATCGACCGATTCCGAGACCGTGCCGAGCGCGTCGAGATGGGCGCGCTGGTCGGCATCGGCGCCGTGGTAGAGGATGCGGATGGCGATGTCGCCGCCCAGCAAGCTGCGGCTCTGCGCCTCGATACCGCTCAGCACGTCGCGCGAGAGCGACTGCACGCTGGCGATGGTGCCGACGCCCAGCGCCAGGCAGGCGATAAGGATGCGGAAGCCGCGCGCGCCGGCCCGAAGCTCGCGCCGCGCCAGCACCAAGGGCAGGAATCGCCTCATTGAGCCGCTGCGAGCTTCACGTTCACCCGGTCCTCGACGATCAGGCCGTCGCCCAGCCGAATGATGCGGTCGCACTGCTCGGCCAGCGTATTGTCATGGGTGATGAGGACGAGCGTCGTGCCCTGTCGGCGCGCCAGGTCGAACAAGAGGGCGATCACGTGCCGTCCGGTCTCGCCGTCCAGGTTGCCGGTCGGCTCGTCCGCCAGCACCAGCTTGGGTCCGGCGACCAGCGCGCGGGCCAGCGCCACGCGCTGCTGCTCGCCACCCGAGAGCTGCCCTGGATAATGCTCCAGCCGGTGGCCGAGGCCGACCGATTTCAAGCCCGCCTCGGCGCGCTCGAACGCGTCAGCCCGGCCGGCGAATTCAGCGGGCAGCGCCACGTTCTCGAGCGCGGTCATCGTCGGTACGAGATGGAAGTTCTGGAACACGATGCCGACCGAGTCACGGCGGAAGCGCGCCAGCCCGTCTTCATCGAGCGCCGACAGGTCCTGTCCGGCGACGACGATGCGACCGGCGGTCTGCCGTTCCAGACCGCCCATCAGCATCATCAGGCTCGATTTGCCGGAGCCCGAAGGCCCGACCAGCCCGACCCGTTCACCGGCCTCGACTTTGAGCGATATTCCCCTGAGGATATTGACCATCCCGGCCGCGCTCCTCAATTCCAGGTGCACGTCGGTGAGGTCGAGCATGGGCGCGGCCGAGACATTCGAGGTTGGGATGGGCATCGGGAACGGCTCCGGGCGGGCCAGAAACACTGAGACGCGATATGGCGCGATGTTAACCCGTTTCAATCTCGTCTGTCTGCGGGGATTGGCTACGGCGCTTGTGCTCGCGACCGTTCCTGTCTCGGCCCATGCCGCTACGACCATTCTCGCCTTCGGCGACAGCTTGTTCGCTGGGTATGGCGTCGCCGACGCCGACAATGTTCCGACGCAGTTGGAGCGCGCGCTCAAGGCCGACGGCAGGGATGTGAAGGTGGTCAATGCCGCCGTCTCCGGCGATACGACGGCCGACGGTGTAGCGCGGCTCGATTGGTCCCTGGCGGACAAGCCCGATCTGGTGCTGCTGGAGCTCGGCGCCAATGACGGGCTGCGCGGCCTCGATCCCGGCCGTGCCAAGGCCAATCTCGACCAGATCCTGGCCGAGCTAAAGGCCAAGAACATTCCGGTCCTGCTGTGCGGCATGCTGGCGCCGCGCAATCTTGGTCCTGCCTATGCCGCCAAGTTCGACCCGATGTACAAGGAGTTGGCGGACAAGTACCACGTGCCGCTCTATCCGTTCATCCTGGACGGCGTGGCGCTCGACCCGAAATTCACCCAGGCCGACGGCATGCACCCGAACAAGGACGGCGTGGCCGTGATCGTGCAGCGCATTCTGCCCTATGTCGAAAGGGCCCTGCCGGCGAAGCAGGCCGCGGACTGATCCATGCGCCTATTCATCGGCATCGCGATTCCGCCGGAGACCGGCGAGCTTCTGTGGTCGCTAACCGGCGGCGTGCCGGGTGCGCAATGGATGCCGGCGGAGAGCTATCACCTGACTCTGCGCTTCGTCGGCGAGGCCGGCCGCGCCGAGGCCGAGGAGCTGGATGAGCTGCTCGCAGCCATTGCGCTGCCCGGGTTCGAGCTGTCGCTGGCCGGCATCGATTATTTCGGCAGCGCGGCCCGCCCGCGCGTGATCTGGGCCGGCGTGGACCCGTCGCTGCCGCTCCACCAGCTGGCGCGCAAGGTTGACCGGGCTGTGCGGCAGGCCGAGCTGCCGCGCGAAGAGCGGGCCTTCACGCCGCATGTCACCATCGCGCGCCTGCATGACACGTCGCTGATGAGCGTGATGGCGTTCGTGCAGCAGAAATCCCTCTTCCGCGCGCCTCCGTTCGTCGTGGACCATTTCACCCTGTTCGAGAGCCGGCAGGGCGGCGGCGCGCCGGCCTATATCCGGCTGGCCGACTATCCGTTGTCCATCGCGCATGAGTAGAGCGAATTCACAGCCGCAGGCGTTGTGGTGGCTGGCGCGTTACCAATGTGGCCCTGACGCAACAAGCGGATAATGATGATTGATGCGGCAGGGCGAGGCGGAGGAGGAAGCAATGAAGTGCGGCATGTTCAGCCTGGCCAGTGCCGCCGGGCTCGCTCTGGGCGGCGCCGTCGCGTTCGCCCTGCTGTCGCCCGCGTCGGCGATGGCAAAATCGGTCTGCATCCAGTCTTATCGGATCGACCATACCGAGACGCCGGACGACTATACGATCCTGTTCTACATGCATAACCACAAGGTGTGGAAGAACACGCTGATCAACCAGTGTGTCGGGCTCAGGGTCAACACGCGCGGCTTCACCTATCAGCCGACGACGCCCGGCAGCCTGGAGCTGTGCTCGAACCTGGTGACGATCCGGCTGAACGATACCGGCCAGACCTGCCTGATGGGCGAGTTCACGCCGGTCGAGCCGCCGCCGAAGAACGCGGTGCCCTAAGCGCGGGACCATCGATCCAGGCTTGCGGCCGGCGATAAAAAGCGGGATTGCTTCGCTTCGCGATAATGCGGAAAGGGGACCGAGATGGCCAAAGCCTATTGGATCGCGTTTTATCGCTCGGTGAAGAACCCGGACGCGCTGGCCGCCTATGCCAAGCTGGCCTTGCCGGCGATTGAAGCCGCCGGCGGCCGTTTCGTGGCCCGGGGCATGCCGGCCGAGGCGTACGAGCATGGCCTCGCACAGCGGACGGTGGTGATCGAGTTCGACAGCCTGGAGCAGGCGAAGGCCGCCTATGGCAGCGCCGCCTACAAGGAGGCGCTGGCGGTCCTGGGCGACGCGGCGGAGCGCGACATCCGGGTGATCGAGGCCGCGGGGTAGGGCGCTCTTCTAGACCTGCGGAACCTTCATGCCCCGCTGCACGGCAGGGCGGTCGCCGACGGTCTTCAGCCAGCGATGCACGTTGGGCTTCGTCTTTAGGCTGTCGGCCAGGACGTCACCCAGAAAGGTCGTAGCGGCCAGGGTCCAGGAATATGTCGCGATGTCGGCGATGGTGTAGTCATCGCCGGCTAGGTACTCCGACTCGCCGAGGCGGCGGTCCATGACGCCGAGCAGGCGGTCGGCTTCGTCGGTAAAGCGCTGGATTGCGAGCGGCGCTTTTTCCTTGGAGCGAACGGCGAAGAAGCCCAGTTGTCCGAGCATCGGGCCCGGGCCGCCCACCTGCCAGTAGGTCCATTCCAGCGCCTTGTAGCGGGCAGGTCCGGAAGGGGCGAGGAACTTGCCGGTCTTTTCGGCCAGGTAGGTCAGGATGGCGCCGCTCTCGAACAAGGTAAGCGTGCCGCCGTCGGCCTCATCGTCCACGATCGCCGGGATCTTGTTGTTGGGCGAGATGGCCAGATATTCCGGCGCCATCTGCTCGCCCTTGCCGATGTTGATCGGGTGTACCGTGTAGGGCAGCCCGACTTCCTCCAGCATGATCGAGGCCTTGCGGCCGTTGGGCGTGGTCCAGGTGTAGAGGGTGATCATTGTCGGGCTCCGGGTTGGTCGGATCGAATGAAATCAGGACATGATTCTAACGCGAAGAAAATAATGCCTGCGGCGCTGAAAAATTCTCATAAGCGCCGCAGGCAGTATTCTTATTGTTCCTTCGTGTTCTTGGTACCCTTCGTGTTTGTTATTTCATGATCTTTAGACCGCTTCGCCGCGGCCAAGCCGTGACAGTGCGCCGGCGGCACCCATGGCGCGGCGCATGAAGAAGCGGCGCAGGGGCGGAATCTGGTTCACGGCGCCCAGGCCTACGCGGCGGGCGAGGCGGATCGGCGGGATGTCGTTGGAGAACAGGCGGTCCAGGATGTCGGTCGTCGCGCTGAAGGCGATATTGTCCAGCCGTCGGGTGCGCTCGTAGCGGCGGAGCAGCAGCGGGTCGCCAAGGTCAAGCCCGGTGCGGCGGTGGTCGACCAGAAGCTCGGCCAGGAGTCCGATATCGCGCATGCCGAGATTGAGGCCCTGGCCGGCGATCGGGTGGATCACATGAGCCGCATCGGCAATCAGGGCAGCGCGGGGGCCAACATAGCGGCGTGCATGGCGGAGCGACAGCGGATAGGTGAAGCGTGGGCCGATTTCCCAAACACGGCCCAGCCACTCTCCGGTGCGGCGCTGCAGCTCGGCGGCAAAGGCCTCGCCTTCCAACTTGGCATAGAGCGGCACGCGGTCACGATGGTCGGTCCAGACGATCGAACTGCGATGCGTGCCATCGGTCGCATCGGTCATCGGCAGCGTCGCGAACGGGCCGGGCGGCAGGAAGTTCTCCACGGCGACGTTTCCGTGCGGCCGCTCATGTCCCATGATCGTGACGATCGCGTCCTGGTTGTATTTCCAGCCGATCGTCTCGATGCCCGTGGCGGCCCGGATAAACGAGTCACGCCCGTCCGCGCCCACCACCAGCTCGGCCGCCACCTCCCGCCCATCCGCGAGGCTGAGGCGCGCGAGTGAGCCGGACATGTCCAGCGCGGCGACGGTTGCCGGCGCGATGTGTGTCACCGTCCGCAGCACCTGGATTCGGCGATGGAGCGCGCGGCGGATCAGCCGGTTCTCGATGATCGATCCCAGCGGGTCGTCGCCGACCTCGCGCGAATCGAAATGAAGGAACAAGGGCGAGAAACCGTCCGCGACCCGGATTTCGTCGATCGGGCAGGAATCCGCTTCCAGGCCGGCCCACAGGCTGGCGCCTTCCAGGATTCGGCGGGAACCGAAGGTGATGGCGGTGGTGCGGCCGTCATAGGTGCTGGCTTCGAGCGCGGCCGGCGCCTGCCGCTCGATCAGCGCAACGGCAAGACCGGCGTCGCCCAGGATTGCCGCCAGCGTGGTGCCGGCGATGCCGCCGCCGACGATCGCCACATCGAACCGCTCGGTCATTGCTTATTCTCCGGCGCGCCGATCTCGCCTACGCCCATCTCCTGCGCAATCGCGCGCCAGCCGATGTCGCGGCGGCAGAAACCGCCCGGCCAGTCGATCCGGTCGACTGCATCATAGGCCCGCGCCTGCGCCTCGGCGACCGTGGCGCCGGTTGCCACCACATTGAGCACCCGGCCGCCGGCCGCCACCAGGCGTTCGTCCGTATCGCGCTTCGTGCCGGCGTGCAGCACCGCGATGCCCTCGACCTTCGCGGCCTCGGCCAAGCCCTTGATTTCGGTGCCGGCACGGGGCGTGCCGGGATAACCCTCTGCGCAGAGCACCACGGTCAGCGCGGCGACGTCACGCCAGACCGGCACAGGCGCGGACGCCAGCCGGCCGGTCGCGGTCGCCAGCATCAGCGCGAGTGGGTCGCTTTCGAGTCGGGCCATCAGCACCTGGCATTCCGGGTCGCCGAATCGGACATTGACCTCGATCAGCCGAGGCTTCGGCCCGTCGGTGCCTGGCACGATCATCACGCCGGCGAAGATGATGCCGCGGTAGGGCCTGCCCTCAGCCACCATGGTGCGGGCCAGCGGGCGGATAATCTCATCAAGCACTTGCCGCTCGATGGCCGGAGTTACCACCGGGGCGGGGCTATAGGCGCCCATGCCGCCGGTATTGGGGCCGGTGTCGCCGTCACCGACTGCCTTGTGATCCTGTGCCGCGCCGAATGGCACCACGGTCTCGCCCTCGACGAGCGCGAAATAGCTGGCCTCTTCACCGGCCATGAATTCTTCGATCACGATCTCCTCGCCGGCGGCGCCGAACCGGCCGCCGACCAGCGCCTCATCGATCGCAGCCTCGGCCTCGGCCAGCGTGTGGGCGATGGTGACGCCCTTGCCGGCAGCGAGCCCGTCGGCCTTGATCACGATCGGCACGCCCTGGGCGGCGATGTAGGCCCTGGCCGCGGCCGGGTCACGGAAGCGGGCATACGCGGCGGTTGGAATGCCGTATTTGGCGGCCAGATCCTTCATGAAGGATTTCGAGCCCTCCAGCGCCGCGGCGGCGCGGGTCGGGCCGAACGCCGCGATGCCTTCCTCGGTCAGCCCGTCGACCAGGCCGGCGACGAGCGGTCCCTCCGGCCCCACCACCACGAGATCGATCGCGTGCCGCTCGGCGAACGCGATCTGGGCCGCGACATCTTCGGCGCCGATCGGCACGCATTCCGCCACTTCGGCAATGCCGGGATTGCCGGGCGCGACGTAGAGCTTCGCAGTCAGGGGAGACGCGGCGATCCGGCGGGCCAGCGCGTGCTCGCGGCCGCCGCCGCCGACAAGAAGGACATTTAGACGGTCGGGCAATCTTTTGCTCCTCGAACCGGCGGCTTGTATCATGCGGGGGTGAACACGCAAATCGAAGCCGAACTCGCCCCGCCCGGTCCCGCGCCCGGCGGCAACCTCGCCCCTTATACCGTGGGCGAGCTCGCCCGCGCGGTGAAACGCACCATCGAGGGCGGATTCGGGCTGGTTCGCGTCCGCGGCGAGCTATTGCGAGTCAAGCGGCATACGTCCGGTCATATCTATCTCTGCCTCAAGGACGACGAGGCGATGCTGGACGGGGTCGTCTGGCGCTCGGGCGCCGCGCGACTCGGGATGGTGCCGGAGGATGGGGTCGAGGTGATCTGCACTGGCCGGTTGACCACCTATCCGGCGCGGTCGAGCTATCAGCTGGTCATCGAGTCGATGGAGCTGGCGGGGCAGGGGGCGCTGCTCAAGCTGATCGAGGAACGCCGTAAGAAGCTCGCGGCCGAGGGATTGTTCGCCGCCGAGCGCAAGCGGCTTTTGCCCAGCCTGCCGGGATTGGTCGGGGTGGTCACCTCGCCAACGGGCGCGGTGATCCGCGACATCCTGCATCGGCTGGCTGACCGCTTTCCGCGCGACGTGCTGATCTGGCCGGTCGCGGTGCAAGGGCCCAACGCGGCCGCCGAGGTGGCAAGGGCGATCACCGGGTTCAACGCGCTGCCGGACAGCGGTTGGCCTCGGCGGCCGGACGTTCTGATCGTCGCCCGGGGCGGCGGCGCGATCGAGGATCTGATGGCGTTCAACGAGGAGATCGTGGTGCGGGCCGCGGCAGCCTCGCTGATCCCGCTGATCTCGGCCGTGGGCCACGAAACCGACACGACGCTCATTGATTTCGCGTCGGACAGGCGCGCGCCGACTCCGACCGCGGCGGCCGAGTTTGCCGTTCCGGTGCGGCTTCACCTCCTGGCGCGGGTCGAGGACTGCTCGGTCCGGCTTTTGCTTCAGGCGGAGCGCGCGATCGCCATGAAGCGCAGCGGCCTGCAGGCACTCGAACGCGGGCTCGGCAATCCACGTCACGCAATCGAGGCGCACATTCAGCGGCTAGACGGGCTGGAGGAGCGGCTGGACGGTGCGCGGCGCAACTTCATCGACCGGCGAGCGCAGACCGTGGCTGCGCTCGGGGCTCGCCTGCGTCACCCGCTGCAGCAGGTGACGGACCACGCCCGCCATCTCGACGGACTGGGTCGCGCGCTCGAATCCGGCTTCCACCGCACAATCGACGCCTCGCAGGCGCGGCTGCAGCGTTGGGGCGATTTGCTGGAAAGCTATTCCTATCGCGGCGTGCTGAAGCGCGGCTTCGCGTTGGTGACGGGGCCGGACGGTCATGCGATCGGGTCCGTGACGACGGCGGTACCCGGAGAGCATGTCACGATTGAGTTCCATGACGGCCGGACAGGCGCCACAGTCGACGGAGCCGCGGCGAAGCCGCAGCAGCGGCAGATATCGCACCCGCGATCGCTGCCAGCAGGCCAGGGCAGGCTATTCTGAGAGCCGGGGCGACAAGGCAAGAAGGCTTGCGTGAGCTTTTGGCGAAGGAAGGCTCACACCCGGCACAAAGATAAGGGCGGCACCATGGCCGCCCTGATGCATCCGCCCCGCGATGCGGTCGGAAATCCTTACTCGTGCGACTCGCGATACTGCGCGTGGGCCGCCTTCATGCAGGCATAGCCGCCATTGTTGCTCTTGGCATAGGCCGACTGGTTCTTGTGATAGTAACGGCCGCGATCCAGGTCCACCCAGACTACCTCGTCGGCGCCGCAGGCCTGGGCGGCGGCGGGCTCGGTCGCGAACAGGGCCGTGGCGGCGCTGACCGGCAACGAGGTTGCCGCGGTGGCGGCGAGGAAGGCGATGGCGGCGGCGCCGGAAGCGATCTTCATGACTAGCTCCTGAAATTTAACGACGTGGCGTCGAGGTGGCCACCGTATGGTACATTTTACGAAAGGTTGTGCGGCGCACAATGTCGCACCGGGCGCGACGCCCTGTGCCGCCAACCGCCGATGGAGTCACGTGAACTTCTAAGGCATGCAAATCCTGCAACGCACAAATTCGTCTTTGACGGGGCAGAGCTGCAACGAAAAAGGCGGCCGATGGGCCGCCTTCATCGTATCCACGCTCCTGATCGTCCTCAGTCGTGCGACTCGCGGTACTGGGAGTGTGCGGCCTTCATGCAGGCATAGCCGCCGTTGTTGCTCTTGGCATAACCCGCCTGAGTCTTGTGGTAGAACTTGCCGCGATCGAGGTCGACCCAGACCACCTCATCCGAGCCGCAGGACTGAGTCGCTGCCGTTTCGGTCGGGTACAAGGGCGTAGCCGCGCCCACCGACCCCGCGAGCGCCGCCGCGAGCACAAGGCCGCCCGCGAATGCCGTCAAACTTAGCTTCATCACTCTCTCCCCTTGCTCAGCCGAGCAGCTGTTTCACTTTTTGGAACGTACATAACAGGAATTATTAGCTTGCACACAATATCGCAACGCATGATGCTGCCGCAAGGGCTACCGCGGGTGAGCTCAATTCGGCGGGGCACGCTCAATCCGGCCAACGCCGGTGCACCCAGAGCCACTGCTCGGGCCGCGTCCTGATCCATTCCTCAAGAAGCTGGTTGATCCGTACCATCAGTGCGCGCTCGTCCGCCGTGCGGTTGCCTGTGGAGGTCAGCGCCAGCGGCGGATGCACGACGATCCGAAAACGCGTGCCCGCGAGTCGCTCCGTCCAGGCCGGTACCAGCATGCAGTTGAGCCGGAGACCCAGCTGCGCGATCGCCGGGGCGGTCATGGCGTCGCGACCGAAGAATGGGACCGGGATGCCGTCATTCATCTTCTGGTCGACCAGCATGCCAACCCGGCCGCCCTTTTTAAGATACGAGAACAGCTCGCGCGCCCCTTTCGCCCCCTTGGGAAAAGTCGCCGGCGCGTCGCGGAAGCGGTCGATCAGGCCGTCGACCCAGCGATTATTGGGCGCGCGGTAGACAAGGCCGAGCGCGATGCCGGCGCGCCGCGCGAGATAGGGCGCCACCTCCCAATTGGCGAAATGGCCGCTGAACAGGATGGCAGGACCCGGGTGGGCACCCATGGCATAGATATGCTCCAGCCCGTCGACATGCATGCGCGGGCCTTCGAGCGCGGCGCAGATGCGCGGCAGGTGGGGATACTCGGCCATGGTCCGGCCCAGATTCTCCCACATGCCGCGGATGATCCGCTTGTTCTCGGCAGGCGAGTTCTCCGGCATTGCCCGGGCGAGGTTGCGTTCCGCCTTGCGGGTCTGTCCCATGCGCGGCCCCAAGGTCCGCCCGATCCAGCCGCCCATGCCTGAGGCCCAGTCGACCGGCAGCAGGCTGCAAAAGCCGAAGAACAGCCAGAGCAGCGCGGCCTGGGTCATGTAGCCGGCTTCCCGGCCCAATCGGCGGCGCGGCTCAGCCATAGCGGTTGATGCTGTCCAGCAGCTGCATCAGTTGCTCCTCGTCATCCCAATCGACCGTGACCGGCACCGGCGTCACCGCTCCGCGCCACGCTTGGCCAAGCCGGACCCAGTCCTTTTCGGTGGTGACAAGACGCGCATCGGCCCATTTCGCGGCGGCGGCGAGCGCAGCCAGTTCTGTTTCCGTAAAGTGATGGTGATCGGGGAAGGCGGTGAAAGCGGCAACGTCGCTCCCT
>CAZVYC010000002.1:0-48538 GCA_964631425.1 uncultured Rhodospirillales bacterium
CCGTCACGTCGAGCGCGGTCGTGGGCTCGTCGGCGATGAGCAGGCGCGGCCGGCACGCGAGCGCCATGGCGATCATCACGCGCTGGCGCATGCCGCCCGAAAGCTGGTGCGGATATTCCCGCGACCGCCGGTTGGGCGCCGGAATGCCGACCAGGGTCAGCATCTCGATCGCCCGCCGCCGCGCCTCGGCGATCGTGGCGGCCTGATGCAACCTGACCGCCTCGGCGATCTGTGCGCCCACGGTCATCACCGGATTGAGCGAGGACATCGGCTCCTGGAAGATCATGCTGATCTGGTTGCCGCGGATGCGCCGCATCTCGGGCTCCGATAGGGCGAACAAGTCCCGGCCCCTGAACGCGATCCGCCCGGAAATCCGGGCCGGGGGCGCTGCGATCAGGCGCAGGATCGACATCGCCGTGACCGACTTGCCTGAGCCGGACTCGCCCACGATCGCCACCGTCTCGCCCTCTCCCACCGACAGCGACAGGCCGCCTACGGCTGCCAAGGTCCCATTCTCGGTCGGGAACCCGACGTGCAGGTTGTCGATCTCGAGCAAGGGCGGCATGGGCTCAGTGGCTCCGGCTCATGCGCGGGTCCAACAGGTCGCGCAGCCCGTCGCCTAGCAGATTGACTGCCAACAGGGTGACCGAAAGGAAGCCGGCCGGGATGAAGATCAGATAGGGCTTCACCTGCCACAGCGCCTTTCCGTCGGCCATGATGTTGCCCCAGGACGGGACCGTCGGCGGCGTGCCGGCGCCGATGAAGGACAACGCGGCCTCCAGGATCATCGCCGTTGCCCACACGAACGTCCCCTGCACCACCAGAGGCGCGAAGATGCCCGGCAGCAGGTGGCGCCAGACGACCTTGGGCATCGACGAGCCCGCCGCCACCGCCGCCTCGACATAAGGCTGTGACCTGAGCGACAGCACCACGCCCCGCACCAGCCGGGCTACGCGCGGCGTCTCGACAATGGTCACGGCGATAATCACGTTCTCGACCGAGGCGCCGGCGACCGCCATCAAGGCGATGGCCAACAGGACCGCCGGAATCGCCATGATGCCGTCCATGATCCGCATGACCACCGAGTCGACGAGATTGCCGAACGCGCTCGTCAGCCCGATCGCGGCGCCCAAAAACGATGAGAGGAGCGCCGCGGAAATGCCGATAACAAGCGAGATGCGGCCGCCATACAGCACGCGGGAATAGACGTCGCGGCCCAGCATGTCGGTGCCGAACCAGTGCCCGGCCGAAGGGGGCTTGAGCCGGCTTCCGGTCGACAGCGCACGCGGGTCGACGGTGCCCAGCCAAGGCGCCAAGATCGTCAGCACGGCAATGATCGTGAGCAGGGCCGCGCCGACCGCAACCTCGGGATGACGCCGGATGAACTTGAAAACCTGCGCCGGCTTGCGCGCGGTCCGCACACGCGGCGCGCGGGCCAGGGCCGGGATTATGGGCAGGCTGGGTGCCATCTCGGCATGGTCGCTCAATACCGGATCCTCGGATCGAAGATCGTGTAGCTGAGATCGATCAGAAGGTTCACCACGAGATAGGCGGTGCTGGACAGCAGCACCATGCCCTGAATGATCGGATAGTCGCGGTGCAAGATCGCATCGACCGTCAGCCGCCCCAGGCCCGGGATGGCAAAGACGTTCTCGGTCACCACTGTGCCGCCGATCAGGGTCGCGATGCCGATGCCGATGATGGTGGCCACCGGTACGGCCGCGTTCTTCAGCGCATGCCGAAACAGGATGGCCGCGGGCCTCACCCCCTTGGCGCGCGCGGTGCGGATGTAATCCTGCGACAGCACCTCCAGCATCGACGCCCGCGTGACCCGCGCGATCACCGCCGAATAGACGAGGCTCAAGGTCACTGCCGGCAGCAGCAGGCTGCGCAGGAACGGCAGCAGGCCTTGGGAGATCGGCGTGAAGCCCTGGACCGGCAGCCAGTGCAGCGAGGACGCGAAGACATAGGCCAGCGCATATCCGGCGACGAAGACCGGCACCGAAAAGCCCGTCGTCGTATAGAGCGTCATCGTCCGGTCCGCGACACGACCGGGCTTCCAGGCAGCGAACACCCCGAACGGCACGCCGATCAGGATGGCGAGAAGCACGCTGAGAATCAGGAGCGAGACGGTCGGCTCCAGTCGCTGGCCGATCAGGTAGGCGACCGGCTGGCTGCTGAAGATTGACATGCCGAGATCGCCCCGCAGTATATGGATGAGCCACGTGCCGAAGCGGACATAGACTGGCTGGTCGAGCCCGAGCGACACGCGGATGCGCGCGACATCCTCAGGCGAGGCCTGATCGCCGGCGATGACGAGCGCCGGATCGCCCGGCGTCAGGTAGAGCAGCCCGAACACGACTAGCGCCACGACCAGCATCACCGGAACGGCCATCAGGATTCGCCGGATCGTGTAGGCCAGCATCGGTCAGGCCACCCCGATATTCCAGTAGGCGAACACTGCGCAGGGAAACACGCCGGTCACGTTCTTGCGAAACGCCGCCTCGATGCGGTGCGTTTTACCCGTTGGTTTCTGGGCAAAGACACGGGGGGCGAGGGCGGAGAAAGGCGCAGCCGCAAGCGGGAGAGCCTTGAGAAAGTCACGTCGCTTCATGCGCGGATCAGTCGGGGATACGGCGGATTGTGCACATGCGAAAAAGGCTATGTGCCGGCGCCGGGGCCGGCCAATAATCGATGCCGCACCCGGTCATAAAAACTGGGCAATCTCCGGCGGCGCTCAATTGCTCCTCCCGATGTTCTCGTAGGTGGCGGCCGCCGGTCACGCCGTCTTTCCGATGTTCCAATAGGCGCCGACCGTCGCTGGAAACACGCCGGTGACGTTCTTGCGATAGGCCGAGTGATAGATGATCGATCCGAGCGGCAGGTAGGGTAGCGACTTGAAGGCCTCGATCTGGATCTCCGTGGCCAGGCGAAGCTGCTCGGCGGGATCGGTCGCGCTGGCCCACTGGTCGCGCAGCGCTTCGAGCGCCGGGTCATCGGCCCAGCCGAACCAGCCATTCGCGATTCCACCGGCCCTCAGCAACGGGTTCACCCCCGGATTAAGGATATCGGCTCCAGTCCAACCGGTGAGGAACAGGCTCCAGCCACCCTGGTCGACCGGCCCCTTGTTGGTCCGCCGCTGGGTCATGGTCGCGAAGTCGACCGAGACCAGCTCGGCATTCATTCCCATCCGCTTGAGCAGGTCCTCGACATATTCCGATATCGCTAGGCCGGTCGAAGTATCGGTGATGCCGAGAATGACGATTTTCTCGCCGGCATAGTTGGCAGCGGCCAGCTCGGTTTTAGCCTGCGCTATACTCTTGACGTTCAGGATTTCGGCGCCTGCCTCGCTCCAATACGGCGTGCCGTTCGGATAGAAGCTATGGGACGTCTTCATCAACGCCGGATCGGATACCGCCGCACGCAACAGCTCGCCTTGGTCGAGCGCCATCGCAACAGCCTGCCGAATGCCGACATTATTGAAGGGCGGCTGTTGATGGTTGAACTGCAGCATCTCGTAACTGCCGAGCCTGATGCGCGCCTGGAGCACGATATCGGGATCTGCCTGCAGCACCGGCAGCAGATCGCTCGGAACAATGTCCCAATAATCCTGCTCGCCAGCCTGCAGCGCCGCCATAGCGGTCGAGGAGTCGGTGATGATGGACCATTCGATGCGATCGGCCGCGGCGATGCGGCCGCCGGCCAGATCGCTGACCGGCTCCTTGCGGGGGATGTAGTCGTCGAATTTCGCCCAGGCGGCGTGCGCCCCGGCGACCCATTCCTCCTTGAGGAAACGATACGGACCGCTGCCGATCGCCTCTGTTACCGGCTTCAACGGGTCGGTCTTGGCCATGCGTTCGGGCATTATCAGGCAGGCGGGCGCGCTCGATTTGGCGAGCGCGTCGGGCAGCAGCCGGAACGGCCGCTTCAGTTTGATCCGGAACTTGCGGTCGTCGATGACCTCGATCGTATCGACGAACCCCATCATCAGCTTGCCGAAGCCGTCGCGCGCGGCCCAGCGCTGGATCGAGGGAACGCAGTCCTGCGACCGTACGGGCTCACCGTCATGGAATTTGAGCCCCTCGCGCAGCCCGAAGACGTAGGTACGGCCGTCGTCCTCGACCGACCAGCCTTCGGCCATCTGCGGCCGTGGGACGTAGTTGGCGTCGACGGCAAGCAGCTGGTCGAAGGTGAGAAATCCGTAGCTCCTGGTGCCCGGCGCGGTCGTCCAGATCGGGTCCAGGCTCGAAAGGTTAGTCGTGTGGATGATGCGCAGCGTTTTCGCTGCGGACGACTGTCCGAAAGCCGGAACGGCGGCGCCGGCCATCGCCAGCGAAGCACTTTTGAGAAAATCGCGCCGTCTCATTCGATATGCCTGCCGCGCCTACGAGGCCTCGGGGAATCGTGCATTGCGAAAGCGTAGGCCCGATGCTGCTCTGCAGCAAATAGCGGATCATGCATCGCGTCATAAAAACCCAGGCGCCGCTTCAGCAGTGGCGGTTGCGATCTCCCGACATTTTTATCGGCGGTTGCGCGCCTTTGAATGACGCAGCGGCTGTCGGCGAATGATAGCGACTCCGCCAAGATGGCTCATTCGGCCGTCGAAGGAGTACGATGTCCGATCTCGCTCAGCTGCACGCCGATCAGATCCGCTATTGGAATGGCGCCGGCGGCGCTCGCTGGCTGTCGCAGCGCGACCGCCGCGAGAAGACTCGGACGGCTTTCGCCAACATCGTGCTGACCCGCGCCGCAGCGCAGCCGGGCGAGATCGTGATCGATGTCGGCTGTGGTCTCGGCGACACGAGCATTGCGCTGGCCGAGGCCGTGGGTCCGACCGGGCGGCTACTGGCGATCGATGTTTCCGAACCGCTCCTGACCGGTGCGCGCGAACGGCTGGCGCCCTATCCCTGGGCCGAAGCGGTCCTGGCCGACGCCGCCGCCTTCGCCTTCCGGCCCGCTTCCGCCGACCTGCTGTTCTCGCGCTTTGGCGTGATGTTCTTCGGCGATCCGGTCTCGGCCTTTGCCAACATACGGACTGCGCTCAAGCCTGACGGCCGGATGGTCTTCGCCTGCTGGGAGCGGAACCAGTCGGCGATCGCCGTCGAGGCCGCCTATCGCGCCGTGCCCGAGCTGCCCAAGCCGCACCCGGAGGCCCCCGGGCCGATGTCGCTTGCCAGGGCCGGACACATCGTGGAGGTTCTGACCAGGGCAGGTTTCGCCAAGCCGAACCTGGAGAACATCGAAATCATGATTGATGTGGCGGCCGGCGAAGGCCTCGACGCGGCGGTCACCAACACGCTCCAGGCCGGTCCGGCCGGACGCCTGCTCGACGCCCAGCCGGAACCGGTGCGGAGCCGCGTGGCGGCTTCGGTCCGCGAGGCGATGATGCCCTATGCCGATGGCGACACCGTCAAGCTGCCGGCTTCGTTCTGGATCGTAACCGCGGCAATCGCGCCGAACTGACACTTCAGGGGAACTGACATGACTGACATCGCCCAGCTTCATTCCGACCAGATCGCGTTCTGGAACGGCGCCGGCGGCGAGCGCTGGGTCTCACAGCAGGCACGCCGCGATATGATGCTGGCCGAATTTGGCATCACTGCGCTCAACCGTGCCAGGGCTCAACCAGGCGAAAGCGTCATAGACGTCGGCTGTGGCTGCGGCGAGACCAGCGTCGAGCTCGCGGCCCAGGTCGGCTCCGCCGGCCATTTGCTGGCGATCGACGTTTCGGCGCCCATCCTGGCCCAGGCCACCGAACGGCTGAAGCCGTTCCCGCAGGCCGAAACGATGCTGGCAGACGCCGCGACCTATGCATTTCCGCCGGGCAAGGCCGACCTGCTGTTCTCGCGCTTCGGCGTGATGTTCTTCGGCAACCCGGTTGCGGCTTTCTCCAACCTGAAAACGGCGCTCAAACCCAGCGGCCGGGTCCTCTTCGCGTGCTGGCGCGACCCCAAGGAAAATCCCTGGATGTTCACGCCGATGCAGGCTGCGATGAGAATCGTGCCGCCGGAGGTCATGCCGAACCCAGAGGATCCCGGCCCGTTCGCCTTCGCCAGCAGCGAACGCGTCGCCCGCATCCTGACTGAAGCCGGCTTCCAGCCGCCTGAATTTGAGAAGATCGACGTCACGATGGATCTCTCCGGCGGCCAGGGCCTGGAGGGCGCCGTGGCAACGTCGATTGAGTTCGGCCCCGCGGCACGGCTGATACAGGACCAGCCGCAAGAGCTCCGTGATCAAGTGGCCGGCGCGATCCGCCAAGCCCTTGAACCCCATGCAGCCAACGGCGCGGTGAAACTGCCGGCCGCAATCTGGATCGTTACGACCAGCCCCGCGTCAACCACGCACTAAACCGACGCACTCATCTCACCGTCATAGGTCGGGCGCCGCTCCGCAGACGGGTGCGGCGCCGGCTTCACCAGGGTCGCAAGATGGGCCGCCAGCAGCTCGCACTGGCGCCGGATGTCCGGGACCGCGGTAATCTCCCAAAACGCGCCCTTGGTCACCGGACCGACGGCGAACAGCCGCCGCGAGATCGCGCCCCTGCGGTCCTTGATTGCGCAGTTGCCAGTCACGTCCAGCCCGAGCTTCAGCGGGTCAGGGCGGACGAGGCCGCTGGCCAGCAGGGCCTTGATCAGCGGATGAGATATCCGGTCGTAGTCGCAGCCCGGGCCCGAGCAATTGACCACCCGCGCGACATCGAGCGTGACCAGCCCCCGCGCACGCCGCGAGCGATAGGTCACCAGCGCCCGATTTCCTTCGATGCGGAAATCACGGAAACGTCCCGCGTCGAGGCGAAGCTGTCCTGCCGTCATTGCATCGTCGATGCGGCGGGCGACAGCCGGCGCCAGGCGGTGGCGATGGATGTCCCACCACGGCCGGAGGTGGCGCAGGAAACGCGCCCGGTCCTTGAGCGGCATCTCCGCCCACACATCCTGCATGAACGGCCGCAGCTGATCGACCACCGGCTGCCACGTCAGCCCTTCGGCTATGGCGCGGTTGCCCTCCTCACGCAGCAGGCGGGTCAGCGCATTGATCTCGGTCGGAAAGGATCGGCCGGGCGCCGCGACCGGCGCCGGCGCGTCCAGGTCATGGCAGAGGGGCAGCAGACCGCGCCGCGACACGGCATGGATCGTCCCCTTGTGGCCGCGATCGAGCAGGGAAACCACGGCATCAACCATGGTGAGTCCGGTGCCGATCGTCAGCACGGAGTCGGCCGGATCGAGATCCGCGAACGCTGCTGCGTCCCATGGGTCCGGCCGATAGAGCGCGCAGTCATAGAAGGACGGATCCGCGACCGGCGGAACTTCAGGCGGAAAATTGCCGGTCGCGAGGACGACCATGTCGGCCGCAAGTGACCTGCCGCGGCCGATCCTGAGCGTGAAGCCGTCCCCAACGGATTCCATGCCGACCACGTCACCGCGCACGAGCTCCAGCCGATCCTGCGACTGCGGTCGCTTCAGCTCACGGTTCAAGAGGTGGCGGATATAGGCGCCGAAAAGCTGTCTGGGTACGAAGACCCCGTTGTTCGGCTCGACTCCGGCGGGCAGCTCGGGCTGGTCGCGGAGCCAGTCGACGAAATCGCTCGGCCGGTCATGAAACGCGCTCATCCGTCCGGCCGGAACGTTGAGCAGATGGCTTGGATTGCCGGTAGCATAAGCCGGCCCGCGGCCGAACTGGCTATACCGTTCGATCAGATAGACCCTGGTTAACGGAGGACATCGCCGCAAAAGATGCAACGCCAGCAAGGTGCCACTGAACCCGGCACCGACGATCGCAATCGACGTCATGTCGCGCTCCCTATGGCACAGGGTCACGGATCGAACCGGCCCTCAATAGCACCGATCATACCCTTTCGGCCGAGCGAGTCGACATCAAAGATTAAAAAATCCTCATAATTCCCCTCGCGCCACGGCAACGCGCGGAGAATTAGGGCGTCCGTCTTTCCGCCTTCCTTGAAATGCACGCGACCTGAGCGTGTCCCGCGGTGCGACCGCGAGCGCAGGCGTGAGCAGTTGAGAAAGGTCGCAGGCTTGGCGCCATCCCCGCCGTACAGCGCGGCCAGGGCACGCTCCCCGGCCGACGCTGCGAGGACTCATTCGATCGGTGCGGCGAAGGAATAGCCAATGGGAGCAGGGCTGCCGTCGGCGTCCAGACGCAAGACACCGGCCGCCTCGCCATGCTTGTCGCCGTTGGGCATCAACTGGACCTTCAGCTCGAGCGTGCCGTCTCGCAGACGAAAATCCTGCTTCGCGCCGTTAGCGATCAGGGCGCCATCATAGGGAAAATACATCACACTCTTAAACGTACGCTGGCTGATGCCGGGACCGGCGGTGACGATCAGGGTGTTGCCCGAACGCGTGGCTTTCACGGGCCAGGGCGCCGCACGCGGTAACGCCTTGCGGGCGGCGGCGATCGCCGCCTGCGCGGTGCCGTTCGGGCGGCCATGGGCGGCATCGATCTTGATGGGCAGACTGAGGCTGCCATCTTCCGGAATGCAAACGTCGGCGCAGCTAAGCCAGGTCACGTCGGCCGTGAGCAGGATTTCGGCCGGCGCAGCGACGGACGGATCGATTTTCAGCTCCGTCAACAGCGCGGCGTGGCCGGTGTAGCCGAACCCCGCGATACCGGAATAATCGAAGCGCTCGGGGGTCGGCCACTGGATCGGTCCGGCGCCGACGCCCGCGGGCAAGGTCCACTTTATGGTGATAGGCTCGCCGGCATCTCCCGGCGTGCGCCAGTAGGTATGCCAGCGGGGCTTGAGATCGAACGACAGCGCGACCCACAGACTCCCGCCCGGCGCGGCGACGCGGTGTTCCGCGCTCAGCTCGACCCGCATCCGATCCGTCCGAACGACGGCATCGTCGGCGTAAGCGCCGCTCGCGAGCGAGAGCAACACAATAAAGACCAGCAACCGGCATTTCATAGCGCGAACGGGTCGATGTGCGGGGGACGGACGGCCCGGCCTTTTTGAGCGCAAGCTCAGCTCGCCGCGCCCAGCTCCTCAAGGACGTATTTGTGCGTCTCGACCTTTTCGCAGCCGCAGCCGCGCAGATGGCCGTCCTTGCCCCGCCAGATGAGGGTCGGGAGGTTCAGGTGCTCCCTGGTGCCGATGCCGTTCTCAGACATCAGCACCCGCATCTTGTCCGCGAAGTCCTGGCTCTTGGCTACCAGGGCCGCGCGCTCGGGAACCGTGTCCGGGGGCAGGCCTTCGGCCGTCCAGGCCGAGGTGGGCACATGCACGAACTGCTTCCACAGCTCCCAACTGCGATTCTTCCACAGCTCGGCGACACCCGCCCGCTCCTGCGGCGTGGAGCTTGTAGCGCGCGCGTAGACGATCACCCGCGTATCCACGCCCGCGGCGTGGAGCTTGGGAAATTCGTCGCGCTCATAGACGAGACAGGGCGGGCAGGATTGCCAACTCACCATATAGAGCACCTTGTCCTTCGACAGGCCCGGCGATACCCAGCCCGCGCTGTCCAACAAGGCGGCGATTTCGGCTTCGTGCTCAAGGGTCTTGGGCCGATCGCTTGAGTCGTCCGTCGCGCCGTAACCGGTGACGGACAGGACGGCGGCCATGAAGGCGATCAAGCCGATGAAGACAGGTTTGGCGCGCTTGAGCATTGATACTCTCCTAGGCTAACGAGTGAGTGGTGGCGTATCTACGAGGTCGGACCACCCGAATAGACGATCTGCACCCGCCGGTTCTGAGGCTCACGCACGCCGTCCCCGGTGGGGACCAGCAGGTCGTGCTTGCCCTTGGCCACAATCTCGATCTCGCTCGACGGAATGCCCTGCTTTTCCAGTTCGGCCGCTACCGATTCCGCTCGTCGCCGGCTCAAACGTGTATTGTACGCGTCCGAGCCGACCGTGTCCGTGTGGCCGGTGCAAGTGATCTGCGTGACGTGCGCCGGACCGGCGTTCTTGGCCGCCGTATCGACGATCGAGAGCGCCTGCGGGGTCAGGTCCGACTTGTTGAAGTCGAAGAACACCAGATAGCTGCTGGGCGTCGGGGCTGGTGCCGGCGCCTGGACCACCGGCGCGACATAGGGAGCCGGCGCCTCGGCCTCGGTATGCAATCCGGTGAATTTGTAGTTCACCTGCAATCCGATCGTCCGCGGCCGGTAGGTGCTGTCCGTGAAGATCGGGTTGAACGCGGCATAAGTCGCGCACTGGCCGGAGGCGGCCGTGCACGCGCCGCCGCCAGTGCGGGTCAGCACATCCTGCGAGTTGAAGACATTGTCGATGAAGAAGGCGACATCGAAATCGTCGATCGTGGCGCCCAGGCGCATCGTCACGAACTGGGTCTGGCTCGCGTTGTAGGTGAACGGGTTATAGGTCGACGTCCCCGGGCCCAAGCCGCGCTTGTAGGCGCTGTTATACTGATAGTCCCAGCGAATATAGGTCCGGTACTGATCCAGGACCGGCATGTTGTACTTCACGCTGACGTCGATGCTGAGCGGCGGAACGGGCAGGTTGTTCCCCTGATTGATGAAATGGGCGAAAGTCGGCCCCGGGCCGATGACCGAACTCGTGTAGTACGCGTCGGTATAGGTGGCATTGAAGGAGGTGATCAGCCCGTCCAAGAGCTCGGCCTGGGCCTCGATCTCGCCGCCTTTGCTGAGCGCGCCGCCGGCATTGGCGACATAGTTGAAGCCGCACGGCACCGGCAGCGAATAGCTGACCTGGACGTTGCTCCAGTCGACATAGAACAGGCTGCCGTTGATCTGCGCCTTGCCGTCCAGCATCCGCATCTTGGCGCCGAGCTCATAGTTCCACAGTGTATCGGGCTGGTAGGTGGAGGGCGTCGACGTGATGCCGAGCGACTGGAACACCGTGGCGCACTTCGTATAGTACGGCCCGGTATTGACGCCGCCGACCCGTTCGCCTTTCGACGCGGTGGCATAAATCATCTGCCCCTCGTCGAGTTGATACTCGACGCTGAACTTGGGCAGGATGGCGGTCGCGAACTGGTCGCCCCCCGAAAGCCCGCCATTGGCATAGCTCGGGGCGGCGAAGCCGAAGAACGGGCCTTCGAGATAGCCCCAATACTTGATCTGGTCCCGCGCCACGCGGAGCCCGACGATTCCCTTCAGGTCGTCGAGGACCGCATAGGTGACCTCGCCGAAAGCGGCATATTCGGTCTCCCGGACATGCTGGTCGCGCTGCGAGATGCCGCCATCCGGGCTGGTCGGCGCGCCATAGACCTGCGTCACCGTTCTTCCCCCCGAGAGCGCGGCCACGACCGAGTCGAAATTGATGCTGTAATCTTGGCTGCGCTGATGGGTCTGCTGGTTCGACGCAAAAACACCGCCGACCCAGGTCCACGGCCCCTCGTTCGGAGCCGAGGTGAAGCGCAGTTCCTCGGTCTCGGTGGCGCGAGCATTGTTGTAATGGAGCACGCCGGCATAGAAGGGTTGGTTGAACGGAATGATGCCTGCGCTTCCGTAGAGGCCGGCGAAATCGGCCCAGCCGGCATCGCCAATGCCTCTGCCGTCGTCCATCACGTAGGCCGTGGAGGAGTGAATCGAGAAATCCTCAAACTCCCAGTCCACGCTGAGGCTCGGAATGCTCAGTGCATAGATGCGCGACTGCGGGAAGTAGCAGCCGGGATAGATCCCGCTGGCGTAGTTCTGGCCGACATCGCAATTGAGGATGGTCTTGTAGGGTCCGTAGTTGAACGGGCCGTACGTGTGGGCGGGCACGGACCCGTGCGCGCCAACGGTAAAGGCCGGCGTGTATTCCGTGTAGGTGTCCACGTCGCCGGTTTCGTCGCGCGATATATAATAGGCGAGCGTGAACCTCAAATTATCGAGCGGCGCGAACAGCACCGATGCGCGGCCGAGCCAGCGGTTCTCGCTGTTGGTGCCGGCGCCCAGAGTCGCGCCGGTGTAGGCGAAGACGTGGTTGATATAGCCGCTGTCGTGCCGGTCCCACAGGCTGATCCGGAAACCGAGCTTGTCCTGCACGATCGGCCCGCCGAACGCGACGCCATTCTCGTAATTGACATCGCCGCCATAGTTCGTGTCCGACAGCTCGGAACGGGCGGTCGCCGAATAAGTGGTCAGGCTCGGCGTCGGCGTGATGAAGCGGACGGCACCGCCTTCCGAGCTCTCGCCGTACAGCGTGCCCTGCGGGCCCTTCAGCACTTCGACGCGGTCGAGGTCATAAAGCTGCGGGAAGGGCGAGCCGCTGCCGCTCGAGGTGCCGTTCACCAATCGCTTCTGCAGCGGTATGTCGTCCAGATAGACGGCCGTCGTCGGCGCACCGATCGATGAATAGACGCCGCGGATCGCGATCTGGGCGCCGGTTGCGTTATTGCTCGAGGTCACGAACAAGCCGGGCGTGGCCCGCGAGATGTCCTGGACGCTGCGCAGATCCTGCTCGACCAGCGCCTGCTGCGGCAGCGCCACAATGCTGATCGGGACCTTGTTGACGGCTTCGGTACGCTTGGTCGCAGTGACGATGATCTCTTCGAGTCCAGAGGATTCCGGCAGCGCCCCCGCATCCGCCGGCGCGGTCTGAGCACAGCTGCCGGCGCCGTAGGAAAGACCGCCAATCGCGGCGGTGAGAAGCAAAGCGGTCCTGACGGCGTTATTTCCGGCCTTATTGATGAATCGGATTCCGGCCGGCTGCTGACTGACTGACATAGGACATCTCCTCTTGCCGGCAGCGCGCCGGCGAAAAATGTCCTCCCCTAGGCCCTCCGTGTATTTTTTTCTTAAGAACTTCCAGGATTATTATCGTACCCGGTTTCGTTGAAGCCACCGCTCGCGATTTACTGGAAATCGCGTTGTCATTTGCCATTTTTATACGTTAGCTTGAGCTTATCATCGGCCCCGACCGGCCTTGTCATTCAATCCCGAAGACAAGGCGATAAAAAACGTCGGGCGAAAGTGCAACATTTAGATCGGTGTACCTATCCATGGTCGTGACTTTGCGGGAGCCGCGGCGTGCCGGCTGTCCGCCGGTACGCCGCAGCCTTTTCGCTCAGGAAACAGGGTCGCGCTTGGCAGACCGCGCCAGCGCCTCCGCGGCCTGCTGGGCCGCCTGCGGGCTGCTGAAAGTTTGGCCTTCCAGCGGATACATATCCGGGTGGGACGCATAGAAGCGGAACCCACGCTCCTGTGCCGCCACGATCCCCGCGGTCACAGTCGCCGTCTCGATGATGAACGCATCGGTCACTCTAGGTCTCCTTGTGTCGGCCGCACCGCGGCCGGTTGTCCAGGCTGTGGGATAGCCCGGCGGGAAACGCCGGGCCTGCAGATCGGAAATCAGCTCAGAACCGACTACAGGAAGGAGAGAGAGGGAAAACTGTTCCGGGAATTTCGCAGATCATTGGTCTTATCCACAGCAACATTGAACGAGGGCCCGCCCGGCGAATCGCCGACTGGACGGCACTCTGAGACAGCCTGATCGGTATGTCAATATAGTAGATATTTATCTGTTATGAGATCGACTTTACCCAGAGGTTGCTCTGAGCCGCCGATGGTCCTATGCCAACTGCAAAGGCGGTAGAGACCGCCCAAGGCTTGGATGGAACTGAACGCAATGGTGGCTCGCGCGCAGAAGCGGACGACCGCGCCGGTCGATGCCGGACCTCCGGTCGGCGACGGGGAAAAACCGGCCGAGGACAATCTGGGGCTTGTCGTCGGGCAGAACATTAAACGACTCAGGTCCCGCCGCACCTTGTCGCTGGAGGGCCTAGCCAAGCTCTCGGGCGTCAGCCGGGCTATGCTGGGGCAGATCGAGACCGGCCGCAGCGTGCCGACGATCAACGTGGTGTGGAAGATCGCCCGCGCCTTCGATGTGCCCTTCTCCAGCCTGATCGCTACGGCGCATGCCGACCGCATACGGGTCTTTCCCGCCAAGGACGCCCGCATTCTCACCTCCGCGTCGGGCGCGTTCAGCTCGCGCGCCCTTTTCCCGTTTGACGGCGAGCGGCGGACTGAGTTCTACGAGCTGCGCCTCAAAGCGCGCGGAGTCGAGCAGGCGGAAGCCCACGCGCTGGGCACCACGGAGAATCTCGTCGTCGTCGCAGGAACCCTGGAGATCGACCTTGCGGGCGAGCGCCGGCAACTCGGCCCCGGCGACGCCATCCTGTTCCAGGCCGACCAGCCGCATGTCTACCGCAACCCGGGCGAGACGGATGTCCTGGCGTATCTGGTGATGACCTACGTCGAGCCAATGGGGTGAGCCGCGTGGAATGGGGCGAAGCATCGTCTTCCCGCTGGGAACAGGAAGTCGACCGGGCCACCATCCAACGCCTGTCGGAGCGGTCGAACATGCCCGGCCTGCTGCAGCTCGGCGCGCATCTTGCCATCCTGGCGGCAACCGGCGTGCTCGTCTGGCTGAGCCGCGGCAGCTGGTGGCTGCTGCCCGCCATTGTCCTCTATGGGCTGGTGCTCGATTTCCTGTTCTGCGCGCTGCACGAGTCGGTCCACCGCACGGCGTTCGCCAGCCGCTGGCTGAACGACGCGGTCGGCTTCGTGAGCGGCGCTCTGCTGCTGCAGCCGCTCGAATATTTCCGGCTGTTCCATTCCGCGCATCACCGCTTCGCGCAGGACCCGGCGAAGGATCCCGAGCTGGCGTCACCGAAGCCCACGTCGCTCCAGGAGTATCTCTGGCTAGCCTCGGGCCTGCCGAACTGGCGCCGCCGAATCGGCGCGACCTTGCACCATGCGCTGACCGGCCGTGTGGCGGAGCCTTTCGTTCCACCGGCCAAGCACCGGCAGATCGTGCGCGAGGCCCGCATCCTGTGGGGACTCTACCTTTCGATTGCGCTGGTCTCGCTGGCGCTCCGCCGCGATGACGCTCTCATCTACTGGGTGCTGCCGGCGATAGCGGGACAACCCTTCCTGCGGCTCTATTTGCTGCCCGAGCACACCGGCTGCGCGATGAGCGGCGATGCGTTCGCCGACACGCGTACGACCTATACCAACCGGGCGGTCCGGCTGCTGGCCTGGCAGATGCCGTATCATGCCGAGCACCACGCCTATCCGTCAGTGCCTTTTCACGCACTGGGCCGCCTGAACGCCCTGACGCGCACACGCATCCAGGTAAGCGGGCGTGGATATCTCGCGGTTCAGCGACAGCTGCTGCGCGATCTGCGCGCCATGCCGGCGGCCGCCCGGAGGACTTAGGCCGCCAGCGGCGATTGCTGGCTAGTATCGACTTTCATCGAAAGTCGATACGTCGCGATCGTTTAGTATCCGATTCACGCGACGTCGCGTGGGTCGCTCTGCGACTCACGCTCCTTTGCGATCGGATACTAGGCGGATGATCCAGTTGACGATATCGTCATCGGGTCCAGGACCGAGCGCGAGCGCCCATGATCCTCAAATTCCTTGCGAAACGCGCGCTGCTGTCGCTGGTCACGCTCTTGATCCTGTCGGTCGTCGTGTTTCTCGGCGGCCAGCTGCTGCCCGGCGATGTCGGCCGCGCGGTCCTGGGGCCTCTCGCCGACGCGCGCTCGGTAGCTGCCTTCAACCACCAGATGGGCGTCGACCGACCGCTCGTGGTGCAATATTTGGATTGGATCACGCATTTCGTCCACGGCGACATGGGCACATCCTTCACCTTTCGCGCCCCGGTGGCGCCGTTCGTCGCCGAGGCGCTGGTCAACTCGCTGAAACTCGCGGCACTGGCGTTCGTACTGGTGGTGCCGCTCGGCATCCTGGGCGGCGTGGTGGCCGCGCTCAAGGCCGGGCGCTGGACCGATCGCGGACTGACGCTCATGGGCCAGTCCCTCGGGATCGTGCCGGAATTCATCTCGTCCATCGTGCTGATCCTGGTTTTCGGCGTCTGGCTGCGCTGGCTGCCGATGTCCGCCGACTGGCCGGAGGGCGCCGGCCCGCTGACGCAGCTGCGTTACCTGATCCTCCCCTCGCTGCCGCTGGTGCTGATCTTCTTCGGCTATATCGCCCGCGTGGCGCGGGTCGGCACGATCGAGGCGCTCGACGCCGATTACACCCGCACTGCGATCCTGAAGGGCCTGCCCTGGCTCACCGTCATGCGCCGGCATGTGCTGCGCAACGCCCTCCTGCCCACCATTACGGTGACCGCGAGTCTGGTCGGCTACCTGGCGGGCGGGCTGGTGGTGGTGGAGACCCTGTTCCATTACCGCGGCATCGGCGGCCTGATCTATTCCGCCGCCAAGGCCAAGGATTTCCCGATGCTGGAGGCGGGCGTGCTGGCGGTGGGCGCAATCTACGCCGCCGCCTCCCTCGTCGCGGACATGGTGAGCTCGGCACTCGATCCCCGGGTCCGGGCAGCGCGGGCATGACCGACGCGGCGCTCCCCGCGCCCCGGCACAGCGTCGCGCGCGAAAAGCTCGCCGCCGCGGCGCGCTCGGGGACGCTTCTGGTCGGCCTCGTCATTCTCGTCTTCTGGATCGTCTGCGCGCTGGTCGGCACCGGAATGACCCCGCGCGACCCGTACGAGGACCATTTGCTGGCCACCCTCGCCCCGCCCTCGGCCGTGCACTGGTTCGGCACCGACCAACTGGGACGGGACATCTTCTCCCGGGTCATCGTCGGCGCGCGCGATATCCTGGTCATCGCGCCCCTGGCGACCCTGCTCGGCACCGTACTGGGCACGGCGCTGGGTTTGGTCCTAGGGTATTTCCGCGGCGCGTTCGACGACGTGGCCAGCCGGATCATCGAGGCGCTCCAGGCCCTGCCGCTGATCATCGTGGCGCTGGTCGCGCTGGCGGCAGTCGGCACATCGAACGCGACGGTCGTGCTGGTCATTGGCTTCGTCTTCACGCCGCTGATCGCCCGGACGGTGCGGTCGGCCGTGCTGGTCGAAGGCGGGCTGGACTACGTCGCCGCGGCGCAGCTCAGGGGCGACGGTCCGCTCGCCATCATGTTCGTCGAGATCCTGCCGAACGTGCTGCCGATCGTGCTGGTCGAAATGACCGTGCGCCTCGGCTACGCGATCTTTTTTGTTGCCTCGCTAAGCTTCCTCGGATTCGGCATCCAGCCGCCCTCGGCCGATTGGGGCATCGCCATCGCCGAGAATTACAGTCTGATCGGCAGCTATTGGTGGACGGTGATCTTCGACGCCGCGGCGACCGCTTCCCTGGTCGTCGGCGTCAACCTCGTCGCTGACGGGCTGCAGAGCGTGTTCGCCGCATGACGACGTCCGAAACGGTTTCTCCGGCGGACGCGCTCGCGATGGAGCATGTGGATGTCGTTTACCAGGTCGGGCGACGCGAGCGGCGCGTGCTGACCGATCTCAGCTTCCGCATCGGGCGCGGCGAGGCCTATGGGCTGGTCGGCGAATCCGGCTGCGGCAAGTCGACCGCCGCCTTCGCCGCGATCCGTTATCTGGCGAGCAATGGACGGGTCGCCCAAGGCCGCATCCTGGTCGATGGCCGCGACCTGATGGCCCTCTCGCCCGGCGCGCTGCGCGGCTTGAGAACGAGCAGCGTCGCCATGGTCTATCAGGACCCCGGCCGTGCGCTGAACCCGACGCTCCGCATCGGGCGCCAGATGGTGGAGGTGTTCGAGGCCACGGAAGGACTGAAAGGAAAGGCGGCGCTGGACCGCGCTGCCGACATGCTGGCGCGCGTCCGCATTGCCAGCCCCGCGCGGGTGATGAACAACTATCCGCATGAGATCTCCGGCGGCATGCAGCAGCGCGTCGTCATCGCGATGGCGCTCTCGACCAACCCCTCGCTCCTGATCCTCGACGAGCCGACCACCGGTCTCGACGCCACCGTCGAGGCCGAGGTGCTGGACCTGGTGGCCGGGCTCAGGGCCGAGCTCGGGACCGCGATCCTGTTCATCAGCCACAGCCTTCAGGTGATCGCCCGCATGTGCGACCGGATGGGCGTGCTCTATGCCGGCGAGCTGGTCGAGGAAGGCCCCGCGGCGACGATTTTCCGCGATCCCCGCCATCCCTACACGGTAGGGCTGCTCCGCTGCATCCCGGCCTATGGCAGCCGCAAGGATCGCGACCGGCTGGAGAGCATCCCCGGCTTCCCGCCTTCGCCCGGATCGACCGCCGGCCGGTGCGTCTTCGTCGAGCGCTGCGGCAACGCCACCGAACGCTGCCGCCGCGAAGCCCCGCCGCCGATCAACCTGGGCGGCCGCGTGACACGCTGCTTCTATCCTGAGCGCGCGCCGGAGTTGCCGCACAACACAGAAGGCGGGGCGGTGGCGGCCTCGCGGTCGCATGACGCCCCCGTGCTCAGTACCCGGAACCTCTCCAAGACCTACCAGGTGGGCGGCAGGGCGCTCCAGGCGGTGCATGATGTCTCGCTCGACCTCCGGCCCGGCGAAACGCTCGGCCTGGTGGGTGAATCCGGCAGCGGCAAGAGCTCGCTCGCCAAGCTGCTGCTCGGTCTCTCGACGCCCGATCCGGGCAGCGACATTGTGCTGATGGGCGAGAGATTGCCCGCCCAGGCCCGCAAGCGGACGCGCGACCAGCTGAAGGCGCTCCAGATCGTCTTCCAGAATCCCGGTTCCGCCCTCAACCGGTCGCATACCGTGCGCAGCCTGATCGGCCGGTCCCTCCGCCTGGCGGGTTTGAGCGGCGCAGCGCGCGAGGCACGGCTGAAAGAAATGGCAGCCGAAGTGCGCCTGACCGAGCGCCATCTCGCCGACAAGCCGCGCCAGCTGTCGGGCGGGCTCAAGCAGCGGGTCGGCATCGCCCGCGCTTTCGCCGGCGGCCCGCGCGTCGTGGTGTGCGATGAACCGACCTCCGCGCTGGACGTGTCGGTGCAATCGGCGATCCTGAACCTGCTGGTCGACCTGCAGGCTGAGGAGCAGGTCGCCTACATCTTCATCTCGCACGACCTCAACGTCGTGCATTATCTCTCTGATCGCATTGCCGTTCTCTATTTCGGCCGGCTGTTGGAAATCGGGCCGGCCGAGGCGGTGTTCGCCGGCCCGCACCACCCCTATACCGAGGCGCTGCTGTCGGCCAACCCGTCGCTCGACAGTAGGCAAGAGGGTCGCATCCGGCTGGAAGGCGAAATCCCGAGCGCGCTCAACCTGCCGCCCGGCTGCGTTTTTCAAACGCGCTGCCCCCGCAAGCTCGGCCGCATCTGTGAAGCCGAGGAGCCGCCCTTGCTCGACGCCGGCGGCGGCCACGTGATCCGCTGCCATATCCCGGCGCGCGAGTTGCGCGCTTTGCAGGCGTAAGCGGAAAAGCGCAGCGCATTCCGCTACTCATGGCGCGATCGTCGGGTCGGATCGGCGGAATGCGCCTGCGCTTTTCCGCCCTGCCGCATCTGAACCAGTTCCGCTCGCGGCGCGTTAATAACAGAATCGGCCATAACGACGGCCAGGATTCAGGCGAGTTGGAGCGGTGACGAAGCCTCAGGCAGAGCTGCCGGAGCATGTCGAAGAAACAATCAGGACGATCGCGGATTTCCATGCGCAGCATCATCGCGAAGCGACGAAATCCGAGCGGTTCGTCGAGCGTCTCGTTCGCCTTGCGAGCAAGCCGCAATTCCTCGGCCTGCTGACGGCTGCGTTGATCCTTTGGATCGTCGTCAATCTGGCGCTGCCCGCCATCGGCCAACCCGCGTTCGACCCGCCGCCGTTCCAGATTCTTCAGGACCTTGGCGAGCTCATCGCCCTTTACATGACCGTGCTGATCCTGATCACCCAGAACCGTGAGAAGAAGATCGGCGAGCATCGTGACCAGCTGACTCTCGAGCTCGCGATCTTGAACGAGAAGAAGAGCGCCAAGCTGATCCAGCTGATCGAGGAGATGCGGCACGACAGCCCGCAACTGGTCGATCGCGAAGACCCCGCCGCCGCCGAGCTGTCCGTTCCGGCCGATCCGGAGACCATCCTGCACGCGATCAAGGAAAGGCACGCAGAAGCCCGCGCACTTGCCGAAGCGGTGGAGAACGAGGCGGACGATTAGGCCACGCGCGCCTGGTCCAGGACCAGATGCCCCATCGCGGTCGGGCGAATGCCGGCCACGGTCTTTTTCGTCACCGAAAGCCAGTCATAGAAATAGGCCGTGATTACCGGGGTTTCCTCCAGCAGCAGGCGCTGGATCTGCCCCGCTGCCGCGCGCTGTGCCGCAGGGTCGAGCGCGGCGATGTAGGACGCGACCAGCCGGTCATACTCCGGACTGCGGAAATGCGCGGCGTTGAAGGTGCCGGCGCTGCCCAAGGTGGCTGAGAGCAGCGTGTTCGGCACGCCGCGATGGGCATAATCCTCGATCCCCATCTCGGAATCGAGCCAGTCGGATTGGCCGAAGGTGGCGCGGCCGTAGTAGACCGACTGGTCCTCGACATTGAGCGTAAGGTCGACGCCGATCTTGCGCACGGCGTTCTGGATGACGACGGCATAATCGGGCATTTCCTGGAACCGCTCAGTCGTCAGGGTTGCCTTGAAGCCGTTCGGCAGGCCGGCCGCAGCCAGCAGTTCCCGGGCCTGCCCGAAATCCTCCTCGCGCTGCGGAACGGTCGGATCGGTTGCCGGGAAGATCGGCGCGAACGGGCTGTCGTTGCCGGCCGCGGCCAAGCCACGAAACAAACCTTTGACCAGGTTCCCCCGGTTGAGGCAGAGCGCCATGGCGCGGCGGACGCGCTTGTCGGCGAACGGGCCCTTGTCGGTGCGCATATGCACTTGCTCGTGCGCGCTGGATTTCAGCGTCACGACCTTGAGGTCGGAGTCGGCCAGCAGCGCCTGCCCGCCTTGCACCGGGACATGAAGCAAAGCGTCCAACTGCCCACCTTGCATGGCAAGGACTTGCGCCTGGATACTGTCATAGAAGGTGAAGACCGTGCGGTCGGGTATCGCCTGCGCGCCCCAATAGTCCTCGTTACGGACGAAGGACGCGCGCGCCTTCGGCGTGAACTTCTCCAGCCGGAACGGTCCCGTGCCGTTAAAGGTCTTCTCGAATCCACCAGCATAATCCGCCGGCAAGATGATCGCGTTGTAGGTGTCGGAGGAGACGAGGTAGGGGAAGCTGCCGTTCGGCGCCTCCAGGTGGAACGCCACCGTCCAATCGTCCACCGCTCTGGCCCCGCCTTTGGACAGCACCCCGGAATAGGCCGAAAGCGCGACCGAGCCATTGGCCGGATCGGCCAGCCGGTCGAACGTGGCGACAACATCGGCCGCCTTCATCGTCCGGCCGTCGTGGAACCGCACGCCTTGACGCAGCCGGAAAGTCCACACGCTGCCGTCGTCATTGGGTTGCCAGCTCTCCGCCAGCACCGGCCTGAGCCTCAGATCGGGATCGGAGACGGCGAGATATTCCCCGACCTGCGACAGCATGCAGATGCCGCCGGTATCGCCGATCGTCAGCGGATCGATCAGGCCCGACGGCACGGTCATGCCGACCGTGATCGTCCCGCCCGTCGGCGCCGCCCGCAGCGGACGCACCGCAGCGAAGATCGGCAAAGCTGCGCCCAGCACACTCGCATGGCGCAGCAAGGCTCGGCGGTCGATGCGGCCGGCGAGGAACTCGTCGATCGCCGCATTGCCGATTTCGGCGGAGCGCCGGCGGAGGGCATCGATGCGGTTTGATCTAAAGGGCGAGGGATCCAAAGGGATTCAGCCTGTTCGCGAAGATTCCTCAGCCAATGTGAGCACAGTCCCGGGCGCGGGCATAGTGTGCGAAGTCGCGCGGGTCACCGCTCGCAAAGCGGAAATCCGATTGGCGCGGCGTTGGCCAAAGGGTAAGCCTTGGACTCAGAGGATGCCAATCAGGGAGGAAGACATGGCCGAGAGCAACGCTGCCGAGAAAGTCATGACCGGGCAGGTCTGGGAAGAGTTCTGCGATGCATTGAAGGAGGCCGGCAAGATCGCGCTCCGGCCGGAGGTACCGGCCGATCCGTTCAACCGGGCTCTGGGCTTCCGCTGCCTCGCGGAACTGTTGCGCGGCGGCCTGGAGGCGGCGCTCGACTATGCCAACCCGCAATATCCCGATTTCTATCGGCTGGCCGATGAGACCAAGAAACTGCTCAACGACAATCCCGACAATTACTACCAGAACTGCGTCATCGACGGCCGCTTCGAGTACCGCATCACCGGCACGCGCGGGACGGTCAACTGGTTCTCGATCGGGTCCAAGGGCAGCTCGACCGACGTCGCCGTCATGGTCGATACCGGCAATATCGATTCGAATCAGATGGAGTTCGCGCCCGACGGCAGCTTCGAGATCCTGGCCAGCGTCGAGAAGAAGCCGGGCAACTGGCTGCCTCTGGCGCCGACCTCGCGCTCGCTGATCGTGCGCCAGACCTTCGGCGACCGGAAAACGGAGAAGATCGCCGACCTCAAGATCGAATGCCTGAACCCCGAGGCGCCGAACAACAACCTGACGCCCGAGGCGCTCGAGCGCGGTCTCGTCGGGGCCGCCGCCTTCGTGCGCAATATCGGCAACATGACGATCGCCTGGCAGGAGCTGTACCGCAAGCACATCAACCTGCTGCCCTCCGACGATCAGGCGCGCTGCCAGAAGGCGGGCGGCGACCCGAACATCCATTACTATCAGAGCTACTGGAAGCTGGCCGACGACGAGGCCTTGTTCGTTCACCTGACCGACATCCCCGAATGCCAGACCTGGAACCTGCAGCTCTCCAACTATTGGATGCAGTCGCTTGACTACCGATTCTTCAAGGTCTGCGTGAACAAGTACACGGCGCATTACGAGCCCGACGGCTCGGTGAAGATCGTCATTGCCGCGCACGATCCCGGCCCAGCCTATCCCAACTGGTTGAACAATCTGGGCCACGGCGAGGGCGGCATGCTCGGCCGCTATGTCGGCGCCAAGGTGTTTCCGAAGGAGATGCCGGCCAAGGTGGTGAAGCTGAAGGATTTAGCAGGTCTGTAGCGCGGAAAAGCGCAGCGCATTCCGCCATTCGGGACCAACAAGACGGCAGAATGCGCTGGCGCTTTTCCGCCCTACGATTCGTGGGGAGCGTCATGACGGATATCGGGGAGCAACCACTTATCACCAGCCTCGCCGAGGGCGTGCTGACCGTGACCTTAAATCGGCCGCACCGGCTCAACGCCTTCACGGCCGCGATGCACCATCAGTTCCTCGCCGCATTGCGTGACGCCGCGCGCGATCCAGCCGTGCGGGTGATCGTGGTCGCGGGCGCCGGCCGCGGCTTCTGCGCCGGCTATGATATAGCGGAAGGCGGCAAGCCGGCCGAGGACGACGCGATCGCGCGGCGCTCGGCCCATCACCCCGCGTGGATGTCGGTCGAAAGCATCGCCCAGCGCCTGCGCGAAGATGCCGAGATTCCCTATCTGCTGCACAAAATGCCCAAAGTCACCATCGCCGCCGTGCGCGGCCCGGCTGCCGGCAGCGGACTGTGCCTGGCGGCGTCCTGCGACCTCAGGATTGCCTCGGAAACGGCCGTCTTCAAGACCGCGTTCAGCTCGCTCGGCCGCTGTGGCGATCCCGGCGGCAGCTACTATCTGTCGAAGTTGATCGGCGCGCCCAGAACCCGCGAGTTCTACCTGCTGGACGAGAAGATGGATGCCCGGACGGCGCATGATATCGGCCTCGTCAACCGCGTGGTGCCCGATGCCGATCTCGACCACGAAACCGCTGCCCTCGCCCAGCGGCTGGCCCGCGGGCCGACTGCGGCTTATGGCCATATCAAGCAGAACATCAACTTCGCCGAAACCGCGACCCTGCCCGAAGTCCTGACGGCCGAAGCGCTGGCCAATGCCCGCGCCAGCCAGACACACGATGCGCAGGAAGCCGCACGGGCGTTCCTGGAAAAGCGCGCCCCCGACTTCAAGGGTTATTGAAAGCCCTCACGGCGCCTTCACGAAGGCACCTTCCTTCATCACCGCCCGAATCTTCTCCTTGTCACCAAGCAGCGCGATGTCGCGGCTGGGGTCGCCCTTGACCACAACCAGATCGGCTGTGGCGCCCTCTGCGACACAGCCGATCTGCCCCTTCATACCGAGGAAGTCCGCCGCGTTGGCGGTCGCCCAGCGGATGACCTCCAGCGCCGGCACGCCGCATTCGACATAGAGCTCGAGCTCGCGGTTATAGGCGCCGTGCGGCGTCATCGCCGTGCCCCAGTCGTCCCCGATCAGGAACTTCGCGCCCCGCTTGGCGGCATAGGGCAACAGCTTGGACATGCGGTCGAGATCGCGCTGGATTTCGACCGCCATCGGCCGCTTCTCCCAGCCAAGCCCGTCATCGACCATGCGCTGGATCACCGCCTTGGGGAAATACATCGACGGGCAGACGCCGATGCCGGATTCGGCCATGGCGTCGATGCATTCCTCGTCCATCTCATCGGCATGGTCGAGCAGGTCGATGCCCGACTTGATTGCGTTCAAGATGCCGCGCTTGGTGTCGACATGGGCGCGCACCTTCTTGCCGCGGTCGTGCGTCGCCTCGATCACCGCCTGTATCTCGTCCTGCGCCATCGAGACATGGCCCTTGCCATAGATCAGCGCGTGGCCGGCATCGGCAAAGATCTTGATGATCTCCGCGCCTTCCTTGATCTCTTGCCGGACCGCGCGCCTGAACTCGTAAGGCCCGTCGCAGATCTCCTGCGCGCCCTTGGCCAGCTTGCCCCACCACCAATATTCCGGGAAATCGTTGGCATCGCCGGTGGTGATCAGCCAGCGGCCGCACGGAATGACCCGCGGCCCTTCGACGATGCCATCGGCGATCGCCCATTTGAGCTGCGCGTCGAGCGCATCGCCGGTCGCCGCCCCGATCACGGTCGTGTAGCCAAACGACAGCGCCAGCTGGGCATGCTTGAGCGCCACGAGCATGAGGTATCCCGGCGGCTTCTCCAGCCCCACCGGCGGGCAGGCAAAGTCGATCCCGCGATAAGAGCCATGCCAGTGCGACTGAATGAGTCCGGGCATCAACGTCTGGCCGGCGAGGTCGATCACCGCATCATCCGGTTTAGCCGGGATCGCGGCGCCGACATCCACGATCGTCGTGCCTTCCACGGCGATGCTCATTCCCGGCCGCGCGGCCGTGGTTCCGTCCAGCAGATTCGCGTCTCTGAAGACCGTCCGCCCCATGGCTTCCCCCTACGGCCGCTTCGCGGCCTTCGATCGCGGCCGCCAACCAACCGCCTGCTTGGTCAGCGTATCGCGGACGGGGGTGGAGTCAATATGCTGGCCTCCCTCAGCCGGCCACGCGGCCACAGAAAGCGCGGCCCGGGCGGGCTCCGGTCGCCCTGCCGTCGGCGAAGATCGGCACGCCGCGCACCATGGTTGTACGAAAGCCCGCCGGCTTCCGCACGAACCGCCACGAGCCGCCGGGCACGTCGTACGCCTTCTCTTCTGGATTTAGCCTGATCTCGTCGAGCGCGAAGATGTTGATGTCCGCCGCCCTACCCGGAGCGATGACGCCGCGGTCGTTCAGACCGAAGAAGGCGGTTTGCTTGCCGGTGATGGCATGCACCGCCTCCTCGATCGAGAGCTTCCCGGTGTCGCGGACATAATGGGTCAGGAGATAGATCAGCTGCCCGGCCGCCTCGAATAGCTGCAGATGCGCGCCAGTGTCGTTCGGGCAGGCGACGGTATGCGGATCGCGGATCAGGCGGACGACAGTGTCCTCATCGATCTGGTCGCCGGAGACGCTGAGGATCGAGCCCAAACCGTTCACCATCAGCCAATCGGCCAGCGCGTCGGACGGATGCTGCTCCCGTTCCCGCGCATACTGCCCCAGCGAGCGGTCGGTCGGCCCGGCGCCCGTTTCGGAATAGGACAGCATCACCACGTCGGGCCGCTCGAACGGGTAGCCGGGCGGGCCCTTATGGTGGTCCATGCTGTCGCGCGCCTTGGCCCGCCATTCCGGATCGGAAAGCATGCCGGCGCGTGTATCCTTGGGCGCGTACATCATGTCATGCCAGGCCGGCATCCATTCGAAGAACAGCGAATGATCGAAATTCAGGAAGAGCGCGAACGGCTTGTGCTGGAAGGTTGGCCAGAAATCCGCCCCCTCCCCGCGCAGCGTGTCGTGCAGCGCCAGGCCATCCTTCACCTGCTGCGGGTGGAAGGCGCTCGTGGCGAGCGTGAGCCATAGCGAGCGCATGGCGTGCGGCTTGGCCAGTCCGGCCATGCGCCGCATGTCGTTGGCGTGATGTTGCGGCTCGGCGAAGCGCGATTCGATTTGCGCGATGCCGCCGGGATATCCGGCAGTGGTGCGGAATAGAGCATCGAACTCGGCATCGTCGGCCAGCCGCGTCGGCACCGGGCGATGATGCCGATCATTGTCCATGAGATTGGTCGAGAAGCCGAGCGCGCCATTGCGCATGGACTCGTCGAGCATCACAGCCATCCTGGCGGTTTCGTCCGCGGTCGCTGCGCGCTCCCACGCGGCTTCGCCCATGACAGTGGCGCGCAGGCTGATATGGCCGGCATAGCCTTCGAGGTTGATCGAAGTCGGGCTCGTGGCCGCGGCCTTGCGATAGGCGCCGAACGACGTGCCCCAGCCCCACGGCACCTTCTCCTCGAAAGCACTGAGCGGCAAATCCTCCAGATAGCAGAACAGGTCGATGACCTCATGGCGCATGGCATCGCTCAGGGGGGCCATGGTGACCCCGCAATTGCCCATGACCGCGGTTGTGGTGCCGAAACCCGGTATCGGGTCAAGGTCGGGCGACCAGAACATCGCTCCGTCGAGGTGGGTGTGGTTGTCGATGAAGCCCGGGGTCACGTAGGCGCCCCAAGCGTCGATCACGGTCTCGCCATCGGGCTTGAGATTCGGCCCGACTTCGGCGATCAGCCCGCCCTGCACGCGCACATCGGCCGCGAATCCCTTGGCGCCGGTGCCATCGACAACCGTGCCGCCGCGTATCAATGTGTCCGCCATGGCCGCCTCCCGCTTTTGTTGTGCCATAGTAATCACATGCAAGCGTATGATTAGTCAACGCGGAATCGGGCTAATGAGGACAGGTTGACCTTCGCAGCATTGGACAAGAGACGCGCTGGCCGCCCGACGCAGGACGCCACGCGGCGCAAGAGCGAGACGGTGCTGGAGGCAGCGACCCAGCTGTTCGTCGAGCGCGGCTTCAACGGGACGACAATGGAAGCGGTGGCGGCGACCGCGGATATCGGCAAGCAGGCGCTCTACCAACGCTATCCAGACAAGGATACGCTGTTCACGGCGGTGATCGAGCGCCTGAAGGATGACGATGTCTTCCAACCCTTGCCGGAGGATGATGGCCGCCCCCTGCGCGACGGCCTCGGCCTCATGATCCGCGCCATCTTGACCGAATGCGCCCGGCCAAAATCAGTCCTGATCTGCAAGCTGGTGATGCGCGAGGGCCACCGCTTTCCCGGCCTGCTGTCACTGATCACCGACACGTCGCTGGAGCGCTTCATCCGCCCCCTCGCCGCCTATCTCGACCGGCGCAAGGCCCTGGGCGAGGTCCGGGATATCGATCCGTTCTCAGTCGCCAGCATGTGTGCCGACCTGATCTTTGCCGAAATCACCCGCGCCATGTTCACCGAGACGGAACTGACGCCAACGATCGTGGCGCGGCACGCGGAGCGAATCGCTGATTTGGCGTATGCGGGGGTGAGGCACTCTACATGAGCAGATTTCCTTTATTCGTCATCCCGACGAGATGGCGGCCAAATGGGTCCCCTTCGCGGGAATGACGGCGCGTGAATGAAAATTGGTTAGACTATCGCCGGCTTGATTACGGCCCCGGCGGTTCGCGAAATGCCAGCACGTCGTTCCTGTAGGTCTCCACGACCGCGCTGATCGGGGTGCCGTCGGGCAGGGTCAGCACGGCGCGGTGTTCCAGGATCGCTGTTGGAACATCCAGGCTGCCGCCGGCAGCGGCCGGCTTCGCCGGCGCCATCTCCCAGCCCTCCGGCAGCGGCGACCAGAGCAGCTTGGCTGATAGAGTTCGCCGCTGGAAATTGAGCGCCTGGACTGCCCGGCCGAAGGCGATGTCGCTGGTGTCGAGCGCCTGGTTCATCTCCGCCGTCAGCCGCGACGGCACATACCAATTGTCGGCCTCCGACAGCACGTGCTCGCCACAGCGCAGCCGCACGTGCCGATAGCGGACCGGCTCGGCGTCACCGATGCGGAGCAGTTGCCGCAGCTCCGCCGTCGCCGGCCTTTCCGTGTCGTGCACACGTTCGGCCGTGACCACCGCCGGGGCGGCCAGATGATGCACCGCGCACCAGCGGTCGAGCGTCAATGTCGCGCTGTCATGGCTCAGCAGATCGGCATTCAGCGTCTCGATCAGCGCGAGCGCTTCGAGGCGCGTGGAGAAATTGTCCCTCCACTGGGATGGCGGGCTGGCTGCCGTGTCTCTGGCCGCCGTGTCTTCAGCCTCAGCATGGGACGTGACCACGGCGCAGACCATTGCAAGGATGAACGGGATTGCGCGCTTCATGTGGTGATCAATCCCGTCCTATTAAGCCCCAGGAGCCGCGCCCCGGCTACATGAACGCCGACTGGTCATCTTCGCACCAATAGCGCAGCGCCGTCGCCATGCGCCAGGCGGGTCCTTCGTCGGGCTCCGCCTTGCGGGTCGCCGCATACCAGTCGACATGGAGGCCCTTGCGCGTGATCCGCGCCGAGGCGAGCGCGCCCGAGCGCAAATAATGGCTGACCGCCCAGCGCGACAGGATGCTGATGCCGAACCCCCCGATCACCAGCTCGACGATCGCCTCGGTCAGCTCGACCTTCAGCATCTTGCGATAACTTACCTGCGCCGGCTTCAGAAAGCTTTCGTACTCGTGTCCCTTCTCGGCGATATCGCTATACGAGATGTAAACTTGGTCGGCCAGATCCTGCGCCACCACAATATCCTTTCCGGCCAGCGGGTGGTCCAGCGGCATGATCAGGATCAGTTCGTCGCGGAACAGGCGCAGGGACCGCGCCGAGGCCTTGTCCGGCGTGCCCGACGTGACCGCGACATCGATGTTGCGGTCGAGCAGCGCCTTCAGCGGACGCTGCGTCGCATCGGCCACGACTTCGATGTCGATATCGGCGGCGTCGTTCTGGAATCCCTTCAGGAAGCGTGGCAGCCAGCGATAGCAGCTATAGGCGCCGCAACCGATGCGCACGATGTGCCGGGTCTCCACCCCGATGCGGGCGACATCCTTTTCCGCCCGCTCCAGCTGCGCCAGGATCCGGCCGGCCTCGTCGTTGAGGCTCTCGGCAGCCGGGGTCATCTGCATCCGTTTGTTGCCCTGAACGAACAGCTCGAGTCCAAGACGCCGCTCCGCCTCGCGGATTTGATGGCTCAACGCCGATTGCGTAAGCCCCAGCAGCGACGCCGCCCGGGTGACGCTGCCGGTCCGCGCCATCGCCTGCAGCATGCGAAGATGGCGAATTTCAAGCCTGGGTTGAAACATGACGCCGCACCTTCAATGAAACTTTCTCATGAAATGCGTGAAAATTAGGAATTTTGTCAATTCCAATATCACGGATACGCTTCAAGCAAGGTCGGCGTACCCGGCTGAAAATCTGAGGACCACCAGGGGAGCCATTGGAGAGCAGCCAGTTGAGCGCATCAATCTTTTTGCCATTTGTCATTTTTCTGCCCGAATCTTTGGAACAAATTCCTCCTCGCGCTCTGATTGAAGATTCCGCTAGCCGGTCCGGCGCGGTCCGGGCGGGGGCGACGCGATGACAGTCATTCTCGACACACGCTGGGACATCAATCTCAATGCCTTCTATCGCGTCGCCTGGCAACGCGAGCGAGTCCGCATCTCGGAAGCGGCGATGGAGCGCATCGCCGCCTGCCGCAAGTCGTTCCTCGACCTCATCGACAGCGACCCTTCGGTGGTGATTTACGGGGTCACCACCTCGATGGGCGAGCTTGCCAGCCAGCGGCTGAGCAAGGAGGAGCGCGACCGCCATGCCCGGCTGAAGCCGTTTCCCGCCGCGACCTCGTTCGGCGACTACCTGCCCGAGCGCGTGGTACGCGGGATCGTGCTGGCCCGGCTCACCAACTTCATTGAAGGCCATGCCGCGACCACGCCCCGCATGGCGCATGAAGTAGTGCAGATGCTGGATGGCCGCCCCATGCCTCTGATCGCCACCGCCGGCCAGGGCGGTGCCGGCGAAATCCTGGCGCTCTATCCGCTGTTCGCAGAGTTTTCCACCGGCTTCGACCTTGAGGTGAAGGAGCGCGGATCGCTGATCAACGGTTCGCCGTGCGCAGCCGCCCTCGTGGCCGACGCCGCACTGGCCGGCCGGCGGCGCATGGAGCTGGCGCTCAAGACCTTCGCGCTGTCGATCGAAGCATTGCGGGCGCCGCTCGAGCACTATGACGAAGCGCTCGACGGGCTTTGGGGCGACAGGGACGAAGCCGCGGTGCTGAAATCGCTGCGCGGATTCCTGTCTGGCGGGTGCGACGGGCGGCGCAACTATCAGGCGCCGGTCAGCTACCGCATCGTCCCGCGCGTGCTGGGACAGGCTCATCGCGCAGTCAGCGCCGCGGAGCATGCTGCGACCGTGTCGCTGTCCTCGATCTCGGATAATCCCGTTTACCTGCCGCCCGACGAGGCGCACCGCTATGGCCGCTGCATTTCCACCGGCGGCTATCACAACGCCATGGCGGCGCCGGCGCTGGACGATCTGGCCGCCATCTGGGCCGATCTCTGCCTGATGTGCGACCGGCACGCCTCCAAGCTGTTGAACGGGCGCGTGTCGCAGCTGCCCGACCTCCTGATGGTCGGGCGCAAGCCGGGCGAGAGCGACGGACGGGGCCATATCGGCTACATCCCGATGGCGGTTACCGGCTATGTCGAGCTGGCCAAGGCGGCGGCGCTTACCACCTTCATCCCCGGCAGCGATTCGGCGGCATCGGGCCAGGATGACGTGGCATCGCCGGTCTTCCTCGCCTGGGGCAAGGAGGAGCGCGCCGGCCACTGCCTCGACGCCTCGCTTGCCATGCTGGCGGTGGTGGCTTCTCAGGCGCTTTTCGTCACCGACCGCGAGCCGCCCTCGGCCCTCAAGGACTTCACCGAGATGGTGCGGAGCCACGTGCCGCCGGTGATCCAGGATCGCGTGCTTGGGCCGGAACTGGGGCGGCTAGCCGACGCCTTCACCCACCAGGTGTTCGCGACGGACGCGGCGCTCGAATCGATCGCCGCTTAGCCCAAGGCCTAGCCCCGCTGCATCTTGCGCACGGGCGCCAGGACCAGCCGGTTCATGACGCCGCCCATGGTCTCGGCCGGGATGCCCTGCCCCTGCTCCAACCACCAGGTCAGCAGATTGAGGGTAGCGGCGACGCAGTGCGTGATCACCAGCTCGAACGGAACGCCGGGCTGGGCGATGGTACGCAGATCGGCCCGTTCGATGGCCCGCGCGATGATGTGGCGGCGGACATTGGTCTCTGCTCCGCCGGCCAGCAGCGCGCGGGTGATCGGCCTGTGCTCGTCGACGTAGCGGCAGATGGCGATCGAAGCCGCATTGGTATCCTCTTCCAGGAAAGCCGGCATGATGATGGCGAGCAGATCGTCCACCATCGTGTCGGCGACGGCGGCCAGCAATGCGTCCTTGTCGCGGTAATGGCGAAAGAAGCTGGCATAGCCGACGCCCGCGCGCTCCGCGATCTCGGTGATAGTGATGTCGGCGAACGGCTTTTCTGCCGCCAAGGCCAGCACGGCCTCGCCCAGCGCAGCGCGCGTCTTCGCCACCCGTGGATCGGTCATAGAATTTCGCCCTTCCCAGCGACCTTAACGGCGCCGCGATCTTTCCACCCTTGATTTGAGGCAGGGTATCTCGTACTTATGATCCACACTATATCATAACTGGATGACATCATGAGCCAGTCGCAAGCGGTGAAGGCCTGCCCCTACCAGCACGGCAATGATGAACGCAAGTCGGCCGCCATGGCCGCGGCCAGTCCGGCGCGCGTCGAGCGGCTGGTCACGAGCGGCGGCATGAAGGTGGAAAGCTTCGCGCTGGCGCGCAAGGTGCTGCGCAGCGGCGCCACGCGCCAAGCCGGCTTCATGGCAGAGCGGGTGGGCCGCGCAGTTCAGGGCCCGCCGCCGGTCCTGTTCCAGGAAGGCGAGGCGCACCAGAAGCAGCGCGCCGCGACTGCCCGCTTCTTTGCGCCCCGCATCGTCACCAGCCGTTACCGCGAGGTGATGAATGAACTCAGCGACCGGCTGATGGCCAAGCTGGAGAAGACCGGTCGCGGCGACCTGGCCGAGATGAGCCTGGAGATGGCCGTCGCCGTGGCCGCCGAGATCGTTGGCCTGACCAACAGCTCGATCAACGGCATGTCCCGCCGGCTGGACAGCTTTTTCACCCAGGGCGCCACCCGGAAGCGTGGCCTTCTCGAAAGAACCTGGCTGCGGCTGCGCAACCCGCTGGGCCTGCTGGCTTTCTATTGGATGGACGTGAAGCCGGCGATCCGCGCGCGCCGCAAGGCGCCCAAGGAAGACGTGATCTCGCACCTGCTGCAGCAGGGCTACAACAACGCCCAGATCCTGACCGAGTGCATGACCTACGGCGCCGCCGGCATGGCGACGACGCGCGAGTTCATCGTGATGGCCGCCTGGCACATCATGGAGCGGCCCGAGCTGCAGGCCCGGTTCGCCGCCGCCGACGAGGCCGGCCAGATCGCCATCCTGGAGGAAATCCTGCGGCTGGAGCCGGTCGTCGGCGCGCTCTATCGGCGCACGCAGGAAGATTTGACCTTCGAGGAGGACGGCAAGACGATCGCCATCCCGGCCGGCACGCTGCTCGACCTCGATATCCGCGCCGCCAATGCCGACCCGGTCGCGGCCGGAGAATGCCCGTACCAGCTGGAGCCCGACCGCGCGGACCGTATCGGCAAAGCCATCGGCACGATGAGCTTCGGCGACGGCAACCACCGCTGCCCCGGCGCCGCCGTGGCCTTGCAGGAAAGCGCGATCTTCCTGAACCGCCTGTTCCAGATTCCGGGCCTGCGCATGGTCAAGCCGCCGACCCAGGAGTGGAACACGCTCACCGTGGGGTATGAGCTGCGCGATGCAATCGTGGCGGTGGGATAACACTAATCGAATCCGGCCCCGGCATCACCCCCACCCTAGCCCTCCCCCATCGAGGGGGAGGGGACTCGATCCCTGAGCCCTCCCCCTCGATGGGGAAGGGTTGGGTGGGGTGATGGCAACGCCTTCGCCTGAGGTGGGCGCTCAGGCCGACATATACTCCCCGCCGTTCACGTCCAGCACAGCGCCGGTGACCATGCTGGAGTAGTCGGAGACAAAAAACAGCGCCGTCTTGGCACATTCCTCGTCGGGCGGAATGACGCCGAGCGGGATGCGGGCGACGATCGGCGCCTTCACCTGCTCTTCCGGCACGCCCAGCGTCTGTGCCTGGTGCGCGATGTAACCTTGCACCGGCGTGCCCCACAGCCACCCCATCCGCGTGCAGTTGACCCGGATGCCATAGGGTCCGAACTCCTTGGCCAGCTGGCGCGAAGCGCCTTCCAGGGCGGCCTTGGCGGTGGCGTAATCAGATTGGCCGGGGGCAGGCTGGACGGCGGCCAGCGCGGTGATGTTGACGATCGCCGCGCGTTTCGCCGCCTTCAGCGCCGGAAGCGCCGCCTTGATCATGCGCAGCGCGCCGAAGCAGGTGACGTCGACGCTGCCGAGCCAGGTCGCAATGTCGTCCTCCTCGAACGAACGGTAGGAGGCATGCTTGTAGGCGCTGTTGACGAGGCCATCGACGCGGCCGAACGCCTCCACGGTCGCCGTCACCAGCCGTTCGCATTGTGCGGAATCACCAACATCGGTCGGCACGGCGATGCACGTGCCGCCGGCCGCGCGGATCTCGTCGGCCACGCCGTTGAGGAAATTGACCGAACGGGCGGCCAACGCCACCTTGGCGCCTTCCGCCGCGGCGATCGCGCCAAGCTTGCGCCCCATGCCCGGGCCGATACCGGTGACGATGACGACCTTATCCTTGAGCAGCATTCTTTCCCTCGATCCTTCTTGATCTTACGGTACCAGCACGAGCTTGCCGCCAAGGCCGCCGGCTTCCATGAGAACATGCGCCTTGGCAACCTCGCACAGCGGCAAACGATGAGCGACCGGCATCGACCAGCCGTTCTTCCGCAGGTCGGCCACGAAACGTAACAGCCGCGGTCCATCGAACTCGACCCACACTGGCGCGGAGGTGACCCGCGCTCCCACCGGGGGCAAAGGCGGCGGCGAGACGACGCTCGCCAGCACGCCGCCGGAGCGGACGAACTTGCAGAGCCGTTCGGCAACACGACCGCCCACCGTGTCGGCGATCGCGTCGAATGGCCCCGCCGCCGCGACCTCGTCCGGGTTATCGAGGTCGAGGATGCCCGCGAGCGGCAGACCGGCGAGCGCCCCGCGAGACCGAGCACGGACGCCGGCATAGACGACTGCTCCGGCCGCGGCCGCGGCATAGACCGCGGCGCGGCCGACGCTGCCGGCCGCACCGGTGACCAGTATGCGCTGTCCCGGCCCGACCTTGGCGCCCCGCTCGACCAGCTGGATGCCGGTCAGCACGCCCATCGGCAGGGCCGCGGCATCGATCAGGTTAAGACCTTCCGGCACATGCACGAACGAAGCGGCCGGCGCGGCGATCTTCTCGGCATAGGCGCCGTCCTTGGCCGGATTGATCATGCCCATCACCCGATCGCCCGCCTTGAACTGGGTCACTCCCTCGCCCACCGCCTCGACCGTCCCGGACACGTCGCCACCCAGCTGCGCCGGGAACTCAAGTGGCATGAACAAGGCGAGACTGCCATTGCGCAGCTTGACGTCTACCGGGTTGACCGCCGCCCCGGCGACGCGAATGAGGATTTCGCCCGGGCCCGGCAGCGGCTCGGCGACCGGCTCAATGATAAACTGATCGGGAGCGCCATAGGCGGTGAGCTGCGCCGCCTTGATCGTGTGACCCGGGCGGGCTTTTCGCGGCACGGATGGCTCTGCAGGCGCCGGAATCCCGGATTGGGTCACGTCCACCCTGAGACGCGTGAGCTTGTAGGTCTTGAGCCGCCAGTGTCCATCCGCCTGCTTCTCATAAGTCTCGTGGTAGTGGCCGAAACCGACCAGGTCGACCGTCGGCATGCCGGGAAAGCGCAGCAAATCGTGCATCGCCCACACCCCCGAGGCGGTCGTGGGCGAGGTGATCTCGATCTCAGGCATATGGGCGTGGTGGACTGTGATCGCGGTTGCGAGCGAGCGCCGGATATTGGCGACAATGTCCTCGGCTCCAATCCACAGTTCGTCGACGCCGCCTTCCTCGCGGCAGTCGAATTCGCAATCGGCGGTGATCGTGTTTTCCATTTCCCGCCACTTCTTGGTGTCCAGACAGCGGGCGAAGCGGGCGCGCAGCGCCTTGATCTCCTCGATCGCGACGAGCTTCTCGGTGGTATCCACAGCCTTCCCCCCACTAACCGAAGCGTCCAGGGCGCCTCGACAAGATCGGCGACTTTGCAGATCGCCTTTTCCAGAGAACCGAGTTTATTGCAGTCGTCCGCTGTTGGCACGGCAAAACCGCCAAGGACAGGCTCGCGGACGATTATCCTTCTCAAAGCAGGCATTCTGACTGCTATCATGACCTCAAGGAACCCGTAAGCCCGGCAGCACGATACTGCCTGCCGTGCGCAATCGGGTTGGGGAGATCGGGCGATGGCGGTGATCTTGAATCGGCCGGCGGACACGCCGGCGCCCGTGGCAGAGGAAGGGCGCGTGCCGTTTCTGATGCTCGTCGTTCTGATGAGCGGCGGCATTCTCGCGACGCTGACTTTCACCACCGTCACGCCGTCCCTCACCTTCATTGCCGCCCATTTTGGAAACCAGGGGCAGGGCATATTGGGCGCCCAGCTGCTGCTGACGATGGCGCCGCTGGGCATGGCGCTCGGCGGCCCCATGGCGGGATGGATTGGATTTCGCTTCGGGCTCAGGGCGCAGCTCTTCGGCGGGCTTATCCTCTACGGCGTCTGCGGCGTCTTGGCTTTGCTGGTCGACCGGCTGGAAGCGTTCCTGCTGGTGCGCTTCGTCCTGGGGCTCTCCTCGGTCAACATCGACACGGCGATGACCGGCATCCTGGGCGCGCGTTTCAGCGGGGCGCGGCGGGCCCGGCTTGTCGGAATCCGGTCGGGCATCAGCTCGATCGGCACGATGTCGAGCTTGCTGCTGGCGGGGGAGATCAGCCAAGCCGCCGGCTGGCGCGCGCCGTTCTGGATGTATATGCTGGCTTTCGTGGTCGCGGGCATGGCCGTCATCGCGTTCCGCCAACCGCTCGTCAAGCCCGCGCCGCAGCCGTCGAGCGAGCGCTTCTCGATTCTATCGCTGTGGCCGATCTATGGGCTGACGATACTGATGAGCATGGCGCACACCATGCCGAACTTCCAGATAGGCTTCCTGCTCAAGGAAGACGGCCTGACCAGCCCGGTCAACCTTTCCCGCCTGCTGGCCCTGTCGTCGATCATCGGTATCATCGCCTCGTTCCTGTTCGGCTGGTTCTATCGCAGACTGATACGCTGGACGATCGTCTTAGCGATGGGGCTGCTCGCGACCGGCTATGTCGCGATCGGATTGTTCCGTGTCATACCGCTCGAAATCGCCGGGATCGTCATTTCGGGCTTCGGGGCCGGCTTCAACATCCCCTATATGACCACGCGCGTGCTGGACCGGGTCACGCCGGAGAAGCGCACCCGGGCGATCGGGTTCCTGCTCTCCTCCATGTTTCTCGGGCATTTCTTCAACCCGCTGTTCGTCGCCCCGATCCGCGCCAATTTCGGCAATCACGCGATTTTTCTGATCACCGGCTTGCTGCTCGGCGCCGGCGGTCTGGCCATCAGCCTGTCGATCATCGTCTCAGGACAACGGCGAGCCGGCCGCGCCCTCGCGGTCGAGCCTGCCGAATGAAAGGCTGCCGCTGATGAACGAGAAGAACCTTCCTGAAATGCGCATCGCGATCGTTCTGGCGCCGCGTAACGCAAGATACTCGCGCGAGGCATTCCAGCATCACTACGAGTCCTATCACGCGCCGCTGTTCTACTCTTTCGCTAAGGTCGCTTTGGGCCGCTACATCCGCAACCACATCGTGCGGGCGATCGGCGCGGACCCGCCCTTCGACACGATCTCCGAATTCGGCAACTATCCCGAAAAGCGGGCGGAACTCGCGGCGATCCTGGCCTCGCCCGGGGCGAAGGTGCTGGAGGACGACGTGAAGACCTTCCTGTCCGAGCGCGGGAATGTCTTCGAAGTGACCGAAACCTTGGTCTCCGGCCCGCCGCGCGGATTCGAGCCCGGTCCAGCTGCCAAGCGGATGATCCTTTTGAAGAAGCCGGACGGCCTGTCAGCCGGCGAATTCCAGGCGGCGGCGGAAGACTATGCCGATACGGCCACCCGGCAGCTTGGCGCCCAGGCGCTCCGGGTGACCCTGACCGTCTGGAAACCCAGCCCGCCCCCACCGATGGACGCCATGGTCACGATCTGGCCGGCAGCCGGCGCGCACCTGCCCGACGTCATTGGAACGCCGACCGGAGTCGAGCCGGTCTATGCGCTCGATATCGAAAGCTATTGCACCGCATGGCGGGACTGAACCTTACGCTCCAAAGCGGCTTTCGAAATCCGCCAGGATCGCCTGGGCGCGTTGATTTGCAGTCACTTAGCCGCGGGTTCTGGGCAGCCCCAGCGCCTGCTCGGCGATGACGCTGCGGTGGATTTCGCTGGTCCCGCCGTAGATCGTGTTGGCGATGGAGTGCCGGTGCTTGTACTCGATGACGCCGAGCGCATCATGGCCGCGGAACAGCGAGTCGGGCGCAGCCAGCTCCAGCAGGTCGGCAGAATCGCTGGTATAGGTCTCGCTGGTGAACAGCTTCGACATCGGCCCATAGGCGCGCGCGGGAATGCCCTCGACGCCAGCCCAGACCGCGCGCCGGCAGAGCAGGTCGGCCACCTCGTTATGGACCGCGGCGCGGGCGAGCCTTGCCCGCACGTCGGCATCTTCGATCCGCGGCCTGCCATCGTCGCCGGTCGCGGATTTCGCCCAGGCGACCGCCGCCTCGACCAAGCCCGGCTGGGAGATGTGATAGCCCTCGCCCGAATGCTCCTGCTTCATCGCCGCCGCCATGACGGCCACCCCGCCATTCACGGCGCCGAGCCGATAGCGGTCGGACACGCGCACATTGTCATAGAAGGTAATGTTGGTGCGTTCATCCTGCATGGTTTGGAGCGGCTGGATCGCGATGCCGGGCAGGTTCATCGGCACCAGGAACATGGTGAGGCCCTTGTGCTTGGGCACATCGGGGTCGGTGCGGACGAGCAGCAGCACATAGTCGCTGACATGGGCGCCGGTGGTGAAGATCTTCTGGCCGTTGATGATCCAGTTATCGCCGTCCCGCATGGCGCGCGTCCTCGCCGCGAACACGTCCGAACCGCAACCGGGCTCCGTGAAGCCGAGGCAGGACGAGGCTTGGCCGGCGGAGAACCGGGGCAGCACCTCAGCCTTCAGTTCCTCCGAGCCGAACAGCATCGCGCAACGGGCGCCCATGTTGGTCGTCCCGATAATGACCCGGCTCCAGTCATAGGCCTCATAGGCAACGCCGAGTGCCGACAGCTCGTAGGCGCTGCGCCCCTGCCCGCCATGTTCGATCGGCCAATCGGGGTAGAGCAGCCCAGCCTCGGCCAGCCTCGCCTGGAATTCGCGGTCATACCCGTCGAGCGAGTCCAGCATGCGGGTCTTGCGCTCCGGCGTCAGATTCTGGTCGAAGAACCGGCGGATTTCGGCTTCGAACCGCTCCGCCGCTTCGCCATAACCGAAATCGATCGCGACCTCCCCGGCGTCGGGCAGCGGTGGCCGGTCCGCGCCCCACAGGCGGTCGGCGACCCGCACGAGCTCGGCCTTGGGGTCGCCCAGCGGCAGTGCCATGGCCTTGCCGTGGCGGAAATAGAGCTGGATGTCGTATTCGAGCGACAGGCCATAGCCGCCGAAGGTACGCAGCGACCGCTGGACAGCGCGGGCCGTCGACCGGCTGGCCCACCAGAACGCCATCGAGACCGAGGCCGCCGCATCATTGCGACCGCGCGCGATCGCCCAGATCGCGCGCCAAGCCAGCAGCTGTGCACCGTCGATTTCGGTGATCGAATCCGCCAGCGGATGCGATACGCCCTGGTACGTCCCGATCGGCCGGCCGAACGCCTGGCGCTCCGATGCATAAGCGGCGGCCAGCTCGAGCGCCCGCCGCCCGAGGCCGGCCAGCGCCGCGGCAGTCAGGATTTTCCATTCCTCAATCGCCGCCAGATAGGCGGCGCGCGGTGCGGCGCCGTTTGCCAAAATGATATTCGAAACGCCGTCCGCTTTTGCAGTCAGCGCGATCTTCGCCAGCGGCGCGTGGGGCAGGTTGGCCGGGGCGCCGGCTGCGGGCGCCACGCGCAAGCCAACCTCGTCCTCGTCGAGATACAGCACAGCGTCGGCCACTGCGCCGCCCGGCACGACCTGCTCCGGCCGGATCGACGCATCTGTGAGCGCCAACGTCACCAGTGCGTCTCCGTCGGCTGCACGCTGGTACCAGCCTGTTGCGCCGAGTTCGGCGAGCAATCGATTGGCGACGATCGCCTCGATTATCGGCGCAGATGCGAGATGCCGCCCGGCTTCCTCCGCGACCAGCGCGGCGTCGAGCAGGCTCATCCCACCGCCGCCGGCCGTTTCCGGCCCACGCATGGTCTGGATGCCGAGACCGATCAACCCTCGCCACAGCGCCGGATCATACCCCACCGGCTCCGCCGCCCGCACCCGCGCCGGGCTGGATTCAGCACCCAGAAAACGTCCTACGCTGTCGCGCAGGAGAGTCTGGTCTTCGGTGAGGGAGAGGTTCATTGGAGCGCCCCATGGGCGCCGCGCATTTCACTCCCTCGCCCCAGCGGGGAGAGGGAGGGGCCCGCGCCGCGACCGAAGGTCGCTGATTGCGCCTCGCAGTCAGCCGCCTTGGGCGGCAGCGCGGGAGGGTGAGGGGGCGCGTGCGTCAGCGCGCGTTCTGCATTATCCGACATGCGGCGCCACCCCCTCACCTTCCCATTGCTCCGCAATGGGCCCCTCCCTCTCCCCGCTGGGGCGGGGGTTTTCAAACAGCTTCCGCGTCTCCGCCAGGCTCACCTTCATCGACGGCGTCCGTGGCAAGGCCTCGACGGTGATGACCCTCGTCGGGACCTGAACCGATGTCAGGCAGCCGCGCAAAAACCCGATCAACTCCTCCTCGGTCGGCGTCTCGACGCCCGCCCTCAGCTCCACCGCGGCCACCGGTACCTCGCCCAGGCGAGCGTCAGGTACGCCGACGACCGCGGCATCCAAGACGGCAGGATGCCGGCGCAGCGCCTCGGCCACGGTCTCGGGCATGATCTTGAAGCCGCCGCGGGAGATGGCGCCGTCGTTGCGGCCGTGGTGGAAGACGAAGCCGTCCGCATCGATCGTGACCAGATCGGTGGTGCGGATGAAATCCTCGCTCATGATCGGGACGCGGGCCTCGAGCAGGCCGGGCCGGCCCGGCGGCAGGATAGCGCCGGTCATCGGGTCGACCACGCGCAGGTCCGTGCCCGGCATCGCCCTGCCGATGCTGCCGCGCTTGGACCGGCCGTAGGGTTCGCGCATGTCCGGAGTCCAGCGCACGAGCGTGCCGCCGAATTCGGTGGCGCCGTAGCCCCAGTAGATCGGGATCCCGTAGGTTTCCTCGAACCGCTCCTGGATCTCGGGTGTGAGCGCGCCGCCGCCGCCGAACACCGCGCCGACGCCGGCCAGGTCCTCGCGCGGGACGCCCGCGTCCAGGATCATGCGGATCGCAGTCGGCACCAGTCCCAGGATCGGCGGCCGGTGCCGCTTCACGGCATCGACGAATTCCGGGACGTTGAATTTCTCCAGGATCGCCATCGGCGTCGTGCCGGCGGCGCAGCCGATCAGCTGGCAGAGCCCGCTGACATTGCCGAACGGGCCGGTCACGATTTGCGGCGGGCGTCCGCCCGGCGGCGGATCGCCCAAGGTGAAGCTCTCGGCCGTACGCGCCAGCAGCGGAAATCCGATCAGAACCCGCTTGGGCGCGCCGGTCGTGCCGCTGGTCAGAAGCTCGATACCGGATTCGGCCGGCGGCTCGCGGTGCGGGCCGGAACCGACCTGTCCGATCCCGTCAACCGGTCGAAGCGGCCGCTCCAGGTCACCGGTGGCCAGCCCCATCGTGCCCGCGCGGCGCGCAGCCGCAATCTGCGGTTCCCCCCAGTCCTGCGGGTCGGCGACGATTGCGGGCAGCCGAAGCTTGGCGATATCGCCTGCCATCGCCTCCGGCGCTTGCGCCGAATAGATCATCGTGACCGACCGGCGATGGGTCACCAGCCCAAGAATGGCAGCGGCCAGGAACGGCCGGTTGCGCGCCACGATGCCGACCGGCGCTTTTGTGGAAACACCCGCCGCGACCAGCGCGGCCTCAAGCGCTTCGCCGATATCGAGAAGGTTGCGCCAGGTGTAAAACGTGCTGCGAAAATCGACGGCCCAGGCTTCTTCCCTGGCCGTCAGCGCCGCCTTCAGCCTGTCGGGAAAATCCATTATTATCCCTTCCCCCCAACCCCATTTCATGGCGTAGGGTGGGCTGAGCGGAAGCGAAGCCCACCGATCACGCGAATGATGGGCTTCGCTTCGCTCAGCGCCATCCTACAATGCATTATCGAGCGAATGACGACGATGGCGACGCCTCTGTCAAGCCGTCGCCAACGCCGCCAGCTGCTTGCCATCGGCGCTTTCGTCGACGATCCATTTGACCGAACGGCGCAGCGGCTCGATGCCATCCTGCGGCTGTGGCGTGCGCATCAAGGTGGCCGCCCCGCCCAGCGACACCAGCCGCTGCGCCCCCTGGCAGGCCAGGCGGTCCCTGAGCGTGGTCTTCAGCGACTCCGGATAGATGCCGATCGTCTGGGTATAGGCGTTAACCGAGCGCGCCGCGGTCTCGACGTCGTCGATCGGCACGATATTGGCGACGCGGCAGGCGAGCTGCCGGGCGAAATCGACGGCGACATCGCTCTGCGACACGATTACCGCGCCTTCGTTGCTCCGGCCGCCATAGAGCCGGAACTCGTCCTCGACGAAGGCCAGCGCATCGATCTCGGCCTTGAGCTCCGGATCGAACGCCTTATGCGGTGTCGAGAGATGCGGCGGCAGCCCCTGCAGCGCCGCGAAGAGGCGCCGGCCCAGCTCGTTGGCCTTTTCCAGCCCCTCCGCATCGGTGCCGGATTGGACATAGATCACCCTTGCGTTGACGCAGCCCTCCTGGTTCAGCACGCCGACATCGAGCGCCAGCCGCCGCGCCACCTCGTCCAAGGTGGCATCGTCGGCGAAGGCCTCCGAGCCGATGATGGTGGCGCTGTGCTTGGGGTCGAGCGTGATGAGGTCGAGGCCCGGCTGGAGATATTGCGTCAGGTGCTTGATGCCGGCGAAGCCCCCCCAGGCGATGATCTTCTCGATCCGGCGCGGATCGTAAAGATAGGACTCGATCCGCTCGTCGCCGCCCTTCCAGTACGCCACCGAGATATGGCGCGTCACCGGATGGTCGGGATCGAGGTCGATCATCGTGCGCACCACCGCCGCCGTGGTTAGCGGGTCGTTTGACGGCGTCTTGATGATCGCATCCGATCGCGTGATCGCATTGCGGATCACCGTCGTCACGCCGACCACCGGGACATTGCCGGCGATGATATGCACCGCCCGCGCCCCGAAAGCCCGGATTGCATGGCGCGATTCCGGATTGCAGGTCACCGGCTGCTCGACCCAGCCTTCTAGATAATCGATGCCGATCAGCCGCTCGGCGATGTCGCGGACCCGGGCACGTTCGAAGAACTCCGGGATGCGCTCGTAATGATGCCGCAGGATGCTTTCCGACAAGCCGGAGGTCAGTCGCGACAGCGCGAAGGCCTCCTGCAGGTAGGGGTTGTCGGCCGGGTGCAGCTTTGGCCCGAGCTTCGCCAGGAAGTCGAAGATGTCGTCGAGGCTGATTGCGTACAGGTCGGCCATCCGCGACGGCGCGGAGAGGGTCAGCTCCGGCAGGTATTTCGTCAGGTCGGGCGCGCTGAAGCTGACCCCGCCGCGGCGGCCGCCGAATTCGACAGTGGCCTCGTCGATAACCTGCCCGCGCAGCAGCAGGGGAACAGTGAACCGCTCGTTAGCTTGGGCTGTCATTGCGTGCTCCCGATCAGGAAATCGATCGCGCGGTCGTGCGCCTCGGGCGCGCCGGCGCAGTTGATCTTGTCGTCGCCGCCCTGAGCCTCGCTGAAGCGGCGGATTTCGGATTCGAGATAGGGGCCGGCGCGGCGGCAAGCACAGGGCTCGTCGAAACCACCCATCGTCACCTCGTCGCCCGAGACAAGCCCGCCCCAATAGGAATCCGGCAGCAGGTCCATCAGCGCCAACCGGCCGTGTTGCCGCCCATGGCGCGGCAGCGGCTGGCCGGTCGCGGGATCGAGCACATAGGGCACAATCACCGGCGTGAAATGAAAATGACCCTCTGCGCAGCGCGGCGCGTTGGTCATCAGCTCGCTCATCCCAAAAAATTCGAAATGGCGATCGAACCCCAGGAACTCGAAGATGACCTCCTTATAGTTCGCCGGCAGCGGCCTGCCCTTGCTGCCGCCGCCGGTGGTCAGGACAGAGTTCCGGCCGAAGATGCCCTTGACGCCGCGCTTCAGCCCCTCCTCCGCCCACTCGAACAGGATCGGCCAGACGGCGAAGAGGTAGACGTCCCGGCCGCTGAAGCGCGCGCTGGCCTCGGCGAAGAACCGGTCCAGGTCCCCGGCCCTCTCCTTCTCGCGGGCCGCGAACTCATCGCGCCGGGCCACGAGCGCCGGCGGCAATTCCAGCTGCCCCTGCTCGCCCCGCGCTTCTGCGGCCCTGAGCCGGCCGGCCAGCGACAGCACGTCGGCACTGAAATAGGCGTCGGGGTAAAGGAACAGCGCGTTGTCGAACCCGCCGGCAAAATTGACCGCCATGCGCCGCATGCCGCGGACGATGGCGCTGGCGCCGTTACGGTAGGAGGGCGAGATCAGCGGCATGTGGTCCTTCAGCACGTCCGGCCCGGATTTGTAGCCGGCGAAATCGCGGACGCAGTGGGCCGTCAAGGTCGTAGTGATCCGCGTCTGGTCCTTGGTGCGCGGCAGGAAGGAGAGCTTCCCGGTGGTGCCGAACGTGTGGATGATGTTGATCTCGGTCGCTTCCTCGACCCGCCCGATCCATTCATCGATGGTCTGGATGCCTTTGGCGTCGACCGGCGACAAATCGACGGTGGTGAGGCCTTGCAGCCATTTGGTCAGGCGGTCGAACTGCCCGCGCTCAAGGAACGAGAGCGGGTAGGATTTGTAGACCGTATGGGGGAACAGCAGCGGCGCGGCATCGTCGATGCTGTCGATCCTGTCGACGCCCTGGTCGGCAGCGAGCTTCGCCAGCGCCGGCAGCGTGGGGCGGAGCTCAGCGAAACGCTTGCGCAGGCCCGCCAGATGCACTTCGTCCAGCTCCTCTCGCGAGAGCTTGAACCCCTCGTCGTAATGCGCGTCGATGAATGAAACCGGATCGCGCTTCAGGGCTTCGATGAGATTCGACATAGCTTGCTTCCCCGTTCCTTCGTGCCGCGACTATTCCGCCTTTCCGGCACCTGCGCATGATGCATTTGAACGATGCCGATGGGAAAGCGTTTGCTGATCTTGCACCCCCTCCCCCAAACCCGACGTCCCGACGCAAGTCGGGACCCAATTTCCAGCCCTCGCGAACGCCGATAGTTGGATCCCGACTTGCGTCGGGACGTCGGTCAGAAAGCAAGGCTAGGCAGAAGCGGCGTCCTCGGCCCTGGCACGTCCGACCGCGCGCGATAGACACGGCCGTCGCCTTTGGACGGTCGGCGATAGTCGCCGGCCGTCACCACATACAGGTCCTGCAGGTCGGCCCCGCCGAAGGTCAGGCTCGTCACGCAGCAGCCGGCATACATGCCCGAGAAATCGATCCGCCGCTCGACCGCGCCGTCCGCATGATAACGCGTCAGGTCCTGCGTGCCGTATCCCGCCACCCAGATGCCGCCATAGGCGTCGACCTGCAGCCCATCGGCACCGCGGTGCTCGACCAGCAGACGGCGATTGGACACGCCGCCGTCCGGTAGGACGTCGAAGACGACGAGCCCCCTCAGCGTGTCGACATGGTAAAGCCGCGTGCGATCCGGACTGAGACCGATGCCGTTCGAGATCAGCACGTCATCGGCCAGCTTCGTCACGACGCCGGAGGGCTCCAGCCGATAAAGGCAGTCCGGCACCGCCGGCTGCCCCTCCTGGATCGCGGCGAAATCGTTGCAGCCGAAATAGAGACTCCCGTTGTCGGCCGGCTGGATGTCATTGACGCCGACGAGCCTCCGGCCTTCGTAGCTGAGATCCAGCAGCCGGCGCTCGCCGGTCGCCATGCTGCAATATTCCAGCCCGTCGCGGCTGGAGCTGATGAAGCCTCCGTCGCTGGTCAGCGCCAAGCCGCCGATCCATTTACGGTCGGTGACGAAACTTCTCACCTGCCCGTCCGGAGACAGGCGGTGAACGCCGCCCTCCATCACCTCGCTGAAATAGAGATTGCCGGAATCGTCCATGCGCGGAGCTTCGAGGAAGACGAAGCCCCCGAGAATTTCTTCGAACTGCATTGCTCATTCCCCTTGTCGCCTTTGCCACTTTATCGCGCCGGCGGCGCCATCGATCAAACTGCCTTCGGCAAAATGACGGATTCTCCGCCAAATCGACGGAACTCCAGCGCATTTCCGACCGAACCCCGAATTCATTCCGGCAGGTGCCGCTTCTACACTCCTTGCGGACTCGAAAGTGACCAGCAAATCAGCTCGATGGAGGCTGCGGCTATGCGGGAGATCCTGGTGATCGGCGCTGGCAATATCGGCGAGATGATCGCCGACCTGCTCATGCGCTCGGGCGACTACGCAGTGACGGTGGCGGACCGCTCGCTGGCCGCGCTGGATCGGCTGCATGCCAACGGCACGCGCGTCATGCAGCTGGACGTGACCGATGCCGCCACGCTCGGCGCCGCGCTGCGCAAGAAGTTCGCCGTGATCAGCGCTCTGCCCTACAAGCTCACCCGGCCGGTGGCCGAGGCGGCCTACATGGCGGGCATCCACTATCTCGACCTGACCGAGGATGTCGCCTCGACTCGCGCAGTGACTGAGTTGGCCGCCACCGCGAAGGGCGCTTTTATTCCCCAATGCGGCCTCGCTCCCGGCTTTATCTCGATCGTCGGCCATGACCTGGTGCGCGATTTCGAATCCGTCGAGATGCTGCGGCTCAGGGTCGGCGCGCTGCCGCTCTACCCCTCGAACTCCCTGACGTACAACCTCACCTGGAGCACCGACGGCGTCATCAACGAATATTGCGAGCCGTGCGAGGCGATCGTCGACAGCAGCAATGTGCTGGTGCCGGCGCTGGAGCAGGTCGAGCAGTTCGCGCTCGACGGCGTGCATTACGAATCCTTCAACACCTCGGGCGGGCTTGGCTCGCTCTGCCAGACGCTGGCCGGCAAGGTGCGCAACCTTAATTATCAGACTATCCGCTATCCCGGTCACCGCGACATCATGAAGACCCTGCTCTGCGATTTGCGCCTGTCGGAGCGGCGTGACCTGTTGCGCGAGGTGCTGGAAAACGCGGTGCCGACCACCGACCAGGATGTCGTGGTCATCTTCGTGACCGCGATCGGCCGGCGAAATGGCCGCCTCATGCAACATTCCTATGCCAACAAGATCTACGCCCGGCACGACGGAAGGCGCAGCTGGGCGGCAATTCAGCTGACCACCGCGTCCTCGATCTGCGCCGTGCTCGATCTGCTGGCGCATGGCCGGATCGCCCAGCGCGGGCTCGTGCGCCAGGAGGATATTCCACTGTCCTTGTTCCTCGACAACCGCTTCGGTAAGGCATACGCGATCGCACCGGGCTACTCGCTCGCTGCATGACCGGATCGGGGAGCCGCATGAGCACGAAGGAGACCGCCCGGGCGCTACCTGCCCCGGCGACGGAAGCCGCCGACATTCTCGTCCGACTGGGCGTGCCGGAGACGCTGTGGCGCGGCGGTGCATTGAGAGCCCGGTCGCCGATCACCGGCGAACGGATCGGCGCGGTGGCGACGCTGGATGCCGAGGGCGCGGCCGGCGCTATCGAAACGGCGCACCAGGCGTTCCTCGCCTGGCGCACTGTGCCGGCGCCACGACGTGGCGAGCTCATCCGTCTGTTCGGCGAGGAGCTACGCGCCGCCAAGACCGATCTCGGCCGGCTGGTGACGCTCGAAGCCGGCAAGATTGTGAGCGAGGGCCTGGGCGAGGTTCAGGAGATGATCGACATCTGCGACTTCGCCGTTGGCCTGTCGCGCCAGCTTTACGGCCGCACCATCGCGACCGAACGACCCAACCATCGGATGATGGAAAGCTGGCATCCGATGGGCGTGGTCGGGATCATCTCCGCCTTCAACTTCCCCGTCGCGGTGTGGTCGTGGAATGCCGCGCTCGCGCTCGTCTGCGGCAACGCCGCGGTGTGGAAGCCGTCGGAGAAGACGCCCCTGACCGCGCTTGCTACCCAGGCGCTGTTCCTTAAGAGCGCCAAGCGCTTCGGCGGCGTGCCGGACGGTCTCTCCACCCTCATTATCGGCGACAAAGCGATCGGCGAGGTGCTGGTCGACCATCCGAAGATGGCCGTGTTGTCCGCCACCGGCTCGACCCGCATGGGCCGCGAAGTCGGCCCACGGCTGGCCGCTCGCTTCGCCCGTCCGATCCTGGAGCTTGGCGGCAACAACGCTGCGATCGTGACGCCCTCGGCCAATCTCGATCTGGCGCTCCGCGCGATCGTCTTCGCCGCGATGGGCACCGCCGGCCAGCGCTGCACCACGCTCCGTCGGCTTTTCGTGCACGAGGACGTTTATGACCGGCTGGTGCCGCGCCTGAAGCAGGCGGCCAGGTCGCTCCGCATCGGCGATCCGCGCAAGGACGGCGTGCTGGTCGGGCCGCTGATCGATGAGCAAGCCTTCACCGCCATGCAGGCGGCGCTGGCCCAGGCTACCACCGCCGGCGGCACCGTCTCGGGGGGCAAGCGGGCGCGATCGGACGGAATCGGCGACGCGTTCTATGTGGAGCCTGCAGTCGTGGAAATGCCGGAGCAGACCCAGATCGTGAAACGCGAGACGTTCGCGCCGGTCCTCTATGTCATGAAATATACTGACCTCGCCCAGGCGATCCGTTGGCACAACGACGTGCCCCAGGGCCTGTCCTCGTCGATCTTCACCACCGACCTGGCCGAGGCGGAGCTGTTCGTCTCCGCGGTGGGCTCCGACTGCGGCATCGCAAACGTCAATATCGGCCCCTCCGGCGCCGAGATCGGCGGCGCCTTTGGCGGCGAGAAGGAGACCGGCGGCGGCCGCGAATCCGGCTCGGACGCCTGGAAGGCCTACATGCGTAGAGCCACCAACACGATCAACTACTCGAACGCCCTGCCGCTCGCCCAGGGGGTGAAGTTCGAGGTGGGGTAAGGGCCTGGCACTAGATCTTGTGTCCGCTGCCTGGAAATGCAGGTGATTTGCAGGCGGCGCCCCCCTATGGGTAGGCCCAGTGGCGGATAAGCGGAGCGCCATCCGCCATTGTCGG
>CAZVYC010000002.1:48548-75616 GCA_964631425.1 uncultured Rhodospirillales bacterium
AGGAAACCGGCGGCGGCCGCGAGTCCGGCTCGGATTCCTGGAAGGCCTATATGCGCCGGATGACCACCACGGTGAATTACGGCAAGGACTTGCCGCTTGCCCAGGGGGTGGAGTTTCCGATCAATTAGTAAATTCCCGAAAATGCTCAGCTGACGTCCCGACGAAGGTCGGGACTCACCGGTCAGCCAGCGCGAAGGCTGCGGAATGGGTCCCGACTTTCGTCGGGACGTCATGGTTGTGATTGACAAACAGCTATCGCGCGATCCCGCCGTAAAGATCGACCCACAGTGGATTCGCTTCCTCGATCAGTGCGATTTTCCACGCGCGTCGCCACTCCTTGAGCTGACGTTCGCGATCGAATGCGCCATCTGCTCGAATAATTCGAAATATACCAGCCTGTCACAACCATATTTTGCGGTGAAACCCGGAACCAACTTGTTTTTGTGCTCCCAGACCCGCCGGAGCAAGTTGCTCGTCATCCCGACATAGAGCGTCCCGTTCCGCCCGCTCGCCAGCATATAAATCGCGAACTGCTTCACAACGTTCTGAGAATGATCGCCGACCGCGTGTCCAGCACGCCGTCGGTATCGCGGATGGCGTCTAAACAGCGATCCAGTTCAGCCATGCCTTGGGCCTCGACGATGGCGATCAGATCGTCCGCGCCGCTGATCGAATAGAGCGTCACCACGCCCTTGAGTTTCAGCAGATGGCGCTCGACAGCGGCCTGGAGTTTGGGCGACACGCTGATCGATACATGGGCCCGCACCATGTGGGGACTGTCCGCCCCGCCCGGCTTCAGCGTATAGCCGGCAATCGCCCCGGTCTGCTCCAGCCGTTCGATCCGCCCCTGCACGGTCGAGCGCGAGACGCCCAGCCGGCGCGACAGCTCCGACGTCGACAGGCGCGCATTCTGCTTCAGCAGCTGGATCAGCCGCGAATCGAGTTCGGGACCGAGCATGGATTGAGCCTAACACCGCCGGCTTCGACCGGCCATCAAGAGGCGAGTGACACCGGCCGGCTGGTTCCACAGGCCGAAGCACGCTAGCATCCCGCAGGCAAGTCCTGAGGCGGAGGAGACGCATGGGCACCGCGCTTGTGGTTAACGGCACGACCTACGACGTCAGTGCGCCGCCCGACACGCCATTATTGTGGGTGCTGCGCGACGAGCTGCTGCTGACCGGGACCAAATATGGCTGCGGCATCGCCCAGTGCGGGGCATGCACGGTGCACCTCGACGGCCAGCCGACACGGTCATGCCAGACGCCGATTTCGGTGCTCGCAGGCGTGAAGATCACCACCATCGAGGGGCTGGGCGGCGCGCATCCGCTGCAGGCCGCCTGGGTGCGCCACGACGTGCCGCAATGCGGCTATTGCCAATCGGGCCAGATCATGTCGGCGGCCGCCCTGCTCGCTGAGACGCCAAAGCCATCGGACAAGGACATAGACGATGCGATGAGCGGCAATATCTGCCGCTGCGGCACCTATCAGCGCATTCGGGCGGCGATCAAGGACGCCGCCGGCGTGGAGGGTTGAGATGGGCGCGGAGCCGAAGATCACCCGCCGCGGCTTCATGGTCGGCGCGACCATGGCCGGGACTAGCCTGCTGGTTGGCTGCTCGCTGGGCGACGCTATGAGCATCGGCGCGCATACCGAGGTCGGCGCGTTCGGGCCGTTCATCAAGATCGCCCAGGACGGCACCGTCACGGTCGTGTCGAAGCACCTGGAGATGGGCCAGGGCAATCATGCGGGCCTTGCCGCCATCGTGGCGGAGGAGCTGGATGCCGACTGGACCAAGGTCAAAGTCGAGCAGGCGCCCGGCAACGCGAAGCTCTACGGGAATTCGCTGATGGGCATCCAGGGCACCGGCGGGTCGACGGCGATCGCGAATTCCTGGATGCAGCTGCGCAAGGCCGGCGCCGGCGCGCGAGCCATGTTCGTGCTGGCGGCAGCCCGGACATGGGGGCTGCCGGCCGGCGAAATAACGGTCAAGGACAGCGTCGTGTCCCACCCCTCCGGCAAGAACGCGACCTTCGCCGACCTTTTGCCCGCCGCCGGGAAGATCGCGCCGCCAGCCGACCCAACCCTGAAGGACCCAGGCAGATTCACCCTCATCGGCACCGATCGGGTGCGACGCAAGGACAGCCAGGCCAAGAGCGACGGCACTGCCCGCTTCACCCAGGACGTGCACATGCCGGATATGCTGGTGGCGGTGGTGGCGCATGCGCCCCTGTTCGGCGCCACGGTCAAGTCGTTCGATCCGACCGAGGCGCGGCAGGTGCCCGGGATCGTCGACGTCGTCCAGATACCGACCGGCGTCGCGGTGCTGGCGCGTGACACCTATACCGCCAAGCGCGGCCGCGACGCGCTCAAGGTCGAATGGGACGACAGCAAGGCCGAAAAGCGCGGCTCCGACCAGATCATGGCCGAGTACCATAAGATCGCCGCCGGCGATTCAGGCAATCTCAAGCCCCTGCCCTTTGATGGCAAGGGCGACGCGGCGACCACGCCGGGCGGCGAGCCGATCCCGTTCGCTTACGACTTCCCGTTCCTCGCCCACGCCGCCATGGAGCCGATGAACTGCGTCGCTCGCGTAGATGGCCACAGCTGCAAGCTGACCTACGGCTCGCAGGTCCAGACCTTGGACCAGCTCCACGCGGCGATGATCGTGCTGATGCTGCCCGGCGCGGTTGAGATCGAGACCCTGTTCGCCGGCGGCTCGTTCGGACGCCGCGCCAACCCGACCTCGGACTACGTTGCCGAGTGCGTCCACATTGCCAAGAAAATCGGAGGCGGACGGCCGGTGAAACTGGTCTGGACCCGCGAGGACGACATGACCGGCGGCCGATACCGGCCGTTGACCCACCACGCGCTGTCGATAAGGACCGATGCCGACGGGTTCCCGACCGTGTGGCGGCACCGGGTCGTCACCCAGTCGATCCAGAAGGAAGTCCCGGGCGCGCCGAAATTCGACGATACCACGGTCGAGGGCGTCAAGGGCTCGCCCTATTTCGCAGCGATCCCCGTGGTCGATGCGGCGGTCTATATGCCGGAAGTGAAAGTCCCCGTGCTGTGGTGGCGTTCGGTCGGCGCCACCCACACCGCCTTGGTGATGGAGCACACCATCGACCGACTGGCGCGCAAGGCCGGCAAGGATCCGGTCGAGTATCGCCGCGCCCTTTATGCCAAGGCGGGCGTACCGGCGGCGCGGCATCTGGCGGCGCTGAACCTGGCGGTGGAGAAATCGGGCTATGCCCAGCCGCTCGAAGCCGGATGGGCGCGCGGCGTGGCAGTGCATGAGAGCTTCGGCACCGTCGTCGCCCAGATCGCCGAGGTGAGCCTAGTCGACGGCGCGCCGCGGGTGCGCCACGTGGTGACCGCGGTCGATTGCGGCATGCCAATCGCCCCCAACCAGATCGCGGCCCAGATGGAGGGCGGCACCTGCTTCGGCTTGGCCGCGGCACTCTATGGCCGGATCACGCTCAAGGACGGCCGGGTCGAGCAGACCAATTTCGACAGCTACCCGGTGCTGCGCATGAACGAGGCACCGCTGGTCGAGACCCATATCGTGCCGTCGACCAACCCGCCGAGCGGCACCGGCGAGCCCGGAACGCCGGTGATCGCGCCGGCGGTCGCCAACGCGCTGCTGGCGCTGACCGGCAAGGCGACGGCAAAGCTTCCGTTCGTGCAGGCGTGACGGCCTATTGGCCCTATTTTCTCGGCCTGCTGGCGATCGAGCTGGCGGTCGCCACCTTCACCCGCCCCGCTCGCTTCGCCTGGCGCGATAGCGCGGCCAGCCTGGCGACGACGCTGGGCAACGTGCTGACCGGGCTCGCGCTGGCTGGGTTCGTGGCCGCGTCCTATGGTGCGGCGGCGCGGCTGGCGATCTTCCACGTCCCCTTCGCCTGGTGGGGCCTGGTTCTCTGCTTCTTTGCCGAGGACCTCGCTTATTACTGGTTCCACCGCACCGCGCACTTGAGGCGCTGGTTCTGGGCGAGCCACGTGGTTCACCACTCGTCGGAGTATTACAACCTGACCACTGCGCTCCGGCAAACCTGGACTGGCAACGTGTCGCTATCCTTCGTCTTTTGGTTACCCTTGATGGTAGTAGGCTTCCCGCCGGCAATGGTGATGATGTTCTCCGCCTGGAGCCTGCTCTACCAGTACTGGATCCACACCGAGCTGATCGGCAGACTGGGGCCGCTTGAATGGGTGCTGAACACGCCGAGCCACCACCGGGTCCACCACGCGGTGAACCCGCGCTATCTCGACGCCAACTATGCCGGCGTGCTGATCATCTGGGACCGGCTGTTCGGCACCTTCGTCGCCGAGGACCCGGCCGACAAGCCGCGCTATGGCATCGTCCGCCCTCTGGGCAGCTTCAACCCGTTCACCATCGCCTTCCACGAATGGATTGCGATCGGCCGAGACATTTTCGCGGCACGCAACTGGCGAGAACGCTGGCTCTATTTGTTCGGCCCACCCGGCTGGAGCCCCGACGGCTCACGCCAGACCAGCCGGTCGATTAGGGAGGCTTGGATGGTCGAACAATATGCCGTCCGGTCGTCGATCCCTGTCGGTTGATCGGATGGTCCGGTGCGTGGAAGTATCTGGTCCTCGACATCGCCGCTGGCCGATGCCATCTTCACTGCATGATGCCGATCGACATCGCCAGCATGTCACCGCAAGAGCGGCTGGAACTCATCGCCCGCCTTTGGGATAGTCTCGAAGCCGAAGATGTTCGACTCACGCCAGCGCAGCAGGCTGAGCTAGAGCGAAGACTAGCCACGCTAGAGGAGGATATCAAATCCGGGTCTACGTGGGAGCAGATCGAAGCAGAGCTTGATCGTCGCTACGCCTGAATGCGGCGCGTCATTTTCACCCCGATCGCGCGTTCCGAACTGCTCGACGCGCTCGACTGGTACGCGGAGCACGCTCCTCATGTCGTTCGGCGGATGAGAACGGAACTGCGCAGGCACGGATTGCCGCGTCGCCGACGCACTTCCCTTTCATGCCTGGGAATACCCGTCGCGCCCTGTTGCAGCATTTTCCTTACGTTGTGATCTTCCGCGCGACGGAAGACGCCATTTACGTCGTCGCGTTCTTTCATACGAGCCGTGATCCGGTTCAGTGGCAAGGCCGAATCTGAACCTATCAGGTACCCTGTTCTCTCAGTCCCGCGCGCCTTCCAGCAGGCCTTTCAAATTGCTGCTCATGATCTTCTGCTGATCGGCGGCGGAGAGGCCCGAGAGCTCGGCCAGGAAGTCGAGCGGCTCGGCCACGCCTTCGGGGTGTGGCCAGTCGCTGCCGAACAGGACGCGATCGGCGCCGATCAGGTCGACCAGCTCAGGGATCGAATCCTCGTTGAACGGCGCGACGAAAACGTGGCGCTTGAAGGTCTCGACCGGGTGCTCCTTGAAATATTGCGGCATCTGGCCATAGACGTGCTTCAACGTTTTCAGCAGCGGGTCGACCCAGGCGGCGCCGTTCTCAATCGCAGCGATGCGCACACCGGGATGGCGCTCGAATATACCGTGGCAGATCAGGGCCGAGACCGTGTCGGAAATGGCGCGATCGATGATGCGCAGGCAGTTGGAAAATGGGTCGGGCTCGAACGGCTTCCACTCCTGGCCGCCGATCCACATCTGGGTGATCTGGTCGTAGCCCGAGTCTGAGGCGTGCAGCACGACGAAGATCTTCGCCTCTGCCGCCCGCGCCCAGAACGGGTCGAATTCCGGAAAGCCGGGCGACCGGCTGCCGCGATAGCCTGGCACCGGCGCGGGGCGGATACAGACGGTGCGCGCGCCGTGCTCGAGCGCCCAATCCAGTTCCTTGACCGCCCAATCGATGTCGGCCAGCGAGATGATCGGCGTGGCGAAGATGCGACCCTGCCGGTCGAAGCCCCATTCCTCGTCCGTCCACTGGTTGAGCGAATGGAGGGCGGCGCCCAACAGCTCATGGTCATAGCTCATGCGCCGCTCGATCGCCGAGAACAGCGTCGGGAAGATCAGCGAGGCATAAACACCCTGCTCGTCCATCACCTTGAGCCGCGCAGCGCCGTTGCGAAAAGCCTCGGTCGCGCGGATCGGCTGGCCGGTGATCTCGCGGAGCGAGAGGCCCTCGGTGTTTTCGGCGCGGTAATATTTGAGATGCGCGCCGGGCGCGGCGACCACATCGAAGGTCGGATTGGGGATGTAATCCGAAATCTGCCCGCCGATGGCGAGCTTCTGCCGTCCATTGACGGTCACGAACTGCAGCGCCTTCGACCATTTCTTCGGCAGATGCCGCGTGATCGCGTCCGCCGGCTCATAGAGATGATTGTCGGCGTCATAGACGGGATAGGGCAGATCGTTGCGCATGGTTGCTTCCCCTGGCCTTGGTGGCATCAGCATTATGTGACCTGTCCGGCGTGGCTTTCAAATAGATACCAACAGCGCCGATACTTCTCATCATGCCCCCTTGAGGGTCCCTCAAGGGGGAGGCGCTATGAAGCTGCACGCCGAATAATAAGGTTGAGATGAGAATCGACCGTCGCGGCATAGCCGGGCGGGCACAGCGTTGTGGAGTCCGGCTCTTCGAAAATCGCCGGCCCGGCGATCGAATCGCCCGGCAGCAGACGGGTGCGGTCGAAGACCTGGCAATCGGTGAAGCCACCGGCTTCGGAGAAATACGCCTGGCGGCCGCGCTTGAGCGCACGCGCAGGATGATTGTCGCCCGGCGGCAGCGTCGATAGGCTCGGCTTGGTCACCTTGCCCACGGCGCGCAGGCGGCAATTGACGATCTGGCACGGATCGCTCGGCCGCATGCCGCACAGGTCGAAGTAAAGCTTCCGGAACCGCGCCTCGGCGTCGCGGATGATCTCCGCATTCATGGGCATGGAGGACACCGGGATGGCGATGTCGAGCGCCTGGTTGGCGAAGCGCAGATCGATGCTGCGTTCGAGCGCCTGGGGCTGGCCAGAGTCGCCCTCGCCCTGGAGGTCACGCCGGCCCGTCGCCTCCAGTTCGACGAAGGCGCGGTCGAGCACGGCGAAATCGGCCGCCGTGGCCGGCATAATAGTCGTCGCCACATAGTCGTAGGCGAGATCAGAAACCAGCAGACCGAAAGCCGACTTTACGCCCGGCGATAGCGGCACGATCACCGTCGGGATATCGAACTGCTCGGCCACCCTGACCACGTGCAGCGGCCCGGCACCGCCGAAGGCCGTGATGGCGTATTCGCGCGGGTCGATGCCGCGCTGGAGCGTCACCACGCGGATCGCCGACGCCATGTGGGTATTGGCGAGGTCAAAGATGCCCTTGGCGACCGTCACCGTGTCGAGACCCAGCTTCGCGCCGACAGCCTCCATCGCGCGGCGGCTGAGCTCCGGGTCGATCCGCATGCGGCCACCCAGGAAATAATCCGGATCGAGGTAACCAAGCACCACATTGGCGTCGGTGACGGTGGGCTCGGTACCGCCGAAACCGTAGCAGGCGGGACCGGGCGAGGCGCCTGCGCTCTTCGGGCCGACCTGCAGGAAGCCGCCGGCATCGACGCGGGCGATCGAGCCCCCGCCGGCGCCGACCTCAGCCAGATCGACCACCGGCACCTTGATCGGCTCCCCGGCGTCGCGCGCACCGGAGCTGGTCTTGCCACCGACGCGGAAGTCATGGGTGATCCGCGGCTGGCCTTTCTGGATCACGCCGGCCTTGGCAGTGGTGCCGCCCATGTCGAACGAGATCAGGTCCGGAAAATCGCACGAATGCCCGAGCCATGCCGAGGCGACCACGCCCGCCGCCGGCCCGGATTCGATGACATAGGCCGCCTTGCGTGCTGCCGCCTTGGCGCTCATCACCCCGCCGCTCGACTGCATGATCTGCAGGGGGCAGCCGATGCCGAGCCCGGCCAACGCGTGCTCCAGCGCATGGACATAGGTCGAGAAGGTCGGGCCGATATAGGCCGAGAGCACCGTGGTCGAAGCCCGCTCATATTCCTGGTATTCGGGCCAGACTTCGGACGACAGCGCCACGTAGATGCCGGGGAAATGCCGTCGCGCCAGATCCGCCAGCAGCCGTTCATGAGCCGGATTCGCGTAGGCATGCAGCAGGCAGATGGCGATCGATTCCGGCCGCTTTGCCTCCAGCGCTGCGAAGGCGGCCTCAGCCGCCGGCACGTCGAGGCATGTGAGCACCCGGCCCAGATGGTCCATGCGCGCATGGACCTCGACCACCATTGTACGGTCGACCAGGGGCGCGGAGCGTTCGTAGAAGATGTTGAACCGATCCGGCCCGACCGGCCGCTGCTTGCTGAGCTGGAAAATGTCGCCGAAGCCGCGCGTGGTCACATAGGCGACCCGGGCGCCTTGGCGCTCCAAGACCAGGTTGGTCGGCAAGGTGGTGGCATGGACAAAGCGGCGGACATCGCCCGGTGCGCCGCCGACATCGGCCAGCGCCTCACGGACGGCCGTCATCACACCCTCGACGGGGTTGGCCGGCGTGGTCAGCGTCTTGACGTTGTGCAGTCCATTGCCGCCCTCTTCGGCCAGCACGAGGTCGGTGAAGGTGCCCCCGATATCGACGCCGATAAAGAAGTTACGCGTCATGACTCCCGCGCATTTCCCGCGTTGCCGCCGTATCGACCGCCCCCGTCACCGGGTCCATCACCACGCCATAAGAGTCCGCAGCACCAGCGACCGTGACCAGGCCCGCACGCACGTCGTGTGCGACGGCATCCGGGTGGCGCTCGAATGGCTCGCCGAAGCCACCGCCGCCGGGGACGGTCGAGACCAGGACGTCGCCGGCCTTGACCCGATGGTTGGTCTTCTTGGCAGGCAATCGGGTCTCTTCCGCGGTTGCTGGGTTGAGTATCCACTCGCCGCCTCGCCCTGGCTGACCGCCCATCACGCCTTGCGGCGGGATGCGGCAGCGGTCGGTGGCGCGAACGGTGATCTCGGCGTCGGAGAGGAACTCGATCTCCTTGACCACGCCCGAGCCGCCCCGCCAGCGGCCGGGGCCAGCGGAATCCGGCGCGAGCTGATAACGCCTGTAGCGCACCGGATTCTGCCATTCATAGGCTTCGACATTGCGGTCATAGCCGCCCGAGGCGAAAAAGATGAACGGGATTCCATCGACCCCGTCGCTGCCGGGCCGGCCGCCACACGCACCCATCGAGATATCCAGCATCGAATAGAACCGGTCGCTGCCGACATGCTTGCCGGTGGAATTCACCGTATGGACCGTGGCGGCACCGGCCATCGTCTTGTCGGGATAGATCTGGGCAAAGGCGCGGAACATCGCGTCGATGATCGCCTGGCCAGTGGCGAGACGCAGGTTGCACGCCGCAGGATAGGCCACGTTAACCAGTGAACCCGGCGGGAAATGCGCGTGGATTGGGCGATACAGTCCCTCATTCATCGGAATGTCGGGATCGAGGAAACAGCGCAGCACGAACAGCACGCAGGACAGCGACTGCGAATAGGACGAATTGATTGGTCCCCGCGCTTGCGCAGCGGTGCCGGTGAAATCGACCCGGAAATCGGAACCGTCGATGGTCACGGTCGCGACCACCTCATAACTCCGGTCCAGGTCGACGCCGTCATCCTCGACAATGTAGGAACCGCGATAGGTGCCATCCGGAATTTGCGCGATGCCGAGCCGCACCAGCCGCTCGGAATAGTCGAGCAATTCCTCGATGATCGCCATCAGCTGGGCATAGCCGTATTTGGCGATCAGCTCGCCCATCCGGACAGCCGCGACATTGCCGCCGGCCGCCAAAGCGTCGATATCGGCCGCCAGCTTACCGGGCGTGCGGCTGTTGGCGCGGATCATGCGCGCCAGGCCGACATCGAGCTCCCCCGCGTTGTAGAGCTTCGACGGCGGAATCATCAGCCCTTCGTGGAAACACTCGGTGGCATTGGCCGGCAGGCCGCCGGCGGATAGGCCGCCGAGGTCCGACACGATCATCATCACGCCGCAATAAAAGACTGGCCCGCTATCATGAGACTCGGGCCCCTCATGGAAGATCGGCCGGAACGCCCCGACATCGGTCGGGTGGATGCCGCCCCGGAACGGGTCGTTGGTCACCAGCACATCGCCGTCACTGAGCGTTTCGGCCGGATGATCCTGACGCACCGCACCCAGCATGCTGCGCAGCGCCGAAATATGCATCTGCCCGAACTCTGTCTGGGCGATGACCCTTCCATCGCGGTCGAACAAGGCGCAGGCGACCTCGGCCGACTGGCTGACGAAGGTCGAGCCGGCGCTGCGCGCGGCGCGGATGCCGGCTTCCTGCGCCACCATCAGCAAGGCGTTCTTGACGATCTCGCAAAGGACGGGGTCGAGCATGCCGAATGCGGGTCCTGATTGGAACTCTCGGAGCCTGGGCGATCCTGCCATGGCATGCAAGCAGGATCGTCCGCAGGGTGAAATGGAACTGTGCTATGAAGTGGGACCGCCTGAATAGACGATCTGGACACGACGGTTCTGCGGCTCGCGCACGCCGTCACCGGTTGGAACCAGCAGGCCATGCTTGCCCTTGGCGACAAGCTGGATCTCGCTGGAGGGAACGCCCTGCTTCTCCAGTTCCGCCGCGACCGATTCCGCACGGCGCCGGCTGAGTCGCATGTTGTACGCGTCGGAGCCCACCGTATCGGTATGGCCGGTGACGGTGATCTCCGTCGCCTTGGCCGGCCCGACGTTCGCGGCCGCCTGATCCACGATCTTCGCGGCCTCGGGCGTCAGGTCTGACCGGTTGAAGTCGAAGAACACCATGTAGCTGCGCGCGACCGACGGGGGTGCGGGCGGCTGAACCGGCGGCGGCGTATAGGCGACCGGCGCAGGCTCGGCTTCGCTCGGCTCTTCGAAGCGATATTTGAGCGAGAAGCCGAACATGCGCGGCGGCCCCCAGGTGACCGACGAAAAGCCGAGCAGCGTGTAGAGCGGTAGAGTGCCGGCGATATAGTGCGTATCGAGTGCGTTGGTCATGAAGAACGAGGCATCGACCGGGTAAGTCAGGATGTTGTTCCAGTCGACATGGAGATCCAGCAAGTCATAGCCTGGCACGACATAGAGCGGATCGTTGACGACGATCGTCGCGTACATCTGCCCGTTACGCGAATAGGTCGCGGTGGCGCTGACATCGCCCCAGGCTTCGTCGATCGGCAAATGATAAGTGGCCGAAGCGCCCCACTCGACCTTGGTGTAATAAATGAATTTCGGGAACTGCGACGGATTGGTGAAGCCGGGATAGCGGTCATATTGCGGGAAGACATAAGAATAATGGCCGGACAGCTCGAGCCCTTTGAACGGCAGGACCGTCGCTTCCAGCTCCCCGCCCTCGACCGTCGCCAGGCCGCCATTGACCAGCGCGTTGGCGACCCGGGTATTCCCGCCGGCATCGACGAAGGACACGGGCGTGCTGACCTGGATGCTCTTGTAGTCGGTGTGGAACAGGTCGGCATTGGTTCGGGCGTGGATGCCGCCGATCTCCCATTCGGTCTTGGCGCCAATCTCGACGTCGGTCACCTTTTCCGGCTGGTATTTCTGGAACTGCGGCGCGACCGTGAGATTGAACCCGCCGGGCCGGTAAGCGTGGCCTGACCGGACATAGAGCAGGGTCGTGGGCGTTAGCTGCTCCTCAAGGCTCAGGTTCCAGCCTGGGGAGTTGAAGTTGCCGTCGACCGCATTGGTGCAGTTGCGATCGGCGAACAAGGCCACGCAATTGGTCGGAGCGCCGGTCGCCGACCGGGTTATGTTATCGACGCGACTGTATGCAGTCTGCACCACGGAAGCGAAATCCCAGGTGTACCGGTATCCCGCCTCGAGGCGCAGACCGTCGACCCAATCGGACAGGTCATAGATGCCGTGGGCGAACACAGCCTGGCTGCGCGACGAGTTCCAGAAATGATAATAGGCAAGCCCGCTCAAAGGATCGGTATTGTGCCCGGGAATACCGGGCGAGTACCCCAGGGTGTCGGTCTCGTAGAGCGAGTTGCCGAGCGGATGGTCGTATTCCAGATAGCCGCCGACCACCCAGTCGAGCCGGCCGGACAAGGCTTTGCCCTGGACCCGCAACTCGTCGGTGTACTGCACCTCGTTGTCGGTCCAGCCGTGCGGATTAACCGGATCGCCGATATTGATGATCGGCAGATAGGTGCCGTCGGAATCCTGCGTCGCGAGCGTCTTGGTGATTGTCGCCGAGGCGATGTTCAGGATCGTCAGGTCATCGGAGATGTCCCATCTCGCGTGGTCGGTGAAGCCGTAGAAATAGTCCTTGCCGAGGCCGGGCGTGGTCCGCCCCGGCTCCTCGCGGATGCCGATTCTCTGCTGCAGGGCGGCGAGCGACCCTAACGGGAAGCCCGCGAAGGTCGGCCTGGCGTACAGCATATAGGTCGAGCCGCCGTTGCTGTGCTGCCAGTAGCCCGTATAGAGGAAGTAGTTCTCGAAATCGTCGCTCGGGCGTGCCGTCAACCCGACGCGCCAGGAGTAGTAATCGCGGTTGTCGTAGTCGACACCGGTATAGTAATCCTTGGTGTAGCCATCGCGCTGCTGCGTCTGGCCGCCAATGCGGACCAGCAGCTTGTCGGCGACGATCGGCACGTTGACTACGCCCTCGAACTCATGGTCATTGTAATTGCCGAGGGTAACCATGCCATAGCCCTCGAACTCGTTGGTCGGGTGCTTGGGCTCCAGCGCGATCAGGCCGCCGATCGAGTTCTTGCCGAACAGCGTCCCCTGCGGCCCCTTGTCGACTTCCACGTGATCGAGGTCGAAGAAGGTGCCGGGCTGCAGCCCATGGGCCAAACCTGTCGACGTGCTGTAGTCGGTCTTGTAGGGCACGTCGTTGAAATAGAATATCGTGCCCTGGAGCCCGCGCAGGACGGTATGGGTGGAATATGGCGCGTTCACGTCCGAGCCCGGCAGCGATGCCGCCAGCGACGGCACGAAATGGATCAGGTCGTGCACCTCCTGGATGTGGTTCTCCTCGATGTCCGCCTGGCTGAACGCGGTGATCGCGACCGGCACCGACTGGATCCTTTCCTCACGCCGGCGGGCTGTCACCACGACCTCTTCCAGTCCGTTGGCAGACGCCCCTTGCTGATCCGTCTGCTGCGCCGCCGCGCCTGGGACCTCGGACACGGCAAAAAGGCTTACCGTTGCGCATAAGAGCGCCAGAAAGCGTGCAGTCATGCCTTCTTCCTCCCTTCGTCTCCCCGGGCCGCGTTCGCTGGCCCTATTGGCAATCTCGACGGGCCGTCGCCGACTTCGCGGCCGTCGAAGCCCCTGTCGCGCGGTTCGCCGCCATGATACAGCTATTCGACAGAAGCAATCAGTTGCTTGGTTTTACCGGGCATGGGCGAACCGCGCAAGCCTCCTAGGCTTGCAATGATTAAAATGATGAAGCTCGCCTGCCTCCGATCGCGCCGATAGGATCGGCGGGCAGTTTCCAGTATGGTGCCGTCAATGCGGCCGAGACCGCATCCAAAGCAACGCCAGGGAGGCTTAACGATGATTTCCGTGGAGAAGCTGACACCGGCGATCGGAGCCGAAATCGGCGGCATCGACTTGTCGGAACCGCTCGACGCCGAGACGGTGACAGCGATCAGGCAGGCGTTCAGCGACAACCTGGTGATTTTCTTCCGTAACCAGAAGCCGCTCGACGACGAGACGCATATCCGCGTGGGCCGCTATTTCGGCACGCTCGACCTGTCTGAAATCCAGCCGACGCCGCGTCCGCACCGCGAAATCCTGGTGCTGGACCAGGTCTCGCCAAAGGGCGAAGGCGCCGACCGGTGGCACCGCGACCGCACGTATCTGGAGGTGCCGCCCTTGGGCTCGATCCTGCAATGCGTTCAGCGGCCGGAGCTGGGCGGCGATACGTGCTGGGCCAGCATGTATGCCGCGTACGACGCCCTGTCTCAGCCGATGCAAAAATTCGTCGACGGGCTCAAGGCCGTCCATTCGATCGAGCGGCTGGCGAGCTATAGCCGCAAGGTGTCGGAGACCCTGGGCGACCGGCTGGCCAACTGGCCGTCCACGGAGCACCCGCTGGTCGAGGTGCATCCGGAGACCGGCCGCAAGGCGCTCAACGTCAACGCCAACTGGACGTCGCACATCGTGGGTATGAGCAGGTCCGAGAGCGACATGCTGCTCGGCTTCCTGTTCGACCATGTGAAGAGCCCGGAATTCCAGGTGCGCTTCAAGTGGCAGCAGAACGACGTCGCCTTTTGGGACAATCGCTGCTGCCTGCATTACGCCGTCGCTGATTATACGACGCGCCGGATCATGAAACGCGTGGCGCTGGTCGGGAACAAGCCTATGGGGCCGAATGGGTAGAAAGATTGTGGAGAATCGTAGGGCGGAAAGCGCAGCGCATTCCGCCGACACAGACGAAGAGCTTGCTAAATGGCGGAATGCGCTGCCGCTTTTCCGCCCTACACAGGAGGCTGTCTCAATGGCAACACACACCAATACGGAATCCGAATCCCGCGAATTTGTTGTGTTCGGAATGCACCATGTGTCGGAACGCGCAGCGATTATCGATCTGATGGATAAAATCCAGGTAGCGGAGACCTGCGCGGGCCGGGCTCTGGCGGGCTGGGCGCGGACTTGCGAGAATTCGGCGTTGCGCGGCGGCCTGAAGATGATCGCGGAGCGCGAAGCCTATCACGGGCGCGTCTTCTCCCAACGGATTCGTGATCTGGGCGGGGAATGCAAGGCGGAGCTCAGTCCATTCAGCATCGAGATCGAAACGTGCATTGCCGATCCGAAGTTGACCGACATCGAAAAGCTGACGCGGTTGGTCGAGAGCAATGGCGACCCTGAAACGCTCCTGCGTCCAATTCTCGAGTTCGCCGAGCTTTTGACCGACGATTTGGAGACCAAGGAAATCCTGAAGCTGTTCTATGCCGATGAGATTTCATCCGGCAATTGGTTCCGCGACATGTGCCGGAGACTGACCGCCACGGCTCAACCGATTTCGCACGCCGCGTAGGGCGGAAAAGCGCAGCGCATTCCGCCGCTCGGACCCGACCGTCATGCAGATTGGCGGAAATGCGCTTTCCGCTTTTCCGCCCTACTCATGAACGGAGCAGCTGGCCGGGAAGCCCGTCGCGATAGGTTCCGTGCTCCAGCAACACGGCGCCGTTCACCACGACCCATTCCATGCCGTTGGCCTCGACCACCAGCCGGAGGCCGCCGCCGGGCAGGTCGCGGATCGGCTTTGCCCGCCTGGCGTCGCCAACGGTCACCGGATCAAAGATCGCCAAGTCCGCCTTCATGCCCGGCTTGAGCCGACCCCGGTCGGAGAGACCGAAGAAATCGGCAGGTTCGGAGGTCATGCGCTGGACGGCGCGCTCAAGGGTGAGCGCCTGCCGCTCGCGTACCCAGGTTCCGAGCAGGTGGGTCGAGTAGCTGGCGCCGCAGAACATGTCGACATGCGCACCGCCGTCGCCGAGCCCCAGGAGCGTGCGCGGATCGCCGACAAGGTTAGCGAGCCGCATCTCCAGGTGTTCCTGCCGGATTTCAAATCGGGTCTTGAGCCCGTCCTCGATCGCCATATCGAGGAAAATGTCGACCGGATCGCCGCCAGTTGAGGCGGCGAGTTCCGAGATGGGACAACCGAGCCGATCGGCCAGCGCCGGGCTGTCGGATTCGACTGCCACCACGGTCCCCCAATCCCCATGAAAGAGGACGTCCGGCGTGCCCAGCCCGGCGCGGAAGGCGTCGCGGAAGGACGGATCGGAGAAGATCGCGATCTGCTCGGAAACCGAACGGTGGAATATCTGCTTCCACTCGGCGCGCGGCGCGAAGACGAACGGGTCGTTCAGCGTGAATTGCAGTGGGCAGACGATACAGAGCGTCTGCGGCAGGACCTTGCGGGCCAGCAGCCCGGCCGACCGTTTGAGGGTCCGCTCGGCCGTGGTGAGATCGTCGCCCATCGGGATCATCGCCGACCAGGTGATCGGGCGGTCGCTTTCCTCGGCGAGGAACTCGAGCATGGCAAACTCCTCTTCGCTCAGGGTTCCCGGATACTGGCTGGCGGCGATCTCGATCACGCCTTTCCCCAGCCGGCGCAAGGTCCGGCAATAGAGCGACAGCTCCTCGCGGCTCGCCAGCCGACAGGCGAGCGGCCGGCCCTTGTAGCCGATATGCTGACGGAACAAGGTGGTCGAGAAGCCGAGCGCGCCGGCCTCGACTGCCTCGCCCAAAAGCGCGGCGATGCGGGATGCCTCGTTTTTGGTCGCGGCGCGGGTCGTCGACTCCTCGCCCATTACGTAGAAGCGGAACGGCGTCAGCGGCGCCAGGAAGCCGAGATTGATCGCCAGACCGCGCCGCTCGGCGGCCCGCATATAGTCGGGGAAACTCTCCCAATCCCACGACAAGCCTCGCGTCAGCACGTCGTAGGACATGCCCTCAACGCTGACGAGGTCGCGCATCGCTGCCTCGCGCTGTTCGGGCCGGCAGGGCGCGACGCCGACGCCGCAATTGCCGATGACGAGACTGGTGACGCCGTGCTCGGGCGAGCAGCTTAGGCGCGTATCCCAGCAGATCTGTGCGTCATAATGCGTATGCGGGTCGATGAAACCCGGAGACACGACCAGGCCGTCGGCGTCGATCGTTTCGCGTGGGGCGTCGGTGATGCGCCCGATTTCGACGATCCGGCCGCCGTGGATCGCGACATCGGCGCGATAGCCGGGCCGGCCGGTGCCATCGATGACCGTGCCGTTACGGACCAACAAATCGTGGACCATGTGGCCTCCCTTTGCGGCTCGTTGCGCCGCCTCCCGAAAACCAAGCAGATAGTTGGTCAGGTGTGGGGGACTCTACGGCGACGGAGGCCTCCGCGCCATCACTGCGTATCCTTCAGTCGCCCACCCGCCACGGCGAGCGGTCACTCCAGTGCAGAAGCGCCTCGGTCGCCCAGGCGGTCGTCTTGTCAGTGTGGCAAACGTTGCAGGCATTAGGGACCTTGAGGCTGTCCGTCCGGTCCGGATAGACGAAGCGGAAGGTATGGCTGCTGACGTTCACGTCGGCGATCGTCTGCTCGATTTTGGGCATGTGGCAAGCGACGCATGCGCTGCCCGGGCTGTTCGCCGCGTGATGGGTATGCTGCTCAATCGTGGCGGCATGCGGCCCATTCTGCGTGTTCGGCCCATGGCAGGTGAGGCAGATGGCGCCGGCGGGTCGCCGCAGCATGGCGTCGTTGTCCGACCCGTGCGGGTCGTGGCAGCTGAAGCAGGTAACGCCACGGGCATACATAAGGCTGGTGGTGAAATCGTTGCCCTGCATGCGGTTCTTATGCGCTGTACCATCGGCGAAGTGGGTGAACGTCGTCTCGCCGAGCTTGTGATCCTCCAGCCGCCAGAAATCGCTGAGGTTCAGGCCCATGTGGAACCCGACCGGCCAGTCGTAATACCGTCCGTTGATCGGGTTCTTGAGCGGCTGTCCCTGGGAATGGCATCGGATGCACGTGTCGCTCGCCTGCACGTAATTCAACCGCGCCGGGTTCACGATCGTCTCCCGCACCGGCCGGGCGACGTGGGCGCTGCCAGGCCCGTGACAGGCCTCGCAGCCGACATTCCATTCCGTGACCGTCTTGGTCGCCACGTCGTAATTGACCGAATGACACCCGTCGCAAAGCGGGCCGGTCGGCCGCTGGGCATTGTCCGCCGGGTAGAATGGAACCCACCAGTCGGCGCCGTCAGGCACGAAATATTTCCGCCAGATCTTGTGCGTGACGTCCCATTGTGCCGGCAAAGGGAAATAGTCGTCGCCGACCTTCTTGAAGTAGCGCTGCTTCCATTTGCTGCCATAGACGAAGGCGATGTCGTCCTTGGTAAACGTGAGGAGCGGGTCAGGCTTGGACAGGTCCGGAATAATCGCCTCGGGATGCTCCTTGGGATCACGAACGACGTTCGCCATGCGAGTCTTCTTCCAGCGCTCATAGACCGCCGCATGGCAGGATTCGCAGGCAGCGGAGCCGACATAGTGTGCCTCGCCGGCGCCGGTCGGCACCAGCGTGCCTGCAAGCGACACCACCTGCGGCAGATGCCGGAGATAAAGGACCAGCTGCCAGATCTGCGTATCGGGCATCGACCAGGCGGGCATGCCGGTGTTCCGGATGCCGTTGCGGATATGGTAGAAGACCTCGCCGTCGCTCATCGCCTGAATATTCATCGCGCGCAACGCCGGCGGCCTCGGAAACTCGCCGGCGCCGATCTCGGTCTTGCCGCTTCCGTCATAGGCGTGACAGATTTCGCATTTCTGCCGAAACAGCTCCTGCCCCGCGGCAACGTCCGCGGAATCGGCACCCAGCGGATTTAGCTGGGCCTTCGCCTCAGCGCCGACGCTTTGATGCAGGAGCCAGGTTGCGACGGCAACCTCTGCCGAGGAAGGCTCGGTTCGGGCGCTCGAGAGCCCAGTAATGACGAACCGGGCAATTCCTGCGAGACCCAGTCCAATCATCACCGCGATGACGGCTGCGGTCATCGCGACACGGCGGCGGCGAGGTGTCATGGTGCCGGCATCCTCTCGAAGGCGACATCCTGCCCGACCGGCATCTGTATCCCGAATCCGGTGCCTGCGCAGCTGTCAGAGGCGATCTAAATCAAGAACGCCGGCAAATGATTTTTGCTTCAGGTGGCGCGAAATCTCTCGAGCACCTCTGCGAGCCCTGCGATTTGCGCAGCCGCCTCATCCGGTATCACGCCCGGCACATGAATCCGCAGGTTGAGAGCCTCGGCGCCGGTTTCAGCCAGATCATGCTGCAGTTCCGCGGCAATCGCCTCGGGATCGCCTTCGATCAGCTGGTCCTCGCGCCATTTGGACTGGGATTCCGCGGTTGTATAGGTGCGGTACAGGCCAACCTGCCGCGCATGGCGCTCGCGGCCGCCCGCGCCGACCGACACCCGGCGGATGAGCATGATCGTGCCGGTACCGCCGGCGGTGCGGTAAGCTTCCGACATGGCGCGGCAATGGTGGTTCGCGGTGACGCCGGCGAAAAGCAGGCCGGCGCTGCAGGCGGCGGCGCGGCGGGCAGCAGTAAGGCTCATGGCGGCGCTCAAGACCGGCACCGGATGCTCGGCGCAGCGTTTCACCGCCACGTCGCCGGCGAGGAGGCCGGGGTCGCGTCCGGAGAGCGCGGCGGTCACCGCGCGTAATCCCTCGGCGAAGCGTCGGACGAGATCGTCCTTGGTCGTCCCCATGATCGTGAAATCGTCTTCGAGCGAGCCCGTTGCAACGCCGAGGCCGACGCGCCCGGGAAAACGCGCGGCGAGCCACGCCAGCTCCTCGATCACCAGCGCCGCCGGCCGGAGCGGCAGGAGCAGCGGGCATGGCGCGGCCCAGCCCTTGGACATGACCTCCAGCAGCCAGCCGGCCATCTGCACCGGGTTGGGCAAATATCCGCCGAAGCCGCCATGGTGCTCGCTGACCATCACGCCATCGAAACCGGCGTAAGCGGCCCCGGCCGCCTGGTCGCGCATTACCGTGACAATCTGTTCGGCCGGCAAGTCATTGTGCGGGTAGAGGCGAAGCGAAATCGAACCCGGCGCGAACGGCGCCCGAGGATCAGGCATCGGACTTGACGCCATCGACCACCCAGCGCTGCCGCAGATCCTCGAGCCAGGGCGGGAATTCGATCGGCGGGTCGGGCAAGACGCTAGCGCCATTGGCGTCGAGCGCGGCCTGGAACAGCTCGGGCTGATCACCCCACGAGCGCGGGTCCCCCATCATCACCTCGAACAGCACGGTGCCCTTGGGGCCGGCGACAAACGGGCCGAAGGCCGCGCCGAAGGGCAACTCGACATGGGTGCCGGCCGGGCAATGGCGATCGTCGCACCACATGTCGCCCTCGATCACGAAAATGACATGCGGGCTGTAATGGCCGTGCCGGCGGATGATAATGCCGGGATCCCACTTGGCGTAGAGCGAGAGATATTGCGGGTCGGGCGAGAAGGCGAGCCACTTCTCCCAGATCGACGCCTTGGTGCCGTCGGCGCGACGAATCGAGCGAACCTCCTGCCATTTCATGTCCGGATCATCGAGATGCCGGAATGTCGGTTCGAGCCCAGGTACCTTCGGGCTGGCTTTGCTGGCTTCGTTCATGGCTTCCCCGTTCGCTTTCCAACCAAGCAAGAGGTTGCTCGCATTTGCGATGACAGGCAACGGGCAAGCGGATATCGTCCGGTATAAGCAAACGGGGGAAGGGCATGACCGGGACAGACTTCGAGCCGCGCGCGACAATTTCGGGCTTCCGCGAGTGGATGGCCGTCGTGGTCATGCTGTCGGGCGGGCTGATGCTGGCGCTGGTCGTGGCCGCCATGTCGCCGGTCACGCACGACGTCGCGGCCTATTTCGCCGGCAAGCGGGATGGCGACCTGGTCGCGCAGATGATCGTGACGGTGCCCAGCGTCGGCGTCATCGTCGGCGGGCTGTTCTGCGGGTGGCTGGTCGGCCTGTTCGGGGCGAAGCGGTTCCTGCTCACAGCGCTGGCCGTCTTTGGCTTCGCAGGCTCCGCCGGGCTCTATCTCGATGACGCCATGCTGCTGCTGGTGAGCCGTTTCGTGCTGGGCCTCGCCACCTCCGGCATCGTCACCGCCATGATCACGCTGATCAGCGAGCATTTCACCGCCGAGGCGCGCTCCCGCATCCTGGGATACCAGAGCGCGACCGGCGCGGCCTCGGGCGTGGCCGTGATCCTGCTGGCCGGGCAGATCGGCGAATGGGGCGGCTGGCGCGCACCGTTCGCGCTCTATCTGATCGCCTTCGTCGCGCTGGCGCTGGGGGCGGTCTACCTGCCGGCGTCGCGCATCCGGGTGCGGACCCGGGAGAAATCGGAGCCCGTGGATTGGAGCGCGCTGATCAGGCTGTGGCCGATCTATCTGCTGATCATTCCGATGTTCGTGGCGGTCTATATGCCGAACATCCAGGTGTCGTTCCTGCTACGTGATGACGGGATCATCCGGCCGACCACCCAGTCCTATGTCATCCTGAGCGGCGCGGTGACGGTGGCGCTTGCGGCTCTGACTTATGGCAGGCTGCGCACACGAATCAGCGCCGCGCAGATCATGCTGGCATGCTTCGTCTTCCAGGGCGCGGGAATCCTGATCATGGGCCTGTCGCACCAGGCGGCACTGACCGCCCTCGGTTGCGGTGTGCTGGGCATCGGCACCGGGATCTCCAATCCGCTGATCTCCGACCTCATCGTCGCGAAGACATCGCTGGCGATGCGCGGCCCGGCGATCGGCTTCAGCTATACCGCGCGATATTCGGGAGATTTCCTCAATCCGTGGATCGTCCACCCGCTGGGCTTGATGCTGGGGCTGCACATGGCGTTCTTCTGGGTCGGGGCTGCCTTCCTGGCCGGAGTCGTAACCGCGGCCGCCGTGCGGCAGTCTTTGGGAAGCCGGGCCCAATTGCAGGGCGTTGGTCCGTAGAAACGAGAAGGAACGACATGACCGATATCACCGTCCTGGTCGATTGCCGCAATACGCTGGGAGAAGGGCCGCTGTGGGATGTCGACGAGCAGCGGCTTTACTGGATCGACAGCCACCACAATCAGATATTCCGCACCACCGCCGACGGTCATGAAGTCGAGCAATGGACGGTGCCGGCGACGATCGGCTCGATGGCGCTCCGCCGCGAGGGCGGCGCGGTGGTTTCGCTGCGGACCGGGCTTCATCTGTACGACTTCAAGACCTGCGCGCTGGAGCTGATCACGCACCCGGAGCATGGCAGGCCGAATATCCGCCTCAACGACGGCAAGGTCGATCGCGAAGGACGGTTCGTCGTCGGCTCGTATGACGAGACGATGTTCGGGCCCGAGCCCTCTGCCAGCCCACGCGGCGTGCTCTATCGGCTGGATGTGGACCTGACCTTGAATCGCCTGGAAGAGGGCATCGGCGTGTCCAACGGCCCGTGCTGGAGCCCGGATGGGCGGACCTTCTACTTCGCCGATACCTGGGCCAACAAGGTGTGGGCCTACGATTGGGACGCGACCGGTACGCCCTCGCGCAAGCGGGTCTTCGTTGCCGGCAGCGGCCCCGGCATGCCGGACGGCGCCACGGTCGATTCCGAGGGCTTTCTCTGGAACGCCTGGAACGGCGCGAGCACCGGCCACGGCGAAATCCGCCGCTATGCCCCCGACGGCACGCTCGACCGCCGGATCGAGCTGCCGAGCCTCAAGGTCACCAGCCTGATGTTCGGCGGGCCGGAGCTGGACGTGCTCTACGTCACCTCTATGGGCATGTCGGGATTTCCGGAGGACCGGCCGGTCGACGGCGCGCTGTTCGCGATCAAGGGCCTGAGCGTGCGGGGCGTTCCGGAGCGGCGTTTCGTGGGATGATCCGATATGATGGTGGGCTGAGCAAAGCGAAGCCCACCGATGCGATCTCAAACAAGCGCGAACCGCTCTCCCACAATCTTCTCCGAAATCTCCCACAACCGGTCGGCCGTGTCCTGGTCAAGCGCCTCCTCGATGACGCCGACAGCCGACAAAGTGGTCGAGGGGATGTGCTCGGCGATGCGGCAATCCTCCAGATAAACGCCGGTGACGCCGTCGAGCTCGGGAGCGACGGCGCCCCAGACCTGCGTGGCGGCGCCCTGCTGGACCGACTTCAAGGGAGAGCCGTTCTGCTCGGACCAGCCGGTCACCATATTCGCCTCGTCCGCGGTGACGTCGCGGAAGACCTCGGTGCGGATGACGCCGGGATGAACGGCGTTGGCGGTAATGCCGGTGCCGGCAAGCCGTTTCGCGAGGGCGACCGCATGCAGCACGTTGGCGCGCTTTGACTGCGAATAGGCGGTCCAGTGGTTGTAGGGCCGGTTCGAGAAATCGAGGTCGTCGAAATCGAACCCCGGCATGCGATGACCGTTGGAGCTGAGCACGATCACCCGCGACGGCGCGGCGGCCTTGAGCGCCGGGAGCAGCAGGTTGGTGAAGAGGAACGGGCCGATATGGTTGGCGGCGAAATGCAGCTCCGCGCCCTCCGGCGTGATCACGCGTGGGCCGCCGACGAAGCCGGCGTTGTTGATCAGTGCGTCGATCTTGGGATGCGCCGCCAGGATCTCCGCCGCCGCGCGCCGCACACTGGCCAGGTCTGCCAAATCCATTGTCACCGTGGAAAGCCTGGCGCCCGGAGTCTCGGCGCGGATCGCATCCGCGACGCCGGCATTCTTCTCGGCGTTGCGCGCGACCATGACCAGTTCCGCGCCGGCCTTGGCCAGCGCCCGAACGGTCTCCGCACCCAGCCCGGCCGAGCTGCCGGTGACGACGATGGTCTTACCGGAAAGATCGCGCCCTGCGACCACCTCTTCTGCCGTGGTCTCCGGTCCGAATGCCATGATTCTCTCCCCTTGTAGCGTTACCGTTAGCGCCAGGCGTGGAAGATCCCGCGGCGAAGGCGATAGTCCGGATGGCGCATCGTGATCCGCGTGAAACCGACGTCGCGCAGCATCGCCTCGACGCAGGATCGGTTAGGCGACCACCAGTTGGTGTGGTCGTTCAACAGCTCCTTGCCGGGATAGAAGCGCATATGCGGCTTGGTCGTAAACGGCAACCGTATCAGATGCGTCTCCAGCACAAGGCATTCCGTCGCCAGCGCCGCCACCCGCTCCAACGTCTGGAATGGGTGGCGCAGGTGGTAGAACACGCCGCAGAAGAGCACGATGTCGAAAGTCCCGACAGCGTCGACCGACAGATCGGGTACATCGATGTCCATCACCTCAATCGACGGCGCCAGGTGCTTGCGTGTCAGCTCGAAGGCGCGCCGATCGCCCCATCCCTCTGTCCAGGCGTAGTGGTCGGTCGCAAGTACCCGCCCCGCGCCCCGGCGCACCGCCTCGACGCTGTAGGCGCCGTCCCAGCAGCCGATGTCGAGCACGCTTCTGCCGGCGACCGTGATCGGGTCGAAGAGCGACCGCGCTACCCGGGCAACCTTGGGTTTCTTTATCCAGCCTGGGCTGAGGACGCCGTTGCCGAAATCGATCTGGTGGAACCAGGGGAGCGCGTCCACTTCCTCCTGCAGCGACTTGACCGGAGCGTCGGGGGACACCCCGACAGTTTGGTCAGGGTAGCCGGCGCGGATCACCGCTTTACGATCACGCTGGAACCATGGCCGAACAGGCCCTGGTTGGCGGTGATGCCGACCTTGGCACTTTGGACCTGGCGCTCGCCGGCCTGGCCGCGCAGCTGCCACACGAGCTCGCACACCTGGGCGATCGCCTGGGCAGGCACAGCCTCACCGAAGCAGGCGAGGCCGCCGGAGGGATTAACCGGCACGCGGCCGCCGACCTTCGTGTCGCCGTCGCGCAGCAGCTTGACCGCGTCGCCCTCGGGACAGAGGCCGATATTCTCGTACCAGTCGAGTTCCAGCGCCGTGGACAGGTCGTAGACCTCGGCGACATTGACCTCCGACGGATCGACGCCCGCCTCCTCATAGGCCGCCTTGGCGATCGAATCGCGGAACGGCACGACCGGGGCCGGCACCGCGGCGGCGGAATCGGTGGCGAAGTTCGGCATCTCGATGACGGTCGATGGATAAGTCGGGGTGACCGTGGAGATCGCGGCGATCGTCACCGGATTGGCCACATGCCTGCGAGCGAACTCCATCGAGCACAGCACCAGGGCGGCGCCCCCGTCGCTGGTCGCGCAGATGTCGAGCAGGCGCAGCGGGTCGGCCACCATGGCGCTCGCCAGCACCTCTTCCGCCGTCACTTCCTTGCGGTAGCGGGCATTGGGGTTGGTGAGGCCGTGGCGGGCATTCTTGACCTTGACCTGGGCGAAATCCTCGCTGGTGGCGCCGGTCAGCGCCATGCGGCGGCGGGCATAGAGGCCGAAATAGGTGGTGTTGGTCGCGCCCAGCACGCGGAAGCGCAGCCAGTCGGGATCGTCGCCGCGTTCGCCCTTGTTGGGGGCAAGGAAGCCCTTGGGCGTGGTATCGGCGCCGACCACCAGCGCGACGTCGCACAGGCCCGCCAGGATGCGCATGCGCGCTGCCTCGATCGCCTGAGTGCCTGAGGCGCAGGCCCCGTAGGAACTGGAGACGCGCGCGCCGTTCCAGCCCAAGGCCTGAGCGAAAGTGGCACCGGCGACGTAGCCTGGATAGCCGTTGCGCACCGTGTCGCCGCCCGCGACGTATTGGATGTCGGTCCAGGCGATCCCGGCGTCCTTCAGCGCATCTTCGGCCGCCTTGACCCCGTATTCGACGAAATTCCGGCCCCACTTGCCCCAGGGGTGCATCCCGGCGCCAAGGATCGCGACTTCCTGCACCATCATGCGTTCTCCCGAACCGGCTGCCACTTCCAGACGATGGTCTCGGTCTCCTCGTCTTCGAGCAGGGTGTCGAGCACCAGCTCCATCTCCTGCCCGATCTTGAGATCGGCGACCTTCACGCCCTCAACCACTTGGCCGAGGATCGTGATCTTCTCGGTCGGGAGTTCGACGGCCGCGATGGCGAACGGCTGGAACGGATTGGTCCGCGGCACGTAGGGCGCGGGCGGCTGGTATTCCGCGCCGGTGTAGGACCAGAGCGTCCCCTTGGGCGACAGCTCGGTCTCCTCCAGGGCAGTCGCGCCGCAATGCGGATTACGGCAGCGCACGTTCTCGCGCGGGAAAAAGATCGAGCCGCAAGACGTGCAGCGCGTACCGATAAGCCGCGGATGATCGGGGTCTATGTTCAGCCAGCCGGCGACGGCGGGGATGCGTTTCTTCATGGGCAATTTCTCCATCTAGCGCGCCCGGGGCAGGCCCAGGACACGTTCGGCCACGATGTCGCGCTGGATTTCGTTGGTGCCGGCATAGATCGGGCCGGCGATCGAGAACAGGAAGCCGTCGAGCCAAGCCTGGCCCTCATTATCCGGGTCGCCATCGCCGATCAGGAAAGCTTCGGGGCCGAGCAAACGCAGCGCCGCCTCATGAGCCGCCACATCAAGTTCGGACCAGAAGATCTTGGTACAGCTCGATTCCGAGCCGATCGCGTCGCCGGCATTGAGCTTGGAGGCGGTCCAGAAGGTGTTGAGGCAGAAAGCCTCGGCATCCATCCAGGTCTGCACCACCTGGTCGCGTATGCCGGGATCCTCGGTGGCGGGGCGCGTCCGGTAGAGCTCGGCCAGGCGGCGGGCGGTTTCCTGGAAGCGCGCGGGGCTGCGCAGGAACAGGCCGCGCTCGACGCCGGCGGTGTTGAGGAAGACGTCCCAGCCGGCGTTATGGCCGCCCAGCCGCTGGTCGACCGGAACCCGAACGTCGTCGAAAAACACTTCGGCAAACCCGGTCTCGCCGTCGAGCTGCGCAATCGGGCGCACGGTAACGCCGGGCGCATCGAGCGGCACCAGAATAAAGGTCAGGCCGCGGTGCCGCTTCTCGTTCGGGTCGGAGCGGAATAGCCCGAACAGCCAGTCGGCGAAGACGGCGCGCGACGACCAGATCTTCTGGCCGTTGATGACGTATTCATCGCCCTCCAGCCGCGCGGTCGAGCGGATCGCCGCCATGTCGCTGCCGGCGCCGGGCTCGGACCAACCCTGGGCCCAGATATGCTCGCCGGAGGCCATCGGCGGCAGGAAGCGCGCCTTCTGCTCGGGTGTGCCGAAATGCATCAGGCTGGGCGCCAGCAGGAATATGCCGTTCTGGTTGACGCGCAGCGGCGCACCGGCGCGCCAATATTCCTCCTCGAAGATCAGCCATTCGATAACGCCCGCGCCCTGCCCGCCATATTCCTTGGGCCAGTTCACCACGCCCCAGCCCGCATCGTGCAGCTTGCGCTCCCATTGGCGGTGCAGGTCGAAACCTTCGGCGGTGTCGAGCGACGGCAGCTTCTTTGCCGGCACATTGGCTTCGAGCCAGGCGCGGATCTCGGCGCGGAATGCGTCCTGTTCGGGCGTGAAGGTCAGGTCCATGGGCGGCTCAGGGTCTCGGCTCCCGCGGCAGGCCCAGCGCCTGCTCGGCGATAATATTGCGCTGGATCTCGTTCGTCCCGCCATAGATCGTGTCGGAGCGGGAGAACAGGAAACGGCTCTGCATGCGGGTGAGCTTGTAGGGCGGTTCGGCGCAGATCTCCGCATCGGGGATGAATGCGGTCCTGGTCGCTCCGCAGTTCG
>CAZVYC010000002.1:75626-77838 GCA_964631425.1 uncultured Rhodospirillales bacterium
TCCGCATCGGCGCCTAGCACCTCCATGGCAAGCTCGCCGGCGCTGCGGTGCCAGGTCGCCCAGCAGAGCTTGTTGAGTGCGGCCAGGCCTGGGCGCGTGCCGCCCTCGTTCAAATTGCTCAGCGCGTTCAGGCGCACGAGCTGCAGCTCGATCCAGCATTGCGCCAGCTTCTGACGGATCACCGGGTCCTTGGCCGCGCCAGTCTCGCGCGCGACGGCGAGGACTTCCTTGAACTCGTTCTCAAAGCCGATCTGCTGACCCAAGGTCGAGGCGCCGCGCTCGAACGCCAGCAGGCCCATCGCCACTTTCCAGCCCTGGCCGGGTTGGCCGACGATATTCTCGGCCGGCGTGCGAGCGCCGTCGAAGAAAACCTCGTTGAATTCGGACGTGCCGGTCAGCTGGACGATCGGCTTCACGGTAATACCGGGCTGGTTCATCGGCACCAGCAGGAACGACAGGTTGCGGTAACGCGGAGCATCGGGCTCGGTCTTGGCGATCACGAAGCACCAGCCGGCCTTGTGCGCCAGCGACGTCCAGACCTTCTGGCCATCGATGATCCATTCGTTGCCTTCAAGCCGTGCCCGGGTCTGCACGTTGGCGAGGTCGGAGCCGGCCGACGGCTCGGAATAGCCCTGGCACCACAGCTCGGTCCCGGCCTTGATGCCCGGCAGGAAGCGCTGCTTCTGCTCTTCCGAGCCGAAGGCGAGGATGGTGGGCGCGACCAGCCCCTCGCCGATATGGCCGACCCGGCCAGGGCCGCCGGCGCGGGCATATTCCTGATAGAAGATGACCTGCTGCGACAGCGTCGCAGCGCGGCCGCCATACGCCTTGGGCCAGGAGATGCCGGTCCAGCCGGCGGCGCCCATCGCCTTTTCCCAGTCGACCCGCTCTTCAAAGGCCTCGTCCTCCTCGCCGGGCCCGCCGCGAAAGCGGACATGGGCGAAGGGGCCTTCGAGCTGTTCAGTCAGCCAGGCCCGCGCCTCGGCGCGGAATTGAGCGTCTTCGGGGGGTTCGATCTCGACCATGCTCAGAGCCCCAGCCCCTCCGCGATGCGCTCGCGGTGATAGCGCGCGTTGCCGAGCATCTCGGCTGAGGCACGGGCGCGCTTGAAGAAGAGGTGCGGATCGTATTCCCAGGTAAAGCCGACGCCGCCATGCAGCTGGATCGCCTCGCCGGCGCAGGCGAAATAGGCTTCGGAGCAATAGGCCTTGGCCATGGCGGCATAGAGCGGGAAGTCCGGATCGCCGGCATCGGCAGCCGCGGCGGCGTTGTTCGCCGCGGCGATAGCGGATTCGACCTTCACCATCATGTCGGCGCAGCGATGCTTGATCGCTTGGAACGAGCCGACGGTGCGGCCGAACTGCACGCGCTCCTTGATGTAGGCGAGGGTCAGCTCCAGGCAGCGCCGCGCGCCGCCGGCCTGCTCGGCGGCGAGCGCCGTCGCCGCCTCGTCGAGGACACGCGTGAGGACGGGAGCGCCCTGCCCTTCTTCGCCGATCAGCGCTGACGCGGGGACGCGGACGTCGGCAAAGGCGAGGTCGGCCTGCCGGCGGGTCTGGTCCAGCGTCGGCAGAAGCGTACTGGACAGGCCTTCAGCATAGCCGGGGACGGCGAACAGGCTGACACCCGCGGGGCCGCACGCCGCGGCGATGACCAGGCCGGCGCTGTGGCCATCGACGACGAAGCGCTTGGTGCCGTCGAGCACGAACACATCGCCTTCGCGACGACAGCTCAAGGTCACGCCCTGCTTGCCTTCGCTAGCCGCGAGGGTCGCAGTCAGTTCGCCGAGCGCGATCGACGGCAGGTATTCTTCCTTCTGCAGATCGCTGCCGCCCAGCCTGAGTGCCGTGGCGGCGAGGCAGACGGTGGCGAAGAACGGTGAGCAGAACACGGCCGCACCCATTTCCTCCATCAGCAGCGCAGTCTCGGCGAGACCGAGGCCAAGACCGCCATAGTCCTCGGCCACCGGCACGCCTGGCCACCCGAGCTCTTCGGCAACGCGGCGCCAAATTGCGGGGTCATAGCCAAGATCGGTCGCCATCCAGCGCCGCACATTGGCCGACGTCGCATTGTCGCCCAGAAACGCCCGCGCGGAATCGCGAATGAGGGCGCGGTCTTCGGCGGAGGCGCTAGGCATTTGGCGTGTCCGACAACCCCCTCGCCCCAACGGGGAGAGGGAGGGGCCCAGCCGCAGGCTGGGAGGGTGAGGGGG
>CAZVYC010000003.1:0-4685 GCA_964631425.1 uncultured Rhodospirillales bacterium
GCACGGCGCGGGCAATCGTGTTCAGCGCGCTGACGACGACCTCCGCGTTCGGTAGCCTGATCCTATCTGCCCATCCCGGTACGTCGGAGATGGGCCGCCTGCTTTCGATCGAGATGGGTTATACACTCGTTTGCGTGCTCCTGGTCATGCCTGCGCTGCTCGGGCCGCCAAGGGCGCCGGCGCCGCCGAATAACGCGTCAGAATGACATTGTTGTCGATCAAGGCTTGACGCACTTTCGGGCTCAAGAGCGCCTTCAGCTCTTCGCGATACTGATATCCGGGCGCCGCGTGCGGCATGTGCATGCCGTCGCGCGTGGCGGGGTGGGTATAAATTTCGCTCAGCCCCGCTGGCAGGTGCGGGATGAGTGCCAGCAGGCGGCCTTCGGTCATGGCGCCCGACCAGGCCAGCCCGAATATATGGTCGTTGGTAACGAGACGCGCCCGCTTCGCCCGCCGCCGCATCCAGCGCAGGAGCAGCCTCGGATAGGACTTAGGCACTTCCAGCCCAGGTTCTGCCGCCATCAGCACCTTCCGCGGTTCGTCGGGAATGCGCAGCGCCAGCATGCCGTAGCGACGGCCGATGCTAATCACGATCCGCGTGACGGTCGGATGAACGTGCAGGTGCTTGTGGACGGTGACATGGTCCAGCACCAGGCCGGTGGCGGCGAACGCCTGGAACTGTGCGTTGATCTCACGCGCAAGCTGCGCCCGAACAAGAGGGTTGAAGAACCAGCCGATGCCAGCCCCCACGAGGTCATCGCGAAAGCGCCCGTCGCGTCCGACCAATCCGCGTACCTGTCCGGGTGGCAAAACGGGCGTGCCATCGGCTACCGTGATGTGAAGTCCGACCGCCAGCCCCTTCATCCGGCGGGCGCGCTCGACTGCATCCTTGGCAGCCTTCTCGCCCACCATCAGGCTGGCGCAGGTCAACACTCCGCTGGTGAAGGCCTGCTCGATCGCTTCGTTGACGGCAACATCGACACCGAAATCATCGGCGTTGACGATCAGGCGCTTTGTCGTCGGTGCAGTATCCCGCGCCATGCCGCGTCAGGACCGCCGGATCAGTGGGCGACTTCCTTGCGCTCGCGCAGGAACTGGAAGAACTCGACGCCCTCGCGCAGCCTGCGTTTCATCATCTCCGGGCTGCGCACCATCTCGCCGACAATCGATGCGATCTTTGGCGCGCGGAAATAAAAGCGCCGATAGAAGGTCTCGACCGAGTTGAAGATCTCGGTGTGCGACAGATGCGGGTAATGCAGCGGCGCCATCTGGACGCCATGCTCGTCGATCAGCTCGGCATGCGCGGCGTCCAGCCAGTTGTTCTCGACCGCTTGGTTGTAGAGGAACGTCCCAGGATAGGGCGCCGCCAGCGACACTTGCAGCGTGTGCGGATTGATCTCGGTAGCGAAGCGGATCGTTTCCTCGATGGTTTCCTTAGTCTCGCCCGGCAGTCCCATGATAAAGGTGCCGTGGATGGTGATGCCCAGCTCGTGGCAGTCCTTAGTGAACTTTTTTGCCACCTCGATCCGCATGCCCTTCTTGATGTTGTGCAGGATCTGCTGGTTGCCGGACTCGTAGCCAACCAGCAGAAGCCGAAGCCCGTTGTCGCGCAGTACCTTCAGCGTCTCGCGCGGCACGTTGGCCTTGGCGTTGCACGACCACATCACGCCCATCTTGCCCAGCTCCTTCGCGATCGCCTCGGCGCGCGGCCGGTCGTCGGTGAAGGTATCGTCGTCGAAGAAGAACTCCTTCACCTGCGGGAAATAGCTCTTGGCCAGCCGGATCTCCTCCGCCACATGGCCGACCGAGCGGGTGCGGTAGCGATGCCCGCCCACGGTCTGCGGCCACAGGCAGAAGGTGCAGCGCGACTTGCAGCCCCGACCGGTATAGAGCGAGACGTACGGGTGCTTGAGATATCCGATAAAATAGTCCTCGATCCTGAGGTCGCGCTTATAAACTTCGGTCACGAACGGCAGATCGTCCATGTTCTCGATCATCGAGCGGTCTTTGTTATGGACGATCACACCCCCGGAATTCCGATAGCTGATGCCGTCCACGCCCGACAGGTCGCGTCCTTCGGCGATGTCGCGGATGGTGAAGTCGAACTCATTGCGCGCCACGAAATCGATCGGCGCGCCGGCCTTCAGGCTGCCCTCGGCATCAACCGCCACCTTGGCGCCGACGAAGCCGATCTTGAGGTTCGGATTGGCGTCCTTCAGCGCCTGCGCAACATTGACGTCCGACGCAAACGAGGGGGTGGAGGTATGGATCACGACAAGCTCGTGCTGTTTCGCCATCGGCAGCACTGCATCCATGCCGAGACGGGCCGGCGGCGCGTCGATCAGCTTCGCTCCCGGCACCAGCGCCGCCGGTTGCGCCAGCCAGGTCGGGAACCAGAACGACTTGATCTCGCGCCGCGCCTGATAGCGCGAGCCGGCGCCGCCGTCGAAGCCGTCATAGGAGGGCGGCTGCAAGAACAGGGTCTTCATCATGCGCTAAATTCCATCCGTTTCTTCCGACAGCGCGCCGACGCTGTCGACGCGAAAGGCGCTTGCACGCCACGACACCGATCGGCCGCAGAACGCCAGCACGAGAATCACTAAAGATAGCACATCGCGCGGCAGCAGAAGCCACCAGCGCAGTTTGGGCGCCGCGAGCTCCCGCCGGACGCAGGCGATCAGCGCGACACGGCACAGCACCGCGAACGCGCCGATTCCTATTAGCACCGCCCAGCCCAGCCCGGCAACCGCGCCCGCTGCCATGGCCAGGAGCGCGAGCGGCAGCGGATGGGTGATCGCCGTGCCGGCGAAGCCGACCGGCGTTGTGTTGCGGATCGTGCGCGCCCAGCGCAGCTCGTGCAGGAACAGCGCCTGCCAGCTCGGTTCGTCCACCGTTGTGCCGGGAAAGCAGGGTATCGCCACCACCTCTCGGCCGGCGTCACGCACCAGCGCGCCCAGCGCGTAATCGTCCGCCAGCTGGTCCTTGACCGCATGAAAGCCGCCGATCGCTTCCAGCATCTCGCGACGAAGAGCGATGGTGGCGCCATAGCAGCCGACCTTGCCGCCCAGCAGCTTCGACACCGCCGCCGAAGGCAGGAACCAGAAATTGATGCCGGCTGCCCCGAGCGCTGACCATAGACCAGGCACCGGCATCCCGAGATAGAGGCAGGTCACGATCCCGGCCCCGGGCCGCTCAAGGCCGGCCGCGATGGCGTCGAGGTAGCGGGGACCGACCCGCATGTCGCTGTCCGACAGCACCAGCAGGTCGTGCCGGGCCGCCGTCATCATATTGATAAGGTTGCTGACTTTGTAGTTGGTGCCATAGACGTTCTCGTTGACCACCAGGGCAATGTCCGCGCCGGGAAGTTCTTCCTGAAGCCGTTCAACGACTCGTATCGCCGGGTCGTTTGGATCCCGCACGCCGAACACAATCTGGACCCGGAAATAATCCTGAACACAGAACGAGCGCAGGTTTTCGTACAGGTCCGCCTCGTTGCCGCACAGCGGCTTCAGGAGCGTGACGGGCGGACGCGTGCGCGGCGACTCCACCGCCTGACGCGCGAATCGGCGGATCGCGTAGGCCGCGAGAAGCTGATAGAGCGAGCCGAGGGTTGCGACGGCGAAAAAAGGCCACGCCCAACCGGCTTCGAACGAAAAGAAAAGCGACATTTTATACCAGTATGGCGCGTCAAATCTGGTGGAGGCGAACAAACTCCCTATCTTAAGCGTTCGGTGCCTCGATTGCAGGGCTTTCCGGTTCACGAACTTGAATAAATTTTTTTAGGAGCATTGGTATGACCGGCCTTGAAAATTTCGCCCTATTGCGTGCCACCGCGGCTCTGGCAATTTCCTGTCCTATGATCCTCGCAGGCTGCGCCACGCCGCCCAAAGATCCGGCAGCGCGGGCGGCATTTGAACAGACCAACGACCCGTTTGAGCCGATGAACCGGGCGATCTTCGATTTCAACGACAAAGCCTATACCTATGTCCTGTTCCCCGTGGCCAGGGAGTATAACGACCTTCCGCAGCCGGCGCGGACCGGCATTCACAACGTGATCGGCAATGTTGCCGAACCCGTCGTGTTCATGAACAAGTCCCTGCAAGGGGACGTGTCCGCCGCCGGCGCCACCGCTGCGCGCTTTCTCATCAACACCATCTTCGGCTTCGGCGGCCTGATCGACGTAGCCTCCCATAACGGCATTAACGAGCCCAAGGCAGGCGATTTCGGCGCCACGCTTTACACCTGGGGAGTCGACGAGGGGCCATATCTGGTGCTGCCGTTGTTCGGGCCGTCAAACCCGCGCGATGCCATCGGCACTGGCGTCGATGGCGCTGCCGACCCGTGGCAATATACGCTGGCGTACACGACGTATCCCGAGCAGATCGGCGTCTTTGCCGGCAGGGGCATCGACCGTCTGGCCGGCCAGGTCGACGACTACGAACAGGCCAAAAAGACCTCGCTCGATTTTTACGCATTCCTGCGCAGTGCCTATCGCCAGAACCGGCGCTTCGAGCTTGGTCAGCCGGCTGGCGACGAAAGCCTCTACGACGTCTCGGGTTCGGGCGGCGCCGGCGCCGGCAAGGACGAGCACCCGTAAGGGTGAACCCCGAACTTTACGTTGACGAGCGGATCGCGATCAGGTGCTCCCCCTGATCGCGATCGGCTCTAGTCGAACCGGCTGGAAA
>CAZVYC010000003.1:4695-40205 GCA_964631425.1 uncultured Rhodospirillales bacterium
GGGCCCCCCCCCGGTCTGGCTCACCCCCTAACTGTCTGGGGCGCCGCGGCCGGCGATCGGGGCCCCCCCGTGAGCCCCCTCGGCTCTAGTCGAACAGGCTGGAAACAGAGCGATCCTCGGTGATGCGACGGATCGCTTCGGCAATCAGCGGGGCGACGGTCAGCTGGCGCACACTGCTGGAATTGGTGACCGCCTCGGTCGCCTGGATCGTGTCGGTGGTCACCAACTCGACCAGGGGCGCCGCGGCACAGCGCGCCACTGCTCCGCCCGACAGCACGCCATGGGTGGTATAGGCGCGCACCGAGTTCGCCCCCGCCTCCATCAGCGCGACTGCGGCGTTGCAGAGCGTGCCGGCCGAGTCGACGATATCGTCTACCAGCACGCAGGCGCGCCCGTCGACGTCGCCGATGATGTTCATCACCTCCGACACGCCGGCCCGTTCGCGCCTCTTGTCTATGATTGCGAGATCGGCGTCGAGCCGCTTGGCAAGAGCCCGGGCCCGCACCACGCCACCCACGTCCGGCGACACGATGATCGGCGAGGAATAGGTTTCGGCGTGCGCCTTGATGTCGGCGACGAACACCGGTGCGGCATACAGGTTGTCGGTCGGGATATCGAAGAAACCCTGGATCTGCCCGGCATGCAGGTCCATCGTCAGCACCCGGTCGGCGCCTGCCACCGTGATCAGGTTGGCCACCAGCTTGGCCGAGATCGGCGTACGCGGGCCGGTCTTCCGGTCCTGCCGTGCATAGCCGTAATAGGGCACCACCGCCGTGATCCGCTTGGCCGACCCGCGCTTCAGCGCGTCGATCGTGACCAGCAGCTCCATCAGGTTGTCGTTCGCTGGATACGACGTAGACTGGATCAAAAACACGTCCTCACCGCGCACATTCTCCAGGATTTCGACGAATACCTCCAGGTCGGCGAAGCGTTGGATGTTGGCCCGCGTGAGCGGCAGACCGAGCTCCTTGGCGATCGCTTCGGCGAGGGGTTTGTTGGAGTTGCCGGCGAGAAGTTTCATGGGCGGCGAGTCTGGGGCAGCGAGTCTGGCGTCGGAAAGGCGGCGAAAACCATAGAACCGGATGGCGGGCGTTGCCAGCGGCGATTTTCACAAGGCTCTAATTCGGTTCCGTGAGCACGATGGCCGACATCTGCCGTCCGTAATCCGGCTCGTCCTGGTGGCGCGAACGGCGATAACTGAAGAACAGTTCCGGTTGGGCACACGTGTCGGCCAGAATGTGGCCGACCGCCGCGACTCCCAGCCCCTCGAGCCGCCGGACCACGAACCCCTGCAGGTCGAAATGCGGACGCTCTCCAGGTCGCTGCGAGAACAAGTCGGCGGCGGACGGGTCGGCGGCGAGAAAATCTGTCCGGAACTCTTCGCCCACCTCATAGGACTGGGGTCCGATGGTCGGGCCGACGCAGGCCGCGATCCGGGATGGATCGGCGCCGAGGAACGTCATGGCCTCGACCGCGGCCTCGACCACACCCGCCTTGGCGCCCTTCCAGCCGGCATGGGCGGCGCCGATCACGCCGGCTGCGCCGTCGGCAAGCAGAATGGGCGCGCAGTCGGCGGTTAGGATGCCGAGCGCGATGCCTGGCCGGTCGGTCACTATTGCGTCCGCTTTGGGCCCCGCGCCCGGTGCCCACGGCTCCAACGCATGGGCGACGGTTATTCCATGGACCTGATGCACGGTCACGAGCGCGTCCTGGCCGACCCCGAGCCGCGCCGCGCACCGCGAGCGGTTCTCGGCTACGTGCGCCGGATCGTCGGATGAGCCGAAGCCGCAATTGAGTGAGCGGTAACGGCCGCTGCTTATCCCTCCATCGCGGGTGAAGAACCCGTGCCGGATGTTCGGCTGCGCGCCGATTTCAGCTGATTTGATCATGCTCGGCGATCCGATACCAATCGGACGGGGTAACGACATTTCAGAGAAGTGAAATCGAGCGGCTCCACTACCGGCGCGCGTGCTGCGGCGCCGGTGGAACCACCGGCAGTGTGCTCCGTTATTGAGCAAGGCCGGTTCGGGCCGGCGACAGGCAATCGCGGAGGAACGGAATGCCAGAAATGCAACCTTCGACCGGCCATCGTGGTGCGGTCCGTGACCCGCTGACGGACGGACGGCTCAGGCACAATCGCGGCAATGGAATCGCCAAGACAGTGGCCGCCCGCGCCGACGTCAAACGCGGCGGGCAGGGACGGGTCAAGAATCCGGGCACCGATCGCAGGCTCAAGCATAATCGCTATCCTCAGCCGCGAAACCAGACGGAGACAAGCCCGGCTCCGTAATCGCGAGCACCTTGAACAGCTCGCCCATTGCCGTCGCCCCGGCCAGCCGGGCGACGGCATCGTCCAGCGCCCGGACCTGATCGGCCGAAGCGGCACGCTTCAGGCGCTCCACACGGAGCGCAAGCCCCATGCGGGCGAGGAACTCGCCCTGCGCGACCGGTCCCTGGGTCGCAGCGCCTGCGTCCCGTGCCGCCCGGGCCAGCATCGCGAAATCGACATGGGCGGACAGGTCGGCGCGGCCGGGTTCATCCAGTACGTCGACCATCCGATGGGCGCGGACCGCCTGTAGAGACGGCTCGGGCACGCTCACCGCACGGCCGTAATCAATCACCAGCGCCGCGCAGCCTTGGGAGCCGATGCGGCGCGCCAGTTCGGCTGCAACCCCGAGCGATGCTGGCGACAGCTCGTACACCGCTCCATCCGCCGCATCCCGAACCGCATCCGGGATCAGCATGCCGAGCGGGCTCGGCGTGCGCGCCGTGACGAAGCGGAAACCATCCGGCTCGCTCCAGTCGATGAGCCGTTCGCGCCAGGCGCCAGCTTCACGGACAAGCTGGCGGACAGGCAGCGCATCGAAGAACTCGTTGGCTACGAGCAGGAGCGGACCGTCCGGCACGGTCGCCAGCGACTCGTGCCATTGCGGCCTGAAGCGGGCGAGCCGCTCCGCCTGCGCCTGCCGAAACCTGGGATTGATCTCGACCAGGTGCAGTCTCAGCGCCGCGTGCCAGCCCGGGACGCGCGCGGTGGCGCGGAGTGCATCGGCCATCAACGTACCCCGGCCGGGGCCGAGCTCGATCAGCTGCACGGGGTCAGCGCGGCCGGTCTTCTCCCAGCAATCGGCCAGCCAGGCGCCGATCAGCTCACCGAACACCTGACTGATTTCGGGCGCCGTCGTGAAGTCGCCGGCCTGGCCCAGCGGCTCGGCCTGGCGATAGTACCCGTCCTCGGGGTCGCCCAGTGCCGCCGCCATGTAATCGGCGACGGTGATTGGTCCCGCGGCCCTGATGCGCCGGGCGAGCCGTTCGGCCAAGCGGTTCAAGACGGCCCGGTTCAAGACGGCGCTGGCGCCCGCACCGGGTGCCGAAGCGCCCAGGCCGCAATTGTGATGCCGCCCAGCAGCATGGGAAAGGACAGGATCTGTCCCATGCTGACACCGCCGAAAAGGAAGCCTGAGTTCGGCAGGAAATTGTCGGGCTGGCGAAACAGTTCGCAGACCGAGCGCGCGATCGAATAGCCGATCAGGAACAGGCCGGAGAGCAGTCCCGTGCGCAGGCGGACGGAGGGACGTTGCGCCAGGATCGCCAGGATCGTGAACAGGATCAGGCCCTCCGACCCGGCTTCGTAGAGCTGGCTTGGGTGCCTCGGCAATGGTCCCCCGCCCGGGAACACCATCGCCCACGGTACGTCGGTCACCCGGCCCCATAGTTCGCCATTCACGAAATTGGCCAGCCGGCCGAAGAAGAGCCCGATCGGCGCCGCGCAGGCAACCAGGTCGGACAGCTGGAAGAACGCAATGTGCCGCTTCCGGGCAAACAGCACGAGCGCCGTCAGCACGCCGATCAGGCCACCATGGAAGGACATGCCGCCTTCCCAGATGCGCAGGATGCTCAGCGGGTCAGCGAAATAGTCGCTCGGCCGGTAGAACAGAACGATGCCGAGCCGGCCGCCGATGAGTACGCCCGCCATCGCCCAGAACAGGAAATCGTCCAGGTCCTGGGGCGTCGGCCGTGCGCCCGGCGGGTTGAAGCGCGGCTGCCGCGCCAGCCATACCGTGTAGCGCCAGCCCAGCGCCAGCCCGACGAGGTAGGAGATGCCGTACCAGCGGATGGCGAACGGGCCGATCTTGACCGCGACCGGGTTCAGCTCCGGATAGGGGATGGCCATGGCTTCCTGTGGCGGCGGGATGGGTTGCTCTCGCGGTACGCGCAGGGCAGCTTATACTGGGCTGCCCGAGACACCGGCAAGGTCGCGGTTTCGCATCGGGCTAACTCGGCTGTGATCCGGCGTCGCACATGTCGCGCTTGCGATCGACCGCTAGGACATGCTACCCAAAATTTGCCGTCGAGTCGTTTTGACGACGGACAGCCGGCGCCCCTGAGGACGCTTGAATGTTAGGTGATAGACGATTGTTCGATGACATGGCGCGGGTCGCCAGTGGCGCGGCTGGCGCGTTCGGCGGGATTCGATCCCGCATGGAAGGGGAGCTGCGTGATCATGTGGAGCGGTTGCTCGCCCGCATGAAGCTGGTGACTCGCGAGGAACACGACGTGGTGGCGGCATTGGCGCGGACGGCGCGTGCCGAGCAGGAGGCGCTGGCCGAGAGGGTCGCCGCGCTGGAGGCAAAGCTTGCGCGCCAGCAGCGGCGCGCGCCGGTGAAGCCGCCTGCAGCCGACGCCGATATCAAACCCAAGACGCCGCCGGCGCGCCGCCGGCGCGGGGAGCCCAGATGAGCGCCGCCGGTTTTTGCGGGCGCGTCATCGGTTCGTTGGATCAATTCGCGAAAATTCGGTATCCCGTCAGGGCTCGACGGTTTGCGTGATTCGCGCCTAACCCTGCCTCCGAGGAGACATGGATGACTGTACCATCGCTTGAGACGTCATCGGCCCAGGTCAACCCGCTTGACCTGATCGAGGAGCTGGTGATCGCGAACGACTGGCCGTTCCAGCGCGCGGCCGACGACGAAATCCTGGTCGAGATCGCCGGCCGGTGGACCGACTACCGCTTGTTCTTCGTCTGGCAGGAAGAGGCGAGCGCGCTGCAGTTCTGCTGCCGCCTTGACGCCAAGGTGCCGCAAAAGATGCGCGCGCCGATCAACGATCTTCTGGCCCGGATCAACGAGCGCCTGTGGGTCGGCCACTTCGACGTCTCTGCCGAGGAAGAGTCGATCATGTTCCGGCATGCGCTCCTGCTGCGCGGCGTCATCGGTGTCTCGGCCGAACAGGTGGAGGATCTGGTCGAGCTGGCGCTCGCCGAATGCGAACGCTTTTACCCGGCTTTCCAGCTGGTCATCTGGGGTGGCAAGACCGCCGACGAAGCCATGACCGCCGCCATCCTCGACCCGGTCGGCGAGGCTTAAAAACCCCTCGCCCGCAACAGCGGGAGAGGGAGGGCCCGTCGCGACATGACCACCGAAGTCCTTCTGATCGGCTGCGGCCGCATGGGCGGCAGCCTGCTCAAGGGCTGGCGCGAGGCCGGCATCGTCGACCGGCCCGTGGCCGTCGACCCGGCTCTGCCGCCGTTCTCCGGCGTCACTGTCCTGCCGGCGCTGTCGGACCTTCAAGGCAACCTGCCCAATACTATACTGCTCGCGGTCAAGCCGCAGATGCTGGACCAGGTCCTGCAGCCCCTGGCTGAACGCCTGCCGCAGGGTGCGCTGGTCATCTCGATCGCCGCCGGCAAAACCATCGCCTATTTGGCCGAACGCCTGGGCCGCGAGGCCGCGATCATCCGCACCATGCCCAATACCCCGGCCGCCATCGGCCGCGGCATCACCGTCTGCTGCGCCGGCCCGACCGTGACCGCGGCCCAGCGCGACCTTGCCGACCGCCTGATGAAATCGGTGGGCGAGGTCGCCTGGATCGACGACGAATCCCTGATGCATGCGGTGACCGCCGTTTCCGGCTCGGGGCCGGCTTACGTTTTCCACCTGATCGAGGCGCTGGAAACGGCCGCGAAAGCCGTCGGCCTTCCGCCTGACCTTGCCGCCCGCCTCGCTCGCGCGACCGTGACCGGCGCCGGCGAACTCGCCCGCCATTCTCCCGATCCGCCCGCCAAGCTCCGCGCCGACGTCACCAGCCCCGGCGGCACCACCGCCGCCGCCCTCGCTGTGCTGATGGGTGAGGGCGGCCTCACCGATCTGATGACCCAGGCAGTCGCGGCGGCGGCGGTGAGGTCGGAGGAATTATCCGAGGGATAGGCGTTAGCGGCTGTTTAGCGCCGTCACAGGCCATCGACATCGAAGCGCAACGAGCGGTGCTTGGCCCGGCATACGCGCAAACCCTTAGGTTTAGCCCTAAGGGTTGATCCGAATTTCGGCAGCCGAACCCGAAGCGTAACTTTCCGCCCATCAGAGCAGGGGCTTCGGGAACGTGAACACAACTCACCTTTCGCCATCGACGCAGCAGCCGGCCGGACGTCCTGGCGTCACGCAGAATGCCGCTAAGCGCGGGCTGCTGCACGACGTCATGCGGGATTGGCGGCGCTGGAGCCGGGCGGAGCGCATCGCCGCTTTCTGCCTCATCGGCATGATGGTTATCGCTGCGCCGGCCATGCTTCTCACCTCTTCGTTCGCTGCACTCGCCAAGTAACCCGCTGGGCGCCCTGGGCGGCTTGACATGCCGCCCTTCGGATGGTTCTTCCCCCGCAAACTCCTGTAACGAAGAACCAAGGTCTCCCGCGCCCATGATCACGCATTCCGTCCGCGTACACCCGGAAGCCGACCGTCTGCCGAAAACCGAACAGCTGGCCTGGAAGATCGCGGCCGTCGCCGCCGATCCGGTCGCGGTCGAGCCTGAAGTGACGGACATGATCATCAATCGCATCATCGACAATGCGTCGGTGGCGATCGCGGCAATCAACCGGCACCCGGTGGCGAGCGCCCGGGCGCAGGCGCTGGCTCATGCGCGGCCGGGCGGTGCCACGGTCTTCGGTCTCGGCCCGGACGTCCGGGTCCATGCCGAATGGGCGGCCTGGGCCAACGGCACCGCGGTGCGCGAGCTCGATTACCACGACACCTTCCTGGCGGCGGAATATTCCCACCCGGGCGACAACATTCCGCCGATACTCGCGGTGGCGCAGCAGCTGGGCAAGAACGGCCCGGACCTGATCCGGGGCTTGGCCACCGGCTACGAGATTCAGGTCAACCTGGTAAAGGCGATCTGCCTGCACGCCCACAAGATCGACCATGTCGCCCATCTGGGCCCGTCCGCCGCCGCCGGCATCGGCACGTTGCTCGGCCTCGACACCGAAATCATCTATCAGGCGGTTCAGCAGGCGCTGCACGTCACCACGGCCACCCGCCAATCGCGCAAAGGCGAGATTTCCAGCTGGAAGGCTTATGCCCCGTCGCACGCCGGCAAGCTGGCCGTGGAGGCGGTGGACCGCGCCATGCGCGGCGAGGGCGCGCCGTCGCCGATCTATGAAGGCGAGGACTCGGTCATTGCCTGGATGCTCGACGGCCCCGAGGCCGAATACCATGTGCCGCTGCCGGCCCCGGGCGAGGCCAAGCGCGCCATCCTCGACACCTACACCAAGGAACACTCCGCCGAGTACCAGAGCCAGGCGCTGATCGACCTCGCCTTCGACATGGGCAAGGCCCTGAAGGCCAAGGGCTACGACTGGGACGATGTCGAGGATGTCCTGATCTCCACCAGCCACCACACACATTATGTCATCGGCACCGGCTCGAACGACCCGCAGAAATTCGACCCGACGGCATCGCGCGAGACGCTCGACCACTCGATCATGTACATCGTCGCGGTGGCGCTGCAGGACGGCGAGTGGCACCACGTGCGCTCCTACGCGCCGGAGCGGGCGCAGCGGCCGGACACCGTCCGCCTGTGGAAGAAGATCCGCACGGTCGAGGACAAGGCCTGGACCGAGCGTTATCACTCGACCGATCCGAACGTGAAGGCGTTCGGCGGCAAGGTCGAGATCAAGATGAAGGACGGCACCGTCATTGCCGACGAGAAGGCCGTGGCAAACGCGCACACGCTGGGCGCCACGCCCTGGAAACGGACGGACTACATCCGCAAATTCAAGATCCTGACCGAGGGCGTCATCGATCCGGCCGAGCAGACCCGCTTCCTCGACTTGGTCCAACGCCTGCCGAACCTGACGGCCGAGGAGCTTCTGGGTCTCACGGTGAAGATGCCGGAAGGCAAGCTCACCTCTGCAGTGGCCGACCACGAGGGGATATTCTGATCATTGGGTAGAGCGGAGCGAAACCCATGCTGCCGGGATGATGGGTTCGCTTCGCTCTACCCATCATACGGGAACGGCCGCAGCAGCCGGGAGGATTGACCGATGCTCTTCGAGAAGACCCAGCCCACCGAAAAGCGCGCCAAGTTCCGCGCCGAGCTCAAGTCCGGGAAGCTCCTGCGCTTCCCGGGCGCCTTCTTCCCGCTCTTGGCCATGCATTTCGAGAAGGCGGGATTCGAAGGCGTCTACGTCTCGGGCGGTGCGCTCTCGGCGGCCCTGGGGCTTCCAGATATCGGCCTCACCACGCTGACCGAGGTTGCCACCACCGGCAACCAGGTGGCGCGGGTCACGTCGCTGCCGGTGCTAATCGACGCCGATACCGGCTTCGGCGAGGCGATGAGCGCCGCGCGCACCATCCAGCTGCTCGAGGACGCCGGCGTCTCCGGCTGCCATATCGAGGACCAGGTGATGCCGAAGCGCTGCGGCCACCTGGACAACAAGTCGGTGGTCACCAAGGACGAGATGGTCCAACGCGTCCGCGCCGCCGTCGAGGGCCGCCGCGACTCCAATTTCGTCATCATGGCCCGCACCGATTCGCGCGCCGTCGAAGGCCTCGACCAGTCTATCGACCGCATGAAGGCCTATGTCGACGCCGGCGCCGACGCCATCTTCCCCGAGGCGATGAAGGACGAGCGCGAATTCGAGGCGGTGCGCGAGGCTCTGCCCGGCGTGCCGCTCTTGGCCAACATCACCGAGTTCGGCAAGTCGAAGCTGCTGACGATCAAGGAGCTCGAGAATCTCGGCTTCAACATCGTGATTTGGCCGGTTTCCACCCTCCGCCTCGCGATGAAGGCGGCGATCGATGCCTTCGAGGTTCTGAAGACCGAAGGCAGCCTCGAATCGCAGCTCGACCGCATGCAGCACCGCCGTGACCTTTACGAGCTGCTGCAGTACGAACGCTACAACGAGTTCGACCAGAACCTGTTCAATTTCAAGGTCTGAGCTGCGAACACATTTGACACCCGATTCCGGGGCTGCGGGGTTAGTGCCACATCGGCAATGATGTGGCGCTTCGATGGCACTGGATTTCATCGAAACCGACATCCCGCGGCGGCTCGACCGGCTGCCGTGGGCGCGGTTCCATACGCTCGTGGTGGCAGCGCTCGGCATCACCTGGATCCTTGACGGGCTCGAGGTCACGCTCGCCGGCTCGATCTCTGGTGCGCTGCAGGGGCCGTACGGGCTGGGCTTGAGCGACGCCCAGATCGGTGACGCGGCGAGTTTTTACCTTGCCGGCGCCGTCACGGGCGCGCTCGGTTTCGGCTGGTGGACCGACCGGTCGGGGCGGCGCAAGCTGTTCTTCATCACCCTGGGACTCTATCTCGCCGCCACGGCGGCCACCGCGCTGGCGTTCGATGGGCCGAGCTACATGCTGTTCCGCTTCTTGACAGGGGCCGGCATCGGCGGTGAATACGCGGCGATCAACTCGGCGATCCAGGAATTCATCCCGGCCCGCTTTCGCGGCCGAACCGACCTCGCGATCAACGGCAGCTACTGGTTTGGCGCGGCGCTGGGTGGCGCCGGCACGGTGGTGCTGCTCGACCCGCACATCCTGCCGCCCTCGCTCGGGTGGCGCGCCGCCTTCGGCATCGGCGCAGTGCTCGGACTCTCGATCATGGCGCTCCGCCGCTTCGTGCCGGAGACGCCGCGCTGGCTGGTTATCCACGGCCACACCGAGGAGGCCGGGCGCGTGGTCGAGTCGATCGAGCAATGGGTAGAGCAAACATCAGGGCCGCTGCCGCCGGTCGAAGGCAGACCGCTTCGTCTTCACCCCCGCGGCCCCGTCCGGTTGGCCGAGTTCGCGCTCACCTTGATCCGCACCTATCCGAAGCGCGCGTTGCTCGGCCTGTCGCTGATGGGCGCGCAGGCCTTCCTCTACAACGCGATCTTCTTCACCTATGCCCTGGTGCTCGGCCGCTTCTATGCCGTGCCGGCGGGCCGGATCGGCCTGTACCTGCTGCCTTTCGCCTTCGCCAACGCGCTCGGGCCGATCCTGCTCGGGCCCCTGTTCGACATCGTCGGGCGCAAGCCGATGATTGCCGGCACCTACGCGCTCTCCGGCCTGCTGCTGGCTATCGGCGGATTGCTGTTCGCCCGGGGTCAGCTCGATGCCGCGGCGATGACCGCGGCCTGGACGGTCGTCTTCTTCTTCGCCTCGCCCGCGGCAAGCGCGGCTTATCTGACCGTCAGCGAGAGCTTCCCGCTGGAGACCCGGGCGCTGGCGATTGCGCTGTTCTATGCCTTGGGCACGGCCCTGGGCGGTATCGCCGGTCCGTTCGTGTTCGGCCGGCTGATCGGCACCGGGGACAAGGCCCAGCTGTTCGACGGCTATCTTCTGGGCGCGGCTTTGATGGTGAGCGCCGGCCTGGTTGAGCTCGCCATAGGCGTGAAGGCCGAGCGCCGCGCGCTGGAGGATGTTGCAGCACCTCTGGCAGGTATCGCCGACAGCTGAATCTCTCATCTCATCGGCTGTCGGCTAAGCTGGCGTCGATTCCCTTTGGAGGACTCCATGCGCCTGACAGCCGCTACCATCCTGGCCACCACCCTGATTTCGCTTTCCAGCCTCGCGCCTGCCCAGGGCCAGCCTCAGGTCTATATCATTACGCATGTCGACGTCGCGCCCCTGCCGGCCGCACCGGGCGTCACGGTCGACCCGGGCGCGCCGGCCAAGACCATGCCGCAGGTCACCAGCGAGGGTGAAGGTATCCTGCACCAGTTTGCTGCCGAAAGCCGCAAGGACCCGGGCTGCATCTCGTTCCAGGTGCTGCAGGAGCCGCAGCGGCGCAACCATTTCACCCTGGTCCAGGTCTGGCAGAGCGAGGATGCCTTCATCGCGCACGAGGCGGCGGCGCACACCCGCGCCACCCGCGAAAAGCTCCAGCCGATCCTGGGTAGCCCGTTCGACCAGCGCCTGCACCTGCTGATCGATTAGCTCCCGGGTCGAATTCGCATAGGTATTGCCTGCCCTGGCAGTGTATCTATGTTCTGCTTGTCGGCGGCGCATGAGCCGCACGGCCGCTGATGCCGAAAGTCTCTTCGATGCTGCGTAGCCCCCGTCTGTCCAACGATGCCGAGCCCGGCGCCGCGGAGGTGCCGCAGCCTACATCGCCGCGGGGTGGGCGACGCGCCTCGCCGGTTCTGGTCGAGGGACCGATCGGGCGGACCTTGTTCCTGTTCTCGCTGCCTATCCTTGGCTCGAGCGTTCTGCAGTCGCTCAATGCGTCGATCAATGCGGTCTGGATCGGGCGCCTGATTGGCGCTGACGGCCTCTCTGCCAGCGCCAACGCTAACAGCATGCTGTTCTTCCTGATGAGCGTTGGCTTCGGCCTCGGCCTGGCTGCGACGATCCTCATCGGTCAAAGCCTGGGCGCGCGCAATATTGCACAAGCCAAGCGCACGGTCGGCACGACGCTCGTTTTCTTTACGGTGCTTTCTCTGGTCATTGCCACGATCGGCTTCCTGGGCGCGCCCGCTATGCTTGCGGCGATGCGTACGCCGCCCGACGTGCTGCCGCTGGCATCGGCCTATCTCAAGGTCATCTTCCTGGCGTTGCCCAGCATCTATCTCTACACCTTCGTCATGATGACTTTGCGCGGCGCCGGCGACGCCCGCACGCCTTTCTACTTCCTGGCCTTTTCCGCGCTGCTCGACGTCGCTCTCAATCCGCTGTTCATTCGCGGGATCGGGCCGATCCCGGCCATGGGCATCGCCGGCTCGGCGTTTGCTACCCTGCTGTCGCAGTGGATCGGCTTGGCGGCGCTGATTCTCTGGCTCTATCGCATTCGCCATTTCCTCAGGCTGAGGCGCGCCGAGTTCCATTTTCTGCGCCTCGACGGCGAAATCCTGCGGGCCTTGGTCGGCAAGGGGATTCCGATGGGCTTGCAGATGATTGTGATGTCGTCGTCAATGCTGGTGATGATCAGCCTGGTCAACCACTACGGCACTTTGACGGTCGCGGCCTATGGCGCCTGCTTCCAGCTGTGGAGCTATATCCAGATGCCGGCAATGGCGGTCGGCACGGCCGTGTCCTCGATGGCGGCGCAGAATGTCGGGGCCAGGCGCTGGGACCGGGTGGCGCGAATCGCGGCGATCGGCGTGCTCTACAACGTGCTGCTGACCGGCTCGCTGGTTCTGATCGTGACGTTGATCGACCGTGCCGCCTTTGCCCTTTTCCTCGGCAGCGACAGCCCGGCGGTAGACATCGCGCGTCACATCCACCTGATCGCCTCGTGGTCTTTCGTTCTGTTCGGGATCAGCTTCGTGCTGGCAAGCGTCGTGCGGGCGACGGGAGCCGTGGTGCCGCCGCTCATCATCCTGTTCGTCGCGATGTGGGGGGCGCGCCTGCCCTTCGCCTGGCTGCTCGGCTCCGCCGGGGGCGCCGAGGCGATCTGGTGGAGCTTCCCCGTCGGCTCGGTCACCTCAATGGTCCTGACCTTCGCCTACTACCGGTTCGGCAAGTGGAAAGAGGCGCGGATGCTGGAGCACGCGCAACAAGATTCCGGGACGGCGGAAATGGCGGCGGGGTAACGAGAAACTGTAGGGCGGAAAAGCGCAAAGCATTCCGCCATGCTGACGCGGCGATCCGACCGATTGGCGAAGGAATGCGCCGCGCTTTTCCGCCCTACGCCGCCTGCGACTCTGCCGGCCGGCGGACCAGCTTTTCGTAATCGTCGCGCAGCAGCCGGGTGATCGGGCCGACCTGATAGTGGTGGGCGTCGATCTGGCCGATCGCGGTCACCTCCGCCGCGGAGCCGGTGATGAAGATCTCGTGGGCCGTCTCCAGTTCCTCCGGGAACATCGCGCGCTCGACGACTTTGATGCCCCGCGACCGGGCCAGCGCCATTACCGTTTGGCGGGTGAGACCGTTCAGGAAGCAGTCCGGCGTCGGCGTGTGGATGATCCCGTCCTTGACCAGGAACAGGTTGGCGCCGGTGGCTTCGGCCAGCTGGCCGCGATAATCCAGCATCAGCGCGTCGTGCCAACCTGCGGCCTCGGCCGCGTGCTTGGACAGCGTGCAGATCATGTACAGACCCGCTGCTTTGGCCGCGGTTGGCGCAGTATCGGGGGCCGGCCGGCGCCACTTGGACATGGTCAGCCTGATGCCCTTCTCGCGCAGCTCGGGCGCAAAATAGCTCGGCCACAACCATGTCGCGATCGCCACATGGATCTTGCTCTGCTGCGCCGAAACGCCCATCTGCTCCGATCCGCGCCAGGCGATGGGACGGACATAGGCGTCGACATGGCCGTTGGCTTTCAGCACGGCATTGCAGGCGGCATCGAGCTCGGCCGTGCTATAGGGCAGCGCGAACCCCAGGATGCTGGCTGAATTCGCCAGCCGCTCGTTATGCCGGGTCAGCTCGAAGATGTTGCCGCCATAGGCGCGGACACCCTCGAACACCGCGCTGGCATAGTGCAGCCCATGGGTCAGTACGTGGATCTTCGCGTCGCGCCACGGCACCAGCTTTCCATCAAACCATATGAAGCCGTCGCGGTCGTCCATCGGAATCATATCGAAATCTCCAGCTTTGCCCGATTCGGGCGAGGGCAGGGACTGGCGCTCAGCCACATTCCATGCCAAAGTTGGGTCATGATGGCTGACCTAAAGACCGTGGTCAATCCGATTCTCCTTTCGGAAGAGGATCTGCGCCGGGGTATCGAGCTGCTGTTCTTCGCCTATCGGGATTTCACCGGCGAGGCGGACCGGCAGCTGGCTGAGCTCGGGCTCGGCCGTGCGCACCATCGCGCAATCTATTTCATCGGTCGCAATCCGGGCCTCAGCGTCAGCGAATTGCTGGCCGTGCTCAAGATCACCAAGCAGAGCCTGTCGCGCGTGCTGCAGGAATTGATGGCCGCCGGCTATGTGGTCCAGAACCCCGGCCCGACCGACCGTCGCCAGCGGCGGCTGAGCCTTACGCAGCGTGGCGAGGCGCTGGAGCGGCTATTGACCGAGGGTCAGCGGCGGCGCCTCGGCCGCGCCTATGCCCAGGCTGGGCCGGAAGCGGTCGAGGCCTTCCACCGCGTTCTTCTCAACGTCATCGATGCCGCCGACCGGCCGCGCCTGCCCGAGGAGGAAGCGCCGGGCCGTCCCGTCGCGGGTCTTCGGGCAGCGGGATAACGGTGTCCGCGCCGGAGAACGTGCCGCTCGCTGACCTGCCGCATCTGCTGGTGGTCGATGACGATGCGCGGCTCCGGGCGCTGCTCGCGCGCTATCTGGGTGAACAGCGCCACGTCGTCTCGACCGCCGGCTCAGCTGCGGAGGCGCGCGCGCTCCTGCGATCGCTCGCCTTCGATCTTCTGGTGCTGGACGTGATGATGCCGGGGCAGAATGGGCTCGATTTCGCGCGCGCGCTCCGGGCCGACCAATACACGATACCCATTCTGATGCTGACCGCACGCAGCGAGGCGGAGGAGCGGATCGCAGGGCTTGAAGCCGGTGCCGACGATTACCTCCCGAAACCGTTCGAACCCCGCGAGCTCTTGCTTCGCGTCGCTGCGATTCTGCGGCGCGCGGCGCGGCCGCCCGAGGGGCCGCAGCCGATCCGCATCGGTCGCTGGCGCTTCGATCCCGACCGCTCGGAACTGGTCGCGGGCGGCGAGACAGTCCGGCTCACCGATGTCGAGACCAGCCTGCTCAAGGTGCTGCTCCAGACGCCGGGCGGCATCGTCAGCCGCGACGATCTTGTCGACCGCAGCCCGGTTCCGGTCAACGCCCGCTCGATCGACGTTCAGGTCAACCGCCTCCGCCGCAAGATCGAGGCAGATCCGCGCACTCCCCGTTATCTCCAGACCGTCCGCGGCTCCGGCTATGTCCTCCGCCCCGACTGAGACTCGCCCCGATTTGGTCGGGGAGGGGATCGGGGCCAGGATCAAGCGCTTCCTGCCGCGCTCGATCGAGGGGCGCACGATCCTCATCCTGCTTGTGCCGGTGATCGTCATTCAGCTCATCACGGTCTATATCTTCTTCGAGCGGCATTTCAGCACCTTGTCGGTCGATCTGTCCCGCGCGGTGGCAGGCGACATCGCCATGATCGTCGACGAGATCGAGCGCGATCCCGCCAGCCAGGCACGCGTCTTCGCCGCGGCGGCGGAATCACTCGAACTGTCGGTGGCGTTCGAGACCGGTGCCGAGCTTGCGAACGACCCTCCGGTCCAATCCTGGAACCCGCTGATAGAGCCGATCCTGCGGACCGCGCTGGAAGAACGGGTTGGCAGGCCTTTCACAATCGGCGCCTATGGCAGTGACACTTGGGCCGAGATTCGCGTCCAGCTGCCGAACGGCGTGTTGGACGTGCGCTCGCCTGAGCATCGCTTGTTCCCCTATACGGCGCTGGTCTTCATCCTCTGGGTCGTCGGCGCGTCCGCGATCCTGACCTCGATTTCAGTGATCTTCATGCGCAATCAGGTGCGGCCGATCCGGCGGCTCGCCATCGCCGCCGAAAGCTTCGGCAAGGGTCGCGACACGATCCGCCTCAGGCCGGCGGGCGCGACCGAGGTCCGCCAGGCGGCGGCGGCGTTCATCGTCATGCGCGACCGCATCCGCCGCCAGATCGGCCAGCGCACCGAAATGCTCGCCGGCGTCTCGCACGATTTGCGCACGCCGCTGACCCGCATGAAGCTGCAGCTGGCGCTGATGGGCGAGGACGAGGCGATTGAGGAGCTCCGCGCCGACATCATCGAGATGGAGCAGATGATCGATGCCTATCTCGCCTTCGTGCGCGGCGAGGGCGGTGAGGCGCCGCGAACGACTGACGTAGCCCAACTGCTGCGCGAGGTCATCGACGGCCTGCCCGACGGCTGGGCGGTCGCGCTGGCGGTCGAGGGGCTGCTCGAGATCGAGGTGCGTCCGGTCGCGATGAAGCGCTGCCTCGGCAACCTGATAGGGAATGCCCTGCGGTATGGCAACACGGTCCAGGTCCATGCCGACCTGCACCCGAAATCGGTCTCGGTCGTGATAGATGACGACGGCCCGGGGATTGCGCCCGAGCATCGCGAGGCAGTATTTCGCCCGTTCGTCAGGCTGGACCCGTCGCGCAACGCGGCTACCGGCGGCGTGGGGCTCGGCCTCACCATCGCCCGCGACATCGCCCACGGTCACGGTGGCGAGATCAACCTCGAAGACAGCCCGCTGGGCGGCCTGCGCGTCGTGCTGACCTTGCCCCGCTAGTATCGACTTCCACAGAAAGTCGATACGTCGCGATCGCGTTTAGTATCCGGGCTCGCGCGACATCGCGTGGGCCGCCCTGCGACTCACGGACTTGGCGATCGGATAAGACTGGTCGTTACGCTTTTGTGCGCTGCAGCGAAGACTTCAGCTCAGTCAGGCTCTCGCCGACCCGCTTGGTCAGCACCTCGGCCGCCTCGCTGTTCGATTTGGCCACCATCTCGGTCAGCTCGCGCAGGTTGGCGAGCGCCTTTTCGAAGGCGGCCTTCACCAGGTCGGTCTGTTGCGCGATCTTCTGCTCAGGCGCCCCAGTAGCCATCAGGTCACGCAGCGCGGTCGAACTCTCCTCGACCATCTGCCGTATGATTTCGCCCTGACGGCGCAGCACGGCCTGGATTCCCTCGACCGCCAGCTGGTTGGCGGCGCTCACCGCCTCAATGTTGCGGCGCTGGGTTGCGAGTAGGGACTCAATGTCGAAGCCGGGAACACGGAATTCGGAGAAGACCTTTGTAAAATCGGTCTCAAGAAAAGGATAACCAGATGGATTCGCCATGGTGACCTCGTTGCATGTTGCAGTGCAGCAAACCTGCGGCGATATAGCGCCGCGCCGGCGCAAAAGTCAATCGCTTTACGAGCTACCGCGTTACAAACTGCCTTCCTGCGCCCGGCGCTTCGTGGACCGGCGGGGCCGCGGCTTCGGCTCCGGTTCGACTGCTTCAGGCGGGCCCTCCGTCGGCGTCGGCTCGGTCGGCCGGGTGGGGCCAAGGTCGCCACCGAGCATCGACTTGATTCGATCGAGGCCCCGGTCGAGCGCCGCCATCGTCTTCGACAGATCCTGGTTCTCATCCCGGAGCCAGACTCGGAAGACCGAAAGATAGAGGCCGCCCAAGGCCGCGAGCCGCATGGGCATCCAGGGGCCTTCAACCGAGATGCGGGCGCCGGCGTACATCCAGCCGATGGCCCGCGGCATCGCTGCCGCCAGCGCCAGTCCGCTTGCTGGATCGAACGACAGTTCGCGGGAAATCCGGCGCAGCCCGTCACGATAGGGCAGCAACGCATCGAACCGTTCCATGATGATGTCGAACAGCCGGTCGCGTGGCTGGTCGTTCACGTCGCCGGCGACCGCACCTGCCAGCATGCGGCGGTCGATCATCCGCTCGAAGCCGTCCAGGATCTCCGGTCGGCACGAGTAGTGCCGCGCCAGCTCCGGCAGCGTGATGTCGGCCTCGGTCGCGATTTCGCCCATCGACAAGCTGCGCCAGCCGCGTTGAGCGGCCAGGAGCACCGCCGCCGCGGCGATCGTGTCGGCGGTGCCGGGCTGCTTCTCGGGTTCGGTCATGTTCTGTCCTTCCATTATCGGTCTTCCCCTTATCGGGTCTTGCGGGTGAGGGCCGAGACGGCGAGCGCGACCCAGCCCAGGATGAAAGCGGTGCCGCCGAACGGTGCCACGGCGCCCAGCCAACGTGGGCCATCCAGCGCCAACCCATAGAGTGAAGCGGGAAACAGGATGCTGCCGACGAGGAAAAGCCATTGCGCCCAGCTTGCTCTGGGGCTGAGCCGTCCCGCCCCGGCGAGTGCCACGACGCCCAGCATGGCCAGCGCGTGCAGCGCTTCATACTGGCTGCCGGTATGCAGCCAGCCGATCTCGGCAGCCTTGGTCGATGGGTCTAGCGCATGGGCGGCGAACGCGCCGGCGATGACCGACAGCGCGCCGCTCAGCGCGGCGAAGACGATCCAGCCCTCCCCAGCCCCAGATTGATGCAAAGTCGTCATGCCGCTATCTTCGCTTTCCGCCCGTGCGCATGGAGCCTATAAGTCCGTTCGCAAACATGCGGCTCCTTATCCATCAATTTAACACGCGAACCCACCGATATTGAACGACGTTCCCTCGCACGCTGAGCCGGCCCCGACGCCGGCCGTGGACCACAGCGCGGTCGTGCTCTCGGTCGTCGTTCCGGTGAAGAACGAGGCGGATAACATCCACCCGTTGATCGCTGAAATTCGCGCCGCGCTCAAAGGCGGCCCGGCATACGAAATCCTCTATGTCGACGATGGGAGCACCGACGGCACCGCCGCCCGCCTCACGGAGGCCGCGGGTCCCGACCTGCGCGTCGTCACCCATGCCGCGAGCTGCGGGCAGAGCGCCGCGCTGCGCACCGGCGTCAAGGCGGCACGCGGGCGGGTGATCGGTACGCTCGATGGCGACGGCCAGAACGATCCCGCCGACCTGCCGCGGCTGGTCGCGGCCTTCCTCAATCCCGCCTCGGCACCGACCCTCGGCATGATCGCGGGGCAGCGGGTCAAAAGGCGCGACAGCATGGTCAAACGCTGGTCCTCGCGCCTCGCCTATCGGGTGCGGTCGGCGATCCTGGGCGACGACACGCCCGACACCGGCTGCGGCCTCAAGGTGTTCGCCCGCGAGGCGTTCCTGGTGCTTCCTTATTTCGACCATATCCATCGCTTCCTGCCGGCGCTGATGCGGCGCGAAGGCTTCGTGGTCGGGCTTGAGCCGGTCAATCACCGGCCGCGAGTCCATGGCCGCTCGAAATACGGCATCAACAACAGGCTGTGGGTCGGCATCGTCGACCTTTTTGGCGTTTACTGGCTGCAGCATCGCATGCGGCGCCCGACCTTGGTCGGGGAAACCGCCTCGGAGAGGACTAGAGCGTGAGTGATACGGCTGAAATCGACGTGCTGGGCGTCGGCAATGCAATCGTCGATGTGCTGGCAGAAGCGGATGATGCCTTCCTGTTGACCGAGGGTATCGCCAAGGGCGGCATGACGCTGATCGACACGGACCGTGCTCGTGCCCTCTACGAGCGGATGAATCCGGGCATCGAGATGTCGGGCGGCTCGGCGGCGAACACGATGGCGGGCATCGCCGCGCTCGGCGGCTCGTGCGCATATATCGGCAAGGTCGCCCAGGACCAGCTGGGTGAGGTTTTCGCCCACGACATCCGCGCCGCTGGCGTCCGCTTCGCCACCCCACCACTCGTTGGTGGCGAGCCCACGGCGCGCTGCCTGATCCTGATCACGCCCGACGCGCAGCGCTCGATGAATACCTTTCTCGGCGCCAGCTCCTATCTCGCTTCCGAGGATATCGACGCCGCCCTGATCCGATCCGCGAAGGTGACCTATCTCGAAGGCTATCTATTCGACCGCCCGGAAGCCAAGGCCGCCTTCTTCGCCGCTGCCCGCATCGCGCACGAGGCCGGTCGCAAGGTGGCGCTGACCCTCTCGGACACGTTCTGCATTGAGCGCCATCATGCGGAATTCACCCAGTTTATTGCCGAGGTCGACATCCTGTTCGCCAATGAGGGCGAGGCCCGCGCGCTGACCGGCGAAGGCGGCTTCGAGGCCTCGGTCGCCGCGCTGGCCGGCAGATGCCCGATCGTCTGCGTGACGCATGGCGCGGCGGGATCCCTGATCGTATCCGAAGGCCGGACCCACCATATCGCTGCCGCGCCGGTCGACCGGGTGGTCGATACCACCGGCGCCGGCGATCTTTATGCCGCCGGCGTGCTCTACGGGATCACCGCCGGCCTCGACCTGCCGGCCGCCGGCCGCATCGGCTCGATCGCTGCGGCCGAAGCGATCAGCCACGTGGGCCCTCGGCCGCAGCAATCGCTAAAGGCGCTGATTGCGTAATGTAGGGCGGAAAAGCCCCCGGGTCCGGCCGGAGGCCGGCCCGAGGACAGGCTCCGCGCATTCCGCGACAAGCTGTCGACGGTCGGCGGTTTGGTGGGCATTGGCGGCGGAATGCGCTTCGCTTTTCCGCCCTACGGCTCTGCGCGCCGATGAGCCGCAGCCGCGGACTGCAATCGCGATGCAGGGCGAACCGCGGTACCAGCCGGGCTTCGCGCATCTCGACTATATCGATCCCCATGCGCCAAAGGGCGGAACCTTCATCGAGTCGCGGATCGGCAGCTTCGATACCTTCAACCGCTGGATCATCGCCGGCACCTACAATCTCCGGCTTTATCTGACCTATGACCAGTTGATGTACCGGGCGGAGAATGAACCTTTTGCCGTCTATGCACTGGTCGCCCAGACCGTGACCACGCCCGACGACCGATCCTGGATCGAATTCGCGCTCGATCCGCGGGCGAAATTCAGTGACGGATCACCGGTAACCGCCGACGACGTCCTGTTCGCCTATGAGGCGCTGCGCCGCTGGGGCCGCCCTTATTACCGCAATGCCTACGGCCAGGTGACCGAGGCGCGGCGGATCGACGACCGGCATGTGCGGTTCGAGATCATGCCGGGCCACGGGCGCGAAACCGCGATGGCGCTGGCGCAGATGCCGGTGATGTCAAGGCATTACTGGCAGGGTCGCGACTTCAACCAGCCCTCGCTCGATATCCCGGTCACCAGCGGCCCCTACCGGATCAAGTCGTTCGACCCGGGCCGGTCGATCACCTATGAGCGGCGCGATGACTATTGGGCCCGGGACCTGCCGATCAATGTCGGCCAGTATAATTTCGACACCATCCGCGAGGACTATTACCGCGACGACAATGTCGCGCTCGAGGCTTTCAAGGCCGGCGGCTATAATTTCCGGCAGGAATACGACGCCACCAAGTGGATGACCGGCTATGACTTTCCCGCCGCCAAAGACGGGCGGGTTGTGCTGGAAGATATCCCGGAACAGCGGATCGACTGGATGCGCGGCCTGATGTTCAACCTGCGCCGTCCGCTGTTCGCCGACCGCCGCGTGCGCGAGGCGCTGGGGCTGGCGTTCGATTTCGAATGGATGAACCGCGCGCTATTCCGGGGCTCGTTCAAGCGGATCGAAAGCTACTTCCCCAACTCTGAGCTGGCCGCGCATGGCCCGCCCTCCGAGGGAGAGTTGGCGCTGCTGGCGCCCTTTCGCGACCAGCTACCGCCGGAAGTGTTCGGGCCGGCCTTCGAGGCGCCGAAGACCGACGGCAGCGGTGATATGGGGCTCAGGCCCAATCTGCGCCGCGCCATGGGTCTCCTGGACGCGGCCGGCTGGCTCGTGCGCGATGGCCAGCTGGTGGACGGCAAGACCGGTGCGCCGTTCGCCTTCGAGATACTGCTCCACGATCCGCATGACGAGCGCATGGCGCTGCCCTTCGCTCGCGCGCTGAAACGCCTCGGCATCAAAGCGACTGTCCATACGATCGATGAGCCGCAATATATCCAGCGCCGCAGCCAGTTCGATTTTGACATGCTGCTCGACTACTGGGACCAAACGCCGTCCCCGGTCACCGAGCCGCTCATCTATTGGAGCAGCAAGGAAGCCGACATAAGGGGCAGTCGCAATTATCCCGGGATCAAGTCGCCGGCCGTCGACGCACTGGCGACCGCCGTGGCCGACGCCAAGGACCGCGCACAGCTGCTCGACGCCGCCCACGCGCTGGACCGGGTGATGAGTTGGGGCTACTACACCATCCCGCTCTATTATCTGGGGGTCGATCACGCCGCCTATTGGCGGCCGATCTGCCGTCCCAAGACGACACCGAGCTGGGGCATCGTGTTCGAGACTTGGTATGTGAAGCCGGAGGGCTGTGATGTGCCCGACAATCCCACGGCTCAGTGAGCGACCTTATGCAGCAACCCTCCACTTCCCGCGCCTCGCGCATTCTGCCCCGCCTCTCGCGCATCCTGCTCGTCAACGACGACGGCTTCGAGTCGGAAGGCCTCAAGGTGGCCGAGGACATTGCGAGCCCCTTTGCCGACGAGGTCTGGACCGTGGCGCCCGCCGCCGACCAGAGCGGCATGTCGCACGCCCTCTCGCTACAATATCCGATTCGGGTCAGCGAGAAGGCGCCGCGCCATTTCGCCGTGATCGGGACGCCCAGTGACTGCATCGTTATGGCCCTCCGCCTGATCATGAAGGACCATCCGCCCGACCTGGTGATCTCCGGCGTCAACCGCGGCGCCAACCTCGCTGACGACATCGCCTATTCCGGCACGGTCTCGGGCGCGATGACCTCGGTGCTGTGCGGCATTCCCGCGATCGCGATGAGCCAGGCCTATCGGAAGGCGGAGGACATCTCGTGGGATACGGCGAGGGTCCACGGCACCCGCCTGCTCGAACAGCTGCTGGTGGAAAAACTGCCGCCTGATCTCTGCCTCAACGTCAATTTCCCGGCGATCAGGCCAGAGGCCGTGACCGGTGTGCGGGCGACGCGCCAGGGGCGCCGCTCGATCCGTGCCATCGACATCGATTCGCGAATGGACCTGCGCGGCAAGCCCTATTTCTGGCTCAATTTCGATCGCGCCGGCGGCCAGCAGGATCCGGACAGCGACATCGCCGCGCTGCGCGCCAAGGCGGTGTCGGTCACGCCGCTGCGCGCCGACCGCACAAACGACGCCGCGACCGGTTTGCTCGAGGAAAGGCTCGCCTGATGCAGATGCCCGAACCCGACGGCGCGGTGATCGCCCGGCGCGAGGCCATCGTCGCGGGCCTCTCCGCGATCGTGCCGGGGGAGGGGGTTATCGCCGCGCCCGACAGCCTTCGCGCGTACGAAAGCGACGCCCTGACCGCCTATCGTCAGCGCCCGATCGCGGTGGTGCTGCCACGCAACACGGCCGAGGTCGCGGCGATTCTCAGACTGTGTGCGCGCTACAAGGTCAAGGTGGTGCCACGCGGTTCGGGCACGTCGCTTTCCGGCGGTTCGCTGCCGCTCGCCGATTCGGTCGTCGTGGGTCTGGGGCGGTTCAACCGCGTCCTCGACATTGATCTGCAGAACCGCACGGTGACGGCGCAACCGGGCGTCACCAATCTCGGCATCTCGGCGGCGGTCTCGGACGCCGGCTTCTATTACGCGCCCGACCCGTCGAGCCAGATCGCCTGCTCGATCGGCGGCAATGTCGCCGAGAACTCAGGCGGCGTGCATTGCCTCAAATACGGCCTTACCAGCAACAATGTGCTGGGCGTCGAGATCGTGCTTATGTCCGGTGAGATCGTCCGGCTGGGCGGCAAGTACCTCGACCCCGAAGGCTACGACCTGCTGGGCGTCGTTATCGGGTCCGAGGGTATGCTGGGCATTGTCACCGAGGTGACCGTCCGCATCCTGCCCAAGCCGCCAGGCGCCCGCGCGGCGCTGATCGGCTTCGCTTCGGACGAGGCGGCCGCCGACTGCGTCGCGAAGATTATCGCCGCCGGCATCATCCCGGCCGGCATGGAAATGATGGACCGCCTGGCCACCCGCGCGACCGAGGAATTCGTCCACGCCGGTTATCCGCTCGACTGCGAGGCGCTCCTGATCGTCGAGCTCGACGGGCCGGCGGCGGAAGTCGACCATCTGCTTGGCCTGGTCGAAGGCATCGCCAAGGGCTGTGGAGCGGTCAGCCTCCGGGTCAGCAATTCCGAGGCCGAGCGCCTTCTGTTCTGGGCCGGCCGCAAGGCCGCCTTCCCGGCGATTGCCCGGCTCGCGCCCGACTATTACTGCATGGACGGCACCATTCCGCGCCATAAGCTGAGCCACGTGCTCGGCGAGATCCGCGCGCTCTCCGAGCATCACGGGCTGGGCGTCGTCAATGTATTCCATGCTGGCGACGGTAACCTCCACCCCCTTATCCTCTATGATGCCAACCGCGAGGGCGACATCGAGCGCGCCGAGGCGTTCGGCGCCGATATCTTGCGCCTCTGCGTGGATGTCGGCGGCGTGCTGACCGGTGAGCATGGCGTCGGTGTCGAGAAACGCGACCTGATGGAATACCAGTTCGACGCGCCCGACCTCGCCCGCCAGCAGGAGGTCAAGTGCGCCTTCGATCCCCTGGGCCTGCTCAACCCGGGCAAGGTCTTCCCCAAGCTCCACCGCTGCGCTGAAATGGGCCGCATGCACGTCCGTCGCGGCCAATTGCCGTTCCCGGAGCTGGAACGGTTCTAGAGCGGGATGCATTGACCTCGAGTCACACAAGCCACCTGTCATTGCGAGCGCAGCGAAGCCAATCCAGAGCCGTTATCCCAAGGCTGATCGGTAAGGCTCTGGAAGGCTTCGCTTTGCTCGCCGTGACGAGCAATATTGTTCAACCGACAACATTCAACCTAAGATCTTCCCGCTCTCTAGCGAAATTTTGCGGGGCGCTCGGCGCGAAGACCGCCAGGCTCAGCTCCTGACGGTTTTCGCTATCTCAATTGGGGTAGAAGTTCGGCCGTCGGGGATCCCAGCCGGCGTCGTCCTGCTCCGTCGAAGCGCTGGTCGTTATCCGGCGGCCGACCGAGAGGACGTGATGGAAAGCTAGCTTGGCCCTGTCGCGGACGCGGGTATCTCCGGGTGCGCGGGGCCGGAATCCAAACCGGCGGAGCCGGTGATTGACCCGGTAGAGCCGCGCAAGCCGCTCGATCGAGCTGAGATCGTAGTTGAAGCTGATGGCGACTGAGACGTCATCGCCGTTTTGCGCCCAGTGCGGCGACATAGAGGGGACATGCACACCGAATCCGCCGCTCAGGTCATGGAACGTCGCTTGCTGCCGCTGGTCTTCCTTGAAGACGGCCCCGTTTTGGTCGCCGGAAAAATATCGCTCGAGCTCCAGATCCGAGATCACGCTCCGGTCGGCATGATTGTAGACGCTGAACAGCTTTCTTCCGGCGACTTGAAGGAGGAAGTTCACGTCCGAATCGATGTGATAGGCGGTGACGCGGTGCGGTGAGGCAATCAGGATCGAGGCGCGGGCAGTGGTCAGATCCTCGCGCAGTGCCGGTCCGACCAGATCCACGATCGCCTGGGAGACTTCGCGCATGATCGGTCCGACCACCGGGTCATGGACCACCGCCTTCAGGATCACGAGCGAATTGTTGTCCTGGATGTTTTCCAAGGTTACGACCAGCGGCCGACGGTTGTCGGTGCCCTTCCCCCAGCCATCGCCTACCGCGACCGCGCCATTGGACCAATAGGTGGCGTTGTGTTTCTCGAGTCGCTTACCCAGCTCGACCAGGCTCGACAGATCCAGCAACGGATGACCCTGCAATCCGTGGCGAAACATGAAAGTCGATCGATTGTAACAGGTCTTGAAGGCTTGGTCCGGATCGTCCAGCAACGGGCGCAATCCGGCCCTGTCCGTTTTAGTCGGCGCAATCCTGCAGCTGTCATCGTTTCCGAGGTCCATATGCGTTCAGTCTCGGCTTCGTGGTTGTTGCCGACGAGTTAATCCGCGGCTCATAACGCCGAACTCAGCCTTGGCGCCGAAAATAGACTTCGCTAAAGCCGCCCGCCGACGGGTCTAGGACTGCCGCCCAGCATAAGCCAACGCTCGCCCGTTTATACGGGAAACGCTTCCCTCAGTAACGTCGCTCGGATGAGGTAGCTGCTCCCTGAGGACCCATTTGGGGTAATGGCGGTGGTGCAGTCTCGTGCCAACGGCTCTCCAGGTCAGAAATCCCTGTCACCGAACGGTTGAAGGGCACATTCTCGTGCAGCACGACGCCGATCGGCCGGCGTAGCCAAGCGAACTTGGGGGTGGAATCGACCCTGCGATCGCGTTCGATCGGCTGGCGCTGCCGCCTGACAGACCGGCGTGAGTGAAATCACGATTTGGGGGTGGTCGATGCCAACGTTTCAAATTCCTGCCTTGTCGAAGGGCACATCGATCGGCCGGGTGAGCGCTGGTGACGTTTGGTCTTTCGGAGCCGAAGGCCGCTGGGTCGACTGGTGGATTCCGTGCGGCCCGGATGGGTACCGCAATTTTCTCGCAGACATATTGGATGTCGAACCGCGGGTGGCAGACTACCCATGGTTCTGTCTCATGGGCACAGTCCAGGACAAGGACGGGGACACGCTGGAAACCTTTCCTATCGGCAGGGGCTGCACTCATGCGTTTGGCATGTCTGGTGATGTGATCGTGTTCGCCAATGACAAGCTGAACATGTACGGGAATAACAAGGGCGCGATCAGCCTTGAGGCCGTGCCATATGCGGCGCCTCCATGCTCAACATCCGACGATCCGACGTTGTACCAGGGCTTGCTTGGCAGCTGGCGCCTCTTTCGCCGAACCCTCGACAGGACGCAGGGCGCACTTTTCGTCTTATCCCTCGTGCTGGTCCCCAGTCTGATCCTGATCTTCCTCTCGCAAGGGCAGGACCTGGTGCGCAGCCTAGGCGAGGGGCGGCTTTGGGTCCGTAAAACCGTCTTCGCCATATCGCTGTTGTTCCTCGGACTCCAGGCCTGGTTTTGGACGCGGATGATCGTAACCTCGAATTATGGGACCGACCGCTCCAAGTGGTTCCCACGGCCACTTCTCGAGTGGGGACCGCGGGTGATTGGTATTGTGCCCTTCCTCGGCGTCGCCATAAGCCTCTTCCGTACTCCAGAGGTCGATCACTATCTGGTGTCTGGCCTGGTGGTCCTGGGCGCCGTCTTCTTCGCGTTCCTGGTGTGGCGGCAGGATTTAGCGGCCCAATTCGCCCCCAGTCTCGGGGCGCGAAACTACGCGGTGCTCGGGCTCGCGCTTGCTGCGGCTACTATGGGGCTCGCGAGCTGGGATCCGGTCAGGTTCGCGTGGTCGCTCGGTCCTCCAGCCGTCGTATTCCTGGGGCTCGGACTCATCATCCCGCCAGTGGTTGTGGCTATCCAGTTTGGCACGGCATTTCGCATCCCTGTGACGTTGCTTCTTCTCATTTGGGCGGGGGTGATTAGCACCTGGATGGATAATCATGCCGTGGGCCGGCGCGCCTTTGTTCCGGAATTACACAGTGCTGATCTCAGTAAGCGCACCGATCTCGATCATGCGTATGAACAATGGAAAAAGGCGCAAGGCATGGTCGGATCGAACAGGCTGACAATGGTGCTCGTTGCTGCGGAGGGAGGCGCCTCAAGAGCAGGATATTGGACGGCAAACGTGCTTTCGGCGCTGCACGACAAAACGCGAGGCAGTTTCGCGAAGCACATGTTTGCGATCAACTCGGTGTCAGGCGGGAGCGTCGGCGCAGTCGGCTACGTGGCAATGCTGCACAGCGGCGATGGCGTCGACTCTACGACTCTCAGGAACCGTTTGCTCGGGTTCGCAGGCGAAGACGCACTGAGTCCGACGCTCGCCGGGATGCTCTATACAGATTTGCTGCAGCGCTTTCTGCCAGTTCCGTTCCTGCCCGATCGGGCTGAAGGCCTTGAGCGAGCCTGGGAACGCGCATGGGCTAGCAACTGCGCCAAGGAAGATAAGCAGTGCCACGCATTGCTGAGCGGGCCCTTCCTCGATCTCGGCCCAACCGGCGACGGCGCTTGGAGACCCATCCCAATCGTGCAGGGAGCTGGTGAAGAATCCGGTCGGCGCATACTCACCAGCCGACTGGAACTGAAGCCGACCGAGCTGGATGCAGATGACTTCTATGAAATAACCGGTTCGGATGTTGCGGTGTCGACTGCAATCCACAATGGCGCTCGTTTCCCTTGGGTCAGCCCTGCCGGAACGCTGCTTAAGGACGGCGAGTCTCAAGGTCACATCCTTGATGGGGGTTATTGCGACAACGCCGGTGCGGAGACAATCCGTGAATTGGTCAGAGCGATAGAGAACGGCCCTGCCAAGGCTGCTCACGACCAAATTCACTTCATTGTCGTCGTCATAGCTTATCGTGAGGCGACGAAGAACGCGGAACCGGCATCGGCGGCTGTGACCGGCCCGCCCGGCAACGAGGCACAAGCTCTTGGCCGAACTTCGGCTGCGTATTACTTCATGAATGAAGTGCTTGCCCCGTTTGTCGGCCTGTTTCAAAGTCGACAGGGGCATGGCGCGCATCTGCGGCAGGAATTGAAGCTGGCTGCCGACGGGTCTTGGGGTGATGCAGATCCCTTCGCACAATCCTCGTCGCACCGCGCATCATCAAGCCAAGCCGAAGAGGGGCAGTACTCTGTAAAATATATTCCGGTCGTACTTTGCGACGGCCAGGTTGGGGGGCAACGCTTTGCACCTACGACGGACTGGGCGTTATCGGCTCAGACCAAGACGTTTATCGCCAACGCCACTGAACCAGGTTCTGCAGGCTCTTGCGCGGGAATCCCTGGCGTCGAAACGCCACCTGAGGCGATAAAGTCTTTAGCAGATATGCTAACCAGCGCCGATGCCGCGCACCCGCAGTGATGTTGCCGAAGCTTTGCGCGGCAGTCCGAATCTAACGGATGGCGGATCTTTCGGCGCCCGTCGCGGAGAAACTTAAAGTCACCCTATCCGCTTCCCGTGACATCCCTTCAATCAGCTTGTGCAGATATCGGACTCGCGGCTGATCGGTGCCTATGATAGCGTCGTCGTCTTCGGCCAATCGCGCGCGCTGCTGATCTGGCAGCGCTCGTCATGCCGGACGGCTCCTCGATCCAGATCGACAGTCTGCCGGCAACTGATCCCGCTGCGGTGGGAAATTCGAAGATAGTGGAATTTCAGAACCCTGCGCTGGATAGCCGAGTTCGACGCCTGGCCTAGGGCTGATGCGATTTTTGTGTGGCATTTCGCAGTTCGCTTGCCGCGATCGAGAACGAAACGGCTAGTGCATAAGGTTACAACCGCAATGACAACGAAGGGCTGATGACTTTGACGAGGGACATGAACTCGTTCGGCAGCGTCCCGTTCCAAAGAACGGTGTGGCGCACGGCCTGCTTCGCACTTTGGCTGGCTTTCAGCGGAACTGCCTTTATCGACCTGGCACCGCTGGCCTTGGCCGTTGAGGGCGGGCAGCAGGCCCAGCCGCCGGTACCCTTCTATTCGGCTCATGTCACCAAAACGACGGTCGTCGGACCGGGAATGATCATTATAAATACGAACGATTCCTTCGACACAGTGCTGGACTGGTATCGCACCAACCTCAAAGATCAGGATGCCGATGTCGCCCTCGGTCCTGAGCACGATCATTTCCTGACCCACAATGGCGCCGGGGTCGATGTTTTGGCAGACGGTACGGGCGGTAATGCTGGAACGACAATCTCTCTCCTGTGGAATTCGGGTGGTCACGGCTCACGCGAGCCCCAGCCGTCGTCACACGAAGCAAGCGATGCGCCGACGGCAAATGGCGATCCGAAGGCGGACGGAGAAACGCCCGCCACGCAAACACAAGACAACGCGCCCAACGCCGCCACTCCTGAAGCCAAAAAGCCTGATCTTATACACTCTCAGGTTGAGCCAATTCGGATTGAGCCGCTCAAGCTTCATCCGGCCAAGGCCCAAGTCGCTATGGTCGAACCGCCTAAGCTACTGCCAACTGAAGTTGAACCAATGCAGGTTGAACCTCCGACAGTCGCCACAACTAAAAACGCCGACAGATCCCCCCGGTCTGGCGCTCAGATCGCCGAATCTCCGGGGCTGGAATTTTTCAGGGCCGGCCGGTACGCGGAGGCGCTTCTGGCCTGGCAAGACGCTGCATCTGCGGGAAATGTGGACGCGCCTCTGTTCATCGGAATGATGTTCGACGCCGGACAAGGTGTACCACAGAGCTATAGCGACGCACTGAGCTGGTATCGGATGGCTGCCGAGAAGGGCAGTCCCACCGCCTCCTTTAACGTCGGTGTCATGTACGATGCCGGCTTCGGTGTTACTCAGGATACGACGGAGGCCTCCGAATGGTATTCACGTGCGGCGGCGAAGGGAATCGGGCGCGCCGCATTCAACCTGGCTTTGCTCTTTGAAAGGGGTGATGGCGTGCCCCAGGACGACGAAAGCGCGAAAAGATATTTCAGGCAGGCTGAGCGATTGGGCGTCAGGGCTGCAAGAAGCCATTTACGAAAGTCAGTACTCGACTCCGCGTCGACGGACGACGCGGATCTGGCGTTCAACACCGTTCATGTCATAGCAAGCGAGGCGCCGAAAAGCGGATCGGCGAATGTGGTCACCGCAACGGAGCGCACGCGGCGTCTAGCCGATAAGGGCGACCCGGCAGCGCAATACGACCTTGCCTATTGCCTCGAGAACGGCATCGGCATTGGAATTGATCTACGCGAAGCCTACGCGATGTATCGTGAGGCCGCAGCCGAAACGGACGATTCTCGCTTAAGGGCGGTTGCGGAAGCCGGTGCCAGCCAGGTAAAAGCGCACCTCCTTGCATCTCAGGCACCGCCATCGGCCAGAGGCCGGTGAAACCGGTTCCGCTGAGCAGGGTCCGTCGTTTGTGCGCGCCGGTGAAATGAATCAGGATGCCTTGGGCATCAGCCAGCGCGGATCTGTCGCGACTTTCTCGCAAATCTCCGCAAACGCATCGATCCCGGCTGTGCGGTATTTCCGGCGGTGGGATACAAGGTAAAAGCGGCGATGAAGGTCGAGGGCGGACACTGCGATCTCGACCAGCTTTCCGCTCTGAAATGAGTCGTCTAGCGCCATGCGTGAGATACAGCCGACGAACCGGCCCGCTGCGACCATGCCTTTGATCGCCTCGGTGTGATCCAACTCGAGTCCGATCTTCCAGCGCGGCCAATAAGCGGCCATCGCCCGGTCTAGCGTCTGGCGCGTACCCGAGCCCGGTTCCCGCACGATCCAGGATTCCTCGAGGATACGATTGATGCTCGCTTGGCCCGCGACGGCCAGAGGATGGCCAGGGCCGCAGAACACAACCAACTCGTCACCCAGCCAATCGGTGGTGATCAGGCTCGGGTCGCTGATCTCGCCCTCGATCAGGGCCAGATCGAGGTCGAAATCGGCCACACTAGCGGCGATACGCTTGGTGTTTCCGATCTCCAGCCTCACCGCGCTATCGGGGTACAGGTGCAGATACCGATCAATCAGCGCCGGGCACAGATAGTTCCCGATCGTTAGAGATGCGCCCAGATGTAGCGTCCCCAGCCCACCGCCACCGGTCAGCAGGCGTTCCAGTTCCTTAGCGCGATCCAGCATCTCCAGCGCTTTGGGCATGATTGAGTGCCCAATCTCGTTCAGCCGCAGCCGCTTGCCGACCCGGTCGAACAGTGGTCGCCCGAATTGCCGCTCCAGCTCGCCCAACGCGGTACTTGCCGCCGACTGCGACATGCCGATCCTATCGGCCGCGTGCGTGACGTTTCCGGCCCGGCCGATCGCGACGAAGACCTGGAGTTGACGAAGGGTGAAGCGCATTCAATCATTCATATCATAGATGATAAAAATTGAAATTACCCATTTTCAGGATCGTTCCGAACTGCCTAAATGTCTATTTTGCATCGCACAATGGGTATGGACATGGCCGGCATCGGCGCGGAACAGGTCTTAGGCGTCCGTCACTGGAACGACACACTGTTTAGCTTCACGACCACGCGCAGTCGGGACCTGCGCTTCGAGAACGGGCATTTTGTGATGGTCGGGCTGGAGGTGGAGGGCAAACCGCTGATGCGCGCCTATTCCATCGCCAGCCCCAACTACGAGGACTATCTCGAATTCTTCAGCATCAAGGTGGCCGATGGCGCCTTGACCTCCCGCCTCCAGCACATCCAGCCGGACGACGAATTGCTGATCGGGCGGAAGCCGGTCGGCACCCTGGTCCTGCGAGACCTTCTGCCTGGCGAGAACCTCTATATGTTTTCGACCGGGACCGGCCTCGCCCCATTCCTGAGCTTGATCCGCGACCCGGAGGTGTATGAGCGGTTCGACAAGGTCATACTGGTCCATGGCGTCAGGACGGTCAGCGAGCTCGCCTACGCTGAGTTCATCCGCGACGAGCTGCCCAGGCACGAGCTGCTCGGCGAGGAGATCGCCGAAAAGCTGATCTATTACCCGACCGTCACGCGCGAGCCCTACCAGAATCGCGGTCGCCTGACCGACCTGATCGAGACCGGCAAGTTGTTCGACGATATCGCCATGCCGGCGCTGAATCCGGGCAGCGATCGTGCCATGATCTGCGGCAGTCCCATGATGCTGGCGGAAACCTCCGCACTGCTGGACGCACGCGGTTTCGCCATCTCGCCGTCCAGCGGCGTGCCGGGTGATTATGTGATCGAGCGTGCCTTCGTGGAGCGGTGAATAGACTCCGCAGGGGCGCGGTCAAGAAGGCGCTCGCTTGGATCTTTAATTTGACGGCCCCGAATAGCGACTTGACATTCCCGCTGGATGACGGCGTCTATGCGGGGATCAAAGGCCGCCATCCAGGCGATCAGCCGCGCGGCGGCGCTCGAATGGGCCAAGAACGGCATCCGGGTCAACATGGTCGTGCCATTGGTCGCCTCGCCCGCGACGGACGCCGATCCCACCGACAACAGTCTTCTCGCAGCAGCCGTACCGGTCGGGCGGATCGGCGACCCCGAGCTCGATATCGGCCGGCCGATCGCCTTCCTCGCCAGCGACGACAGCCGCTTCATCACCGGTTCCACCGTGATGCTCGACGGCGGATTGAGCTATCTTCGCTAGCAAAGTACGCACGCTTAAGGGGAAGCAGTCGATGAAGCCGATCCGCAGGTTCGAAACCATCGCCGGGTTCGACGAGATGACCGATATCCTGATCGCCGGATATGGCGGCGCGGGCGGCTGTGCCGCGATCGAGGCTCGGCGGGCAGGATCGGAGGTGATGATCCTGGAGCAGTCGAGCGGCCCCGGCGGGTCTACGGCGCTGTCAGCTTGCGAGATGTACCTGGGTGGCAGCGGTGGCACCCGCCTCCAGAAGGATCTCGGTATTGCGGATACGACCGAGAACTTCCTCGCTTACCTGATGGCCTGCTTCGCCGATTGCGGCGATGAGGCGCGCATGCGGGTGTTCGCCGAGGGCGCCGCCGAGCATTTCGACTGGGTCGAGTCTTTGGGCGTCCGCTACAACCGCTCGCTCTTTCCCGGCCGCGACGTGGTCGCCTTGACCGGCGACTCCCTGATGTTTACCGGCAACGAGCGCGTCTGGCCCTTCAACACCATGGCGACGCCGGTACCGCGTGGGCATCTGCCTGCGGATGCAGGGCACGATGGCGGCAAGGTCGTGATGGCGGCGATCGTGAAGCAGGTTGCGGCGGAGGGCGCGGATTGCCGCTTCGACGCCCGGGTCACCGGCCTCGTTCAAGACGCGGAAGGCCGGATTCGCGGCGTCGTTGCCCGGATCGACAACCGGGAGAGGCTGATCGGCGTCCGCCAGGCCGTGATCCTCGCCATGGGCGGTTTCATCATGAACGAGGAAATGACGCGCCGGCACATTCCACGGCTGGCCGCGCTCGGGCGGCGGCATGGCAATCCCGGCGATCGCGGCGACGGCATCCTGATGGGCGTCGCCGCCGGCGGCAACGCCGTCAACATGGGCGAGGCCTTCTTCGATATCGCGCACTACCCGCCGGCCAAGCTGACCTATGGGATTATGCTGAACGACAAGGCCCAGCGCTTCATCAACGAGGACGTGTACATCTCCCGCCTCGGGATCTACGCCTCGTACCAGTTGAGCGAGCAGCTCTACATGTTCATCGACAACAAGCATTTCGGGCGGCCGGACTATGTCCCCAACACCGAGATCGTCGCCGTCGGCGAGACGGTCGAGGAGATCGAGCGCGAGGCCGGGCTGCCAGACGGCGCGCTGCAGCAGACGGTCGCGTATTACAACCTTCATGCTGCCAGGGGTGAGGATCCGCTCTTCCACAAGGCGCCTAACTGGCTGGAGCCGCTCGAAAGCCCGCCGTTCGCGCTGGTCAGCTACAAGCTCTCGGAGATTGGGCCGCACATCTTCACGCTGGGCGGCCTTGAGACCCTGCCGACCGGCGAGGTGCTGACTCCCGATCGGACCGCGATTTCCGGTCTGTTCGCCGCCGGCCGTACGGCGGCGGGGATTCCGCGCAGTTCCCGTGGCTATGCGAGCGGCATGTCGGTGGCCGACGCAACCTATTTCGGCCGTCTGGCCGGCCGTCAGGCCGGGCACCTGCCGCGCTGAGCCGGATCGGTCGGAAAAGGCTGCCCGCTCGCCGCAGCACGAACGGCGGCGCTAAAAACATGCCTAGCAAGGTATTCGGCATGTTCGCAAAACAACACAGACCTCGATTCCGGACAGTGAAGAACGAGGGTGAGCGTTGGAAGCCAGCGCGTGAGCACGATACAATCGACGAAGGCCCTGGCCAGAGCTTATGAACTCAAGGAGCGGCACCATCGAGTAGTTGCTTGAAGGGTGGCCGCGAATAAGCCACGCGAGGGGAAATCGATTATGGCTTCCAAGTTCCAGCCTCAGCTGTCATTGCATCTGATCAATGTGGCGCCCGAAGATCATGCGGGCGGCTGGTCGCACCTGCTCGCCTTGGCACGGGCTTGCGATGCGGCGGGGATCGACCGAGTGAACGTCTCTGACCATGTGGTTTACGGCGAAGCGCTGGAGGAGTACGCCAAGCCCGAACTGGGCGGCCGGGAGGGCGGCAAGCAGCCGACCGGCCCCGACGGGCATTGGCTGGAGCCGCTGACGACACTCGCGGTCGTCGCTGGCCAGACGTCACGCGTTCGCCTGGGGACGCAAGTCCTGCTGGCGGCCCTGCGCCGTCCGGTAGTCCTTGCCAAGAGCGCGGCGACGCTTGATGTGTTGTCAGGCGGGCGCCTCGATCTCGGGGTCGGGGTTGGCTGGCAGCGGGCCGAGTATGATGCGGCCGGCCTTCCGTTCCAGCGGCGTGGCCGGCTGCTGGAGCATACGCTGGAGATCTGCCAGACATTGTGGCGCGAACGCCGGGCCGCTTTCTCCTCTCCGGAGCTGCAGTTCGAGGCCATTCACCAGATGCCGAAGCCGCTGCAGCCCGGGGGAGTGCCGATCTGGATCAGCGGCACCATTCGAGACACGACGGTCCGGCGCCTGATCCGCTTCGGCGCGCGCTGGATTGCCTGGGGCCGGGACGACGGCGATATGACGGAATCGCTGCCGCGGATGAAAGACGCTCTGGCCAAGGCCGGTGGCAATCCCGACGAACTGCAGGCGAGCGGCCCCCTGCCGGCTGTGTGGGCAGCGGACGGCCAGATGGATGTCGCCCGGACGATGGAACGCGTGCCGGAGCGCGTCGCGGTCGGCCAGACGGATTTCACGGTTCCGTTCGCCGCGCCCCGCGACCCCGGAGCAATGGACGCCAAGCTGAGGGAGATTGTGGGGGCCTTCGGGACTGTCACCGGCCGCAATTAGAGTACCGTGCCAGCTCGGGCGCCGACAATGGAGTAGAAGCCGACGTAACGGGCTGACCTGATCCAAGAAGTCCGCCTTGCTGAGCAGGCCACGGCCCGGCGCCCACCACTGGACGTCCT
>CAZVYC010000003.1:40305-54328 GCA_964631425.1 uncultured Rhodospirillales bacterium
AAGAAGTCCGCCTTGCTGAGCAGGCCACGGCCCGGCGCCCACCACTGGACGTCCTCGGTCAGCAGCGACAGGTCCACCTGGTCCGCGTTCATCGATTCCATGAACCTGAGCGCGGTCCTTCGGCTTCCTCAGTGCTCGTCTTGCTTCCCTTGGCGGCCGATGCCCATCGATCTCTATTTCGGCATCAATCCTGAGCCGCGTCAGGATCAGCGTCTTGATGTACCAGCGTCCGTCGATGCACCCATAGGTTTCACGGTAATGGCCGTATCCGACGAGCGCCCGCAAACGGGGCCCATCAGGACATAATGTCCGGATGCCGATCTCTGTTTACTCCGTGCGCGGCGTCCAATTTCGACAGGGCGCTTCATCGACACGCCTGGTCGCACGATACTGCGTCGGCCATTCCGACAGCGGCGTGAAGGCAATATGGCGGGCCGTCAGCACCAGGGCATGCCAATCGCGCGAGGGGTCGTTGGAACGGCGGTCCTGCTCGCTCAGAAGCACCGCCTCGGCCTTCAACGCGTCGAACTTGCGCTGCAGCTGGACCAGAGAGCCCGCGGACAGTTTCAATATATCCATGGTCCACAGCGACTTAGGGTCGGAAATATCCGGCTTGTTAAGCGACCAGCCCAGGAACATGTTGACGTAGCGCGAATATGGGCCGTCCTTCCGCCAGCGTACGTCCCGAGTCGTCCGCAGCCTGATCTCGTTGCCGGGCAGCAAGCCGATCAGTCCGATCTTCTCCAGCCTGATCAGTGCATCGACGAACATCGGCTCGGGGACATTGATCTCCTGCTTGAGTTCTGCCGAGGTCCAGCCTTTCAGCGTGTTTACGAAGATGAAATTGAGCAGCGCGTCATCGACCAGCGCCTGCTCCTGCGCGACCGAAAGGCGCGTCAGCCGTGTTTCCACGCGCCGGGCAGCAAGTTCGCAGAGCTCGAAGAAACTGATCCCGACCAGCGCACAGAGTCTTTCCAGCACCGCGGTATCGGTGGCCTTGCTCGCGAACCAGCGCATTACGGTGCGTTCGGAGACGCCCAGCTGTTTGGCGATTTCGCGTGGGCCCAGGCCTCGCGCGCGCAGGGACTCGCGCAAAACCTCGGTCAGGATTTTGATCTGGGACGTGCCTGCCTCCATCGACCCCGAAAGCTCCATTGTCTGCCGGGTATGCTTCCATGATTGCGCGTTTCGCGAAAGCGGGGTGATCGGGCTGACAGATTCCATCGGAAAACATGACAGGAATCGTCACATCGAAACTTCCGCTTTTCGAGCTGTATCTCCCACGCAATCGTCCTGTTTCGAGCGACGCGCACAGCCGATCCGGCCGCGCCAGCAAGAATGGGAGAGGCAATGTCGGGACGTCTGGGCAGGCTGCTATGTGTAACAACGGCGATAGCCGGATCGATCGGATTGTTCCCGGCCGCGGCCCAAATCGGCTCCGATGCAACGTCCAACGAGGGAGGCCTTGAGGAGGTGGTTGTGACGGCCCGCCGGCGAGAGGAAGTGCTGCAAACCACACCGGTGTCGGTATCGGCGATTTCGGGGGCGGCGCTTGACCGGCAGGATGTGCGCAACATTGATCAGGTTTCACAATTCGTACCGAATTTGGCGAGCGTTCCGACGGTGGGATTTATCGGCGGCGCGACCACATTCATTCGCGGAATTGGCGAAAGCGATATCCTGATTACGGAAGACTCGCCGATCGGCCAGTATGTCGACGGCGTTTATATCGCCGGTCCGACTAGCACCAATTTTGATCTCCTGGACGTGCAGCGCATCGAGGTCCTGCGCGGACCGCAAGGCACCTTGTTCGGGCGCAATACGACCGGTGGTGCGATTAATATCGTTACCAAGAAGCCGGACGATGATTTTGGCATCGAAGAGAAATTCACCTATGGCAGCTACAATCAGCTGACGTCGCGCACGGAGGCAAACACCGGCGAAATCGGATCCACCGGCATCACGGCAATCGTTGCGTACCAGCATCGCCAGCAGGATGGGTATGTCAACAATGTCAACCAGCCGAGCAATCACGATCCCGGCGCGCTGAACACCGACGCCATATGGGTGAAGCTGCATGGCGACTGGGATGCCCTCACGGCCGACTACACGCTCGATTTTGACAAGATCGGCGGTCAAACGCCGTTCGGGCAGATCTCTTATGTCTCGCCGGCCGTTGCGAGCTATTACGCGCAATCTCCGGCCTTGGGCGGCACGACGCTCACCCTTGATCCCGGCCGGCTGCAGAACGTCTCGGCGCAGCCGGTCCCCGACGACCGGATCGGCGTTCTCGGGCACGCCCTGACCTTGCAGTACGATGTCGGCCCCGGGTTGAGCATCAAGTCCATCACCGGCTATCGCCAGTTCTGGTCTGAAAGTTACGTGCCCTACGCGCCGCCCGGTTTGCTGGGGCCGACCGTCACGGGCATCGCACCGGTTACGCCCTACGAAGGTGTAACCGGCCAGCGGCTTCTTCAATATTCTGAAGAACTCCAGGCCCTCGGCACCACCGAGCGTTGGAATTATGTCGCCGGATTCTATTATTTCCACGACAGAGCGAACGAGAACGAGTTCGCCAACTTCACTTATTTGCTGTCGCCGACGCTGGGGTTCAACACGACCTCATCGACGATCGTGCAGCAATCCAGTACGTCCGAAGCAATTTTCGGTCAGGCGAGCTACAAGCCGCCGATCGTCGACGATCGGTTCGAATTGACCGGCGGCCTACGATTTACCCGAGATGCAAAATCGGTGATCCAGTCGCAGCCGTTCGGCAATATCGAGACCCAGCATTATTACGATCTGTCGTATAACGTGACATTGGATTTCCGGATAACAGATGATCTGATGGCTTATGGCCGCATCTCGACGGGTTACCGGTCGGGGGGCTTCAACGTCCGCGCAGAGCCGGGGCAGAACCTCAATTTCGCTCCCGAAAATGCGCTGGTCTACGAGGGCGGGATCAAGTCCGAATGGCTCGAACATCGGCTGCGCGCCAATCTCTCGGGGTTCTATACCGATTATCAGAACCTCCAGGTCCCGCAATTCACCGGCATCGCCGGCGACGGCAGCGGCGGGGCTCAGGGCTTCAAGAATGCGAACGCCGATTATTCAGGCTTCGAACTGGAGGCCGAGGCTCGTCCCATCGAAAGCATCACCGTTGAGGGAAGCCTGGGCTATGTCCATCCCGAATATCAGCAGATATTCTTCCCCAATCCGGTAACGGGCGTCCTGACGAACTATGCCAGCTCGTCGCACTTTCCCTATGTGCCGGAGTGGACCAATCATCTCGGTGTGCAGTACGAGTTTCCGGAGCTTGGATTCGGCCGCTTTATTGTCCGCGCGGACTACTCCTATCAGAGCTCGAAATACTTTTTCACAACCGATTTGCCGTCGCAGAATCCTTTCAACGACCTGATCACGTCGCCCGACCAGAACCTGGTCAGCGCTCGCCTGACACTGACGGACGTATCGATTTGGAATGGCAAAGCCAACCTTGAAGCAAGTCTGTGGGGCGAAAACCTGCTGAACGAACAGTATGTCATTCAGGCCGTGGATTTCGGTCCGGCCCTGGGATTTGCCACGAAGACCTATGGCGAGCCGCGCACATTCGGCTTCGACGTCAAAGTCAAATATTAGGAGAATTTCGTGCCCGCTCTAACCCAGGCCGAGATCCAGGTCTGTATCGACCGGATGGATATATTGCAAATTTTTGCGAAATACTGTCACATTGTCGATGACTGCGCATTCGAGAAGCTGCCGGAGGTGTTCGCCGAGGACGCGATCCTCGACTACAGTTCACTCGGCGAATTCGTTCAGGGCAAGCGCACCCGGATGCAGGGCGTGCGGGAGTTCGTCGATTTCTTGGCGGTCACCATGGCCGGCCTGGGGCCGGGCCTCACCCATTTCATGACCAACCACCTGATCACCGTCCATGGCGACGAGGCGGACATTGTCAGCCACAACCATGTGCTGAACATTCCCCAGGGCGGCCACTACACATCGCATGCGCGGCGGACCCCCGAGGGTTGGCGGATCGACCGCTTCACTTTCCAGAACCGCCTGTTCCAGGATATGGCCCGCAAGATGGGGTTCGGCGCCTGATGGGAAAACTTCAGGACAAGGTGGCGATCGTCACCGGCGCCGCCAGCGGCATGGGCGCGGCAACCGCCGAGCTGTTTGCCGTCGAGGGTGCCAAGGTCGTGCTGTGCGACGTCCAGCGCGACCTGGGTGAGGCGGTCGCGGCGCGAATCGGCGGCGAGGCGATCTTCCGCGCGCTCGATATACGCGACGAATCAGGCTGGGCGACTTTGGTCACGGAACTGCGCGGGCAGTTCGGCCGGATTGATATCCTGATCAACAACGCTGCCATCGTGCGAATGTGGCCGATCGAGCAGATGGATGTCGATCAGGCGCGCGCCGTCGTCGACACCAATGTCTTCGGCGCGCTAATCGGCGCCAAGAGCGTTGCCCCCGTGATGCGCGCCGCTGGTCGGGGCGTGATCGTCAACCTGTCATCGCTGACCGGGGTCATCGGCATGAACGGTCTCGCGGCCTACTCGGCGAGCAAATGGGCGGTGCGCGGCATTACCCGCTCCTTGGCGCTGGAGCTTGGGCCGGCGGGCATCCGCGTTTGCGCCCTGGTGCCCGGCGGCATTAACACGCCGATGAACAATGACGGCACCGCGACCATCGAGGGCCTCAACAAGGGATATGTTCACGTGCCGCTCCAGCGTATCGGCCTACCTTCGGAGGTCGCCCGCGCTCTGCTGTTCCTGGCGAGCGACGATGCCAGCTACATTACCGGCTCCGAGCTGCTCGTCGATGGCGGCGATGCCGCCGGCTATTACCAGCCCGGCTTGCCCGGCGCGCCCGCCGGTTTCGTCCTCGGCAGGGTGGGGTGAAGCGATGGCTGAGGCGCTGGAACTCGAACGCATCGCGATGCTCTATATCGATGCGTTGCTGACCGCGGACGATAGCAACGTGCCGCTGGCGCCCGACCTGCGGCGGGCGCATCTGATGGTGCTGCCGGGGGCACCCTCAGTCTGGCAGACGACCGAGGGCGCCGAGACCGTTCGGGCCGATATCCGGCGGGAGCGGCTGACGGCACGGAAGGATTTGCGGGTGACAGTCGATGCCGAACGGTCGACAGTGGTCGTGCTTTGGGAGTCCGGCATGGATTACGATGGCGCCAGGGCGATCACCATCATGGACCGGTTCGTCATTAAAGATGGAATGATCGCCGAGCTTGAGATCATCTCGATCCCGCAAGGGCTGCCGTTCGAACGCGTGCCCTATGCCGGCTGGCCTGGAGGCTGAGCATGTCCGACGACGATCATGGCCATTCACACGCCGAGTGGCACACAGAGCCGCCGCCCGAAATCCAGCTTCGCATCAAGGCGATGGAATCGCTGCTGGTCGAGATGGGGGTGATCGATTCGGCGGCGATGGACGCGATCGTCGATTTCTACGAACGCCAGGTCGGGCCGCGCAACGGTGCCCGCATCGTCGCTCGCGCCTGGGCCGATCCGGCATTCAAACAGAGGCTGCTGGCTGATCCGAAGAGCGCCGTCGCCGAACTGGGCATGCCGGGCATCTCCGGCGACCATGTCGTGCTGGTCGAGAACACGCCGGCCGTCCACAACATGATCGTCTGCACGCTGTGCTCCTGCTACCCGTGGCAGACCATGGGGCTGCCGCCGATCTGGTTCAAATCCGCGGCCTACCGCTCCCGTGCGGTCTCGCATCCGCGCGATGTGCTGAAGGAGTTCGGCGTCGAGTTGCCGCCGCAGACCGCGGTCAAGGTCTGGGACAGCACCGCCGACACGCGCTACATGGTCCTGCCGGCGCGTCCCGCGGGCACTGACAATTTGACTGAAAATCAGCTTGCCGATCTGGTGACCCGGGATTCGATGATCGGCACCGGCCTGCCCCTATCGCCAGGTTCAGGGGCGCCGACATGAGCACTCTGCACAATCTCGGCGGCATGCGGGGCTTCGGTCCGGTCTGGACGGTGCCGGAGGGCACGGCCTTCCACAGCGACGCCGAACGCCGCGTCTTCCGGCTGATGATGGGACTGATGGCGGGCGGCTGGTGCGACACCGACGGGTTCCGCGCCGCGGTCGAGGAACTACCGGTCCGGACCTATGCCCGCGAGTGCTTCCCCACCAACTATTTCCTCGGCATGGAACGGCTGCTGGCGGAACGGGGCCTGCTCAAACTGGGTGATCTCGAAGCCTGGATGCAGGGTGTAAAGCCCGTCGGTCGCCCGACGACCCCGCCGCCGATCATGGCCGTGGGCAGCGAGCCGCCCGCGCCCAGCCGGTTCCGCGTTGGCGACCGGGTCAAGATCCGCAGCGCCAACCCGCAAGGCCATACGCGCCTACCCAACTATCTACGCGGCCAGATCGGGACGATCACCGCCGACCGGGGCCTGTTCAACCTGCCCGATGCGCTGGCCGCCCGTGCCGGCCGAAAGCCGCAACCGGTCTATACGGTCGAATTCCCGGCGAAGGATATCTGGGGCGACCGCGCGGCCGGCGGCGACCGTCTCAGCGCCGAGATCTTCCAGGACTATATAGAAGAGGCAGTGCGGTGATCGCGGAATTGTCGCCGGAGCAGGTCCGCGAACTGGGTATCCCGTCCGAGCAGGCCGTGCCGGTCTTCGCCGCGCCGTGGGAGGCTTCGGCTTTCGCCATGGTGCTGGCGCTCCATCGCGCCGGGCGGTTCGAGTGGCGCGAATGGGTCGAACAGTTGGCCGAGGAAATCGGTTTCGCCGAACCGGACCCGACTGGGCACCTCTATTACGAACACTGGGCCCGGGCGCTCGAAAGACTGCTAGGCAAGCTTGAGCTGCTTAGCGCTGAGGCGATCGATGCGCGGTCGCGGGCCTGGCGATTAGCCTATCTTGCCACGCCGCACGGGCGTGAGGTTTTGCTGGAGAACGCGGCCATCAGGTAATGCTCCCTGGAACGCACCATATGATTTCCGCCTCGCCATTGACCTATCCGCTACCTCCTGCTGCCCTGGGCGGTAACATCTCCAGTGACGGTTTGGTTCGCGATCTCCAACAGGAGCGCATCGGCTCCGATGGCAGTGCGCTTCGCTCTAGGGGCGCATCGGTGCCTACCGCCATTCGCCCTTGATCAGCGGCTCGACCGGATGCTCGAAATGGCCGAGATGCCGGTTACGTCCAGCCGGGAAGGAGACGCCGCAGGCGCTCAGGCCTAAGGCCAGGGGCACAACTGAACCAATAAGCGCAAATAGCGGCAAGAAGGGCTCCGGACAGGTGGCGCTCAGCCATCGAGAGCATCTTCATGCTGCCGGGCGCCATCCGGCTTTCCACGCTCGTCTCATATGAGTCCGTGAGGTCACCCTCAGTGACGCTTTGCTACAGAGTACCCAGCACGGTCATTTTCTGCTCGGCGACCGTCGAATTTATCATCGCGCCATCAGCCACGGTATCTTTCGACGGCATCGCCGAGCACGTCGCGGAGCGGGCCGAGCCACGGCTCAAAGTGTCGCCACTGGTCGAGGCCCTCGCGATAAATCGGCCGGCGCACCTGCTCTGAGCTCGCCGTGCGGACGCTGCGCTCGGTCTTGTAGTACTCGATGCAGGCGGGCTCGAACGTAAGGCCGCAATAATCGAGGATGCGGCGAACGCTGCCCTCGAGATCGGCAACGACGTCCTCGTGCCAGACGCGCAGCACGCGGCCGGGCAGCACCGCGTCCCAGTGCCCCATCAGGTCGAGATAGGTCCGGTAGTAGCGGGCAATGTCGTCGACGCTATAGGCAAATTCCTGCCCCTGCGCGAACAGCTGCTTCAGGTTGCCCAGGCAGCAGGCCATCGGCTCGCGCCGTGCATCGATGATCCGCGCGTTCGGGAACATCAGGTGGATGAGCCCGATATGGCGGAAATTGTTGGGCATCTTGTCGATGAAGCGCGGCTTGCCGATGCGGTAGGCCTGGGTATCGCGGAGGTACTTGTCGGCGAGCGCCGTGAAGACGTCCGGCGGCAGCTCGGGAAGGATGCCGGGATAGCGCGGATGGTCGAGATCCGGGTCGCGTCCCTGCAGGTCGAGCACGATCCGCGGGATATCGGCGAGTTCCTGCGTTCCTTCGACTTCGGAATGCGAGGCCAGGATCTGCTCGATCAAGGTCGAACCCGAGCGCGGCAGCCCGACGACGAAGATCGGCGCATCGCTGGGGACGCCCCAGCCGTTCCGCTCGGCAAAGAAACCAGCGGTGCAGATCTTCTTCTGGTTCGCGGTGTTGAGCTCGATGAGCTCGGGGCGATAGCGGCTTTCCTGCCGCTTCAGCGCATTTCCGCGCGCGTAATAGCGCCACGCGGTCTCGAAATCGGCGCGATCCTCGTAGGCTTTGCCGAGCGCGAAGCAGAGATGATAGCGGTCGACCGGCGATGTCTCCGTGCGCGCTTCGATGGCGAGCGCCTGCGCGATCTCCTCTTCGCTGAACCGGAAGGTCTTCAGGTTCGCCAGGCTCCAATAGGCGTCGCCGAAATCCGGCCGCGCCGCGATGGCTGCGCGGTAGGCGTCGATCGCCTCCGCGCTGCGTCCCAAGGTCTTGAGCGCGTGCGCGACCGACAGATGCAGCTCGGCTGCCTCCCGTGTGCCGGCCGCGATCTCGGCGATCAGGGCGCGGAAGAGATCTGCGGCCTCTTCCTGGCGGCCGAGGCCCACCGTCGTGGATGCATAAAGCGTGCGGTAGGCCCGGCTGTCCGGATCGTGCGACAGCAGGATCTCCAGCTGCGCCCGTGCTTCCGTGTGCTTGTGCCGCTCGATCAGCACGCAGGCATAATCATGCCGCGCGGCAACATAATCGGGGGCGCGCTCCAGGACCGCCGCGAGGAGAATCTCCGCGTCGTCGAGGACACCCATAGCCGCGCCGATCCGGGCGAGCAGCCGCATGGCTTCGATATGGTCGCCGTGCCGCAGCAGGAAGGCCCGGATCATTTTTTCCGCGGCGACGCGTTCGCCTTCGGCGAACAGGCCGGTGGCGTCCAGCACGGCCGAGGGCAGAGCGCGCAGCTTCGCCGCCTCGGCAGCGGCACGCTCCGAGGTTTCGACATTGCCGATGAGCCGATGGAGCCCGGCCAGCATGTCGAACGATGCTGGCAGGGCTGGGTTGATCGTGACGGCCCGATCGAACGCGGCGATCGCGTTGGGCGCGTCCCTCATCGCCACGTAGCAGAGGCCGCGCTCCTGATACAGGCGCGCGAATTTAGGGTGATGACGTTCGAGGCGTTCCAGCGTCGCCAGCGCGTCGCTTAAACGATGAAGCTGGCGTTGGCCGAGTGCCAGTGCGTACAGCACGTCGCGATTTTCCGGCACCTGCTCGGCCAGCATCGCGGCGGCCTGAACGGCGTCACCGAAGCGCCGCTCCTTCAGCAGCGCGCGAATCCGCATCACTTCGGACTCGACCGAAAGGGGGCGAACCGTGAGCGAAATCTCAGCGGTCGAAATCGGAGCAGACGGGGTCATGGCACGCCCTCCTCACCTCGCCGTCTCCACCGGATGGGAAGACGATGGGTGAGGAGGTTGTCTTAGCCAATCGAGGCTTCCGATACCACCGGGACCGCGGTCAGAACTTGACGCCGACCTTGGCGCCGATGACGCGCGGTCTGAGCGGCACCTCCTCCACGATGAACTGCCCCGAGGTTGTGGCCGTGCTCGCATTCGAGTTGTTGAGGTTGGTGCCGTAGATCTGCGCGCTCCAATTATCCTTCGAAACGCCGATCGACGCGTCGACGGTCTCGTAGGAGGGCATGGTGTAGCGCAGGAACGTGGTCGTCGGGACCACGCCCAGCTGGCCAGCCGGGAAGCTTGAAGGCTCGCTGAACATCCTGCCTTCATAGTTCATGCCGACCATCACATAGGCCGCATACGGGCCGATCTCCCAATCGTACCGGGCCCGGATATTGAACTGCCACGGGGGCGAGAAGGCCGGAGTCGCGCCGACGGTGCCCAGCGGATTCACCAGTGGCACGTTCTGGTGCAGGAAGGAGGAATAGACCTGGGTAATGCACTGCCCGAGCGGCGTCGGGTTGCCGGGGTTGGTCGACTTGATGCAGGGCGAGTTGGTTTCCCGCGCATAATTGTACGAAGCCGAGCTGTCGACGGAGAGCTCCGGCGTGATCTGGGCTTTGGTCTGCACCTCGACGCCCTTGATGTCGTAGTTGGGACCGTTGGTGCCGAAAGTGGTGTTGCCGAAGACCGGCGGGTTGTAAATCAGGGTTTGGACGTTGTTCCATTGCATGTAATAGGCCGAGGCATTGAACAGCAGCCGGTGCTCGAAGAAGCTGCTCTTGAAGCCGATCTCATAGTTGTCGAGCGTGTCCGGCGCGTAGGTGAACGGCTTGTTGAACTGCTTGACCAGCTTCGGAGAACCGGAAACCACGCCGGTCGTCGGTTGGCCGGTCACCGGATCGACGCTGATTTTGACTTCGGCGCTGTTGAGACGATTGCCGGCGCCCGGCCGGAAGCCTTGCGAGAAGGTGAAGTAAGCCATCGCATCCGGAGTGATGTGATAGGTCACGTTCGCGCGGCTCTTGAACCCGTAATAGCCCGCGGCGTGGGTGGCGGCGGTCATCGGCGTGCCGTAGCAGGTGCCGTTGGGCAGGCCGACGCAGCTGGCGCTGGTCCCATACTGAGACCCGAACTCGTATTCGTCATAGTGGTACCAGCGGGTGCCGGCGGTAACCGTGAGGACATCCGGGATGATGTCGTAATCGACCGAAGCGTAGAGCGCATATTGCTTGTAACCGCGGTCGATGTCCTCGCCGAACGCGTCGATGTCGTTTCGCGGATTGGGATCACTGGCGAAACTGCCCGGCGCCGGGGCGACATTGGCGATGCACACCGGGCCGCCGGCCTGGTAGATGGCGATGTTCGCGGCTGTACAAGACGGGATCGACTTGTACAGAAAGTTCATGTCGTCCTTGATGTCCAGGTCTTCGTAATAGAATCCGATGAGGCCGCGCAGCCGCCAATCGGTGGGCGTCTCCGCCCTCAGTTCTTCGCTGTGATGCGTGGTGTTGACGACGTCATGCCAGGAGCCGACCGGCGAATAGCACGTATACGGACGGCCGGCGCCGATGGTGCTGGCGCTGGCCGGGCCGCCCGAGCACTGATAGTAGAAGCCGCCGGCCGTACGGGCGTAGTTGGTGTAGTCCATCGTCTGGTCGATGTGGCGGCTCATGTAGGCGCCATTGTAAATGATTTTGATGTCGCCGATCTGGCCGTTCACCGCCCAGGCCACGTTCCAGTAATCATCCTTGTCGTGGGATGGCGTGAACGAGGTTTCTTCCAGGGGCCCAAGCTTCTGGCCGTCCGAGCCGATCGGATACTGGGCATTCATGCCCTCCGCATCGAGGTTCTCGTAGCTTTGCTGAATCAGCAGGTTCCAGTCGTCGGTGACGTTCAGGAGCCCGGAAACCCGCTCGCCTTCGTATGTGGTCGGGTTTTGCGCTTTCGACGCAATGCCGTAATTGTTTGCCCCGGGCGCATTCGGTGGGTAGCCGCTCAGGCCATAGGAAGTCGGGCCGTAATCGGTCGGTTTACGCGTGAAGGTGCTGGGCACGTTATCGATGTAGCCGCCGCGACGGTCATAGTAGAACACGCCGCGCACCGCCAGCTTGTCCTCGACCACCGGTATGTTGACGGTGACGTTGCCGGCGTAGTTGCCGTCGCCGTGCTCGGTTCCCCCGCCTGAAATCTCGGCATAGCCGTCGAACACGTTCATCTGCGGCTTCTTGGTGATATAGCGAAGCGCACCGGCCTCCGCGCCGCCGCCGAAGAGCGTGCCTTGCGGGCCTTCCAGGACTTCCACGCGCTCCATGTCGACCACGTAGATGTCGGCATTACGGTACGGAAAGGTCATCGACTGGTCGTCGAGATAAACGGCCACGTTAGGGAAGGAGCCGATGGTCGCCGACGACTGGTTGTTGGCGAAACCTGAGCTCAGGCCGCGCATGTAGATGCTCCCGGCGCCCGGTCCGGCCGAGCCGAAGGTGACATTCGGCGTATACTTGATGAGGTCGTTGAAGCTGACGACGTTCAGCTGGCTGAGCGCATAACCGGAGAACGCCTGGACCGTGATCGGGACGCTCTGGACCGACTCCGCGCGACGCTCGGCGGTAACCACGATCTCTTCCAGCCCGCCATTGGATTGCGGCGCCGCATCCTGGGCGTAGGCTGCCCCTCCGCATCCGCTGATCAGCGCAACAGCAGCGCAGGACGCCTTGAACCTGACTTTCATGAGTTTCTCCCTCAAAAAATTGGCCGAACAAACGTCCTGGATGCCAAGATCTTGCGGATCGCTCCGCTCTCTGGCTTCGCGTATTGCGGCAAAGACATTGCCGGGATCGGGCACACGACTAGCAACCGTGGATTGTGCACAAACCCACGGTCCACTACTTAAAAGTGCAATCTTGCTGGGAAGATGAGGGAGATTGCGCTAGACATCAAATCGATTATTCTTATATATACGGTAACTAAAACTGATGATTCTAGTCAGTGAGATGGCTAGTGGTTAAATAGTCTGACTATAAACCATAATTAATGCGATACTATTTGTGGCACGACAATGCCATTGCGAATGGGCCCAGTAAACGGTATGGATGCGGCCCATAAGTCCGAGTTATCGGAAAGCGGAAATCATAGGGTCAATTTTTAGTGAAGGGGAAGCCGTGCGATACGTGCAGCTGCGCGCATTCCATAATGTCGCCATCCATGGCGGATTTTCCCGGGCGGCGGACGCATTGTCGCTCACACAGCCGGCCGTTTCGGATCAAGTCCGTAAGCTTGAGGAGACTTACGACGTCGTCCTGTTCAATCGCCAAAAAAAGCAGGTGACGTTGACCCAGGCGGGACGTCAGCTGCTGGAATTGACCCGGCGCATGTTCGACAACGAGCAGCAGGTGTTGGAGCTCCTGGAGGAATCGCGGGCGGTGCAATCCGGCACGCTCAGGATCATCGTGGACGCGGCCTACCACCTGTTGCCGATACTGTCCCGTTTTCGGGAACGGTTTCCCGACGTTCGGATCTCGGTGAGAACCGGCAATACCGAGACGGTCATCGCCAGCCTTTACTCCTATCAGGTCGATCTCGGCATTCTTGGCGAGATTCCCAAGCGACAGGATTTTGATGTCGTCACACTGAGCTCGTCCCCCATTATTGCCTTCGCCGCCGCCCACCACCCATTGGCCAAGCAGGGTAAAGTCAGCCTGCGCAAGCTCGCAGCCTACCCATTGGTCGTGCGCGAGCGCGGTTCCAAGACGCGGCAGAAATTGGAGGAGACAGCGCTGGCTGCGGGTGTGACCTTGTATCCGACGATTGAGGCCGAAGGCAGAGAATCCGTACACGAGATCGTCGCTGCCGGCGGCTGCATCGGGTTCGTCTCGTCAGCCGAATTCAGCCATGACCCCCGCGTGGTGCCAATACGGATCGAGGGACCGGACATGATCATGGACGAAGCCCTCATTTGCCTGCGCGAACGCAGTGGCGGCAAGCTTGTGCGGACGTTCCTGGAGATCGCATCATCGTTGTCGGGGGAGAAATCGCCGCTTCAAGAGGATAAAATCCAACATACCATTGTGGAACCGGTCGACCCGGTGCGGCAATCGCGATCATCGGGATAACCGCATCGATGGCGAGAAGGGCCGCGTGCTCAGCGCGGAGCGGCGGCCAAGGGCGGTAGCTCGTTCGACAGATCTCACAAGTGCGGCATCAAAGGGCGATCCGGATTTGCTTATATCCCCTCGTAAGTGACTGGGCGCGAGGGTCGATCTGCGGATTGCCGCCAAAGGACAGCGTTAGCGCGACGCTCCAGTCCGCTGGCCATCTGTGTCACGATCAACGAATCCACCCTGGCAACGAATCCACCCTGGCTACGGCGGTCGGCGTTCGCGAGCGGCTTGCCCCCGGCCGAATTCCGTCGCGTCGTCCGCATCGGCGGACTCGAGGTCGGCCGAGTCGTCATTCGCCGATTCGGCCGCCGTTTCGGG
>CAZVYC010000004.1:0-17384 GCA_964631425.1 uncultured Rhodospirillales bacterium
GAACTGTCGACCTCTCCCTTACCAAGGGAGTGCTCTACCACTGAGCTACGGCAGCCTGGGCGTCGCTGTGGGGTCGCGGCGGTATAGCGAAGCCGGGGACGCGTGACAATGCCCCGGGCGCCCTCTGCCGCATTTGCGCGAATCCGTGTAGCCTCGTCCCATGACCAAGGACAGCCGATCAGCCCCCTCGGCCCGCCAGCCGCCCTCGCCCCGGGATACCCGCCGTGCCGAGGCGCTCAGGGCCAATCTGCTGCGCCGCAAGGCACAGGCGCGGGCCAAGGCGGCGGCGCCCGACAAGCAACCGGCGCCGCAGGAACCGGGCGACGCTTGAGGCGGCACAAACGCTGGGCTAAAAGCCCGCTCAGGCGGCTCTTCCCGCGGGTTCGCCTTCGCAAGGACGTAATTCGGGCCAATCGTTCCGCGGCCTCGTTCGCAGCATCAAGGGTGTTTCGGTGGACAAGATTCTGATCAAGGGCGGGAAGTCTCTCAACGGCGCGATTCCGATCAGCGGCGCCAAAAACGCGGCCTTGCCGATCATGGCGGCGAGCATCCTCACCGACCAGACGCTGACCTTGTCCAACGTGCCGCATCTGGCCGACATCGCCACCATGGCTAACCTGCTGGGGCCGATGGGTGTCGACATCAATATCGACAGCCGGGTTAACGATCCGCATGGTGGCCAGGTGATGCACCTGACGGCCCGCCAGATCGTCGACACCACCGCGCCCTATGACTTGGTGCGCAAGATGCGGGCCAGCGTGTTCGTGCTGGGCCCGCTCGTCGCCCGTTCGGGTTCGGCGCGGGTCTCGCTGCCCGGCGGCTGCGCCATCGGCGCCCGCCCGGTCGACCTGCATGTGCAGGGGCTGGAGCAGATGGGCGCCCGCATCGACCTTGACGGCGGCTACATCAACGCGACTGCGCCCGAAGGTCTCAAGGGCGCCAAGGTCGTCTTTCCGAAAGTGTCGGTCGGCGCGACTGAAAACATTATGATGGCGGCAACGCTGGCCAAGGGCGAGACCCAGCTCGTCAACGCAGCCTGCGAGCCGGAGGTGGTCGACCTTGCAAACTGCCTGGCCGCGATGGGAGCGGACATCGAGGGTGCCGGCACCAGCGCGATCACGGTCCGCGGCGTACCGTCCCTGCACGGCGCGCGCTACGGCATCATTCCAGACCGTATCGAGACCGGCACCTACGCCATCGCCACCGCCGTCACCGGCGGCAAAGTCGAGCTGATCGGCGCCCGGCTGGATCACATCTCATCGCTGGCCGAAAAGCTGAACCGGGCTGGCGTCGACATCGACGAGACCGAGCAGGGACTCGCGATTTCGCGGGTGAATGGCCATGTGAAGGGCGTGGATATCATGACCGAGCCCTTTCCAGGTTTCCCGACCGACCTGCAGGCGCAGGCGATGTCGCTCATGGCCATTGCCGAGGGCGCGGCCATGATCACCGAAACGATTTTCGAGAACCGCTTCATGCATGTGCCCGAACTGATGCGCATGGGCGCCAATATCACCGTGCATCACGGCTCGGCGCTGGTGCGCGGGGTCGACAAGCTGCGCGGTGCGCCGGTGATGGCCACCGACCTGCGCGCGTCGGTGTCGCTCGTGGTCGCAGCCTTGGCCGCCGAGGGCGAGACCCTGATCAGCCGCGTCTATCATCTGGACCGCGGTTATGAGCGGCTGGAGGAAAAGCTGGCAGCCTGCGGTGCCGAGGTCCAGCGAGTACGGGAAGCCGGATAGTGGATACGATCTCCTCCAACCCGGACCCGGAACGGTTGAAGCTGCGCGCCATCGACGTGGAGGATTTGGCCGTGCTGGCCGCCTTCCTGCAGGACGCTATCGCCGACGTGTCGGAAATGGCCTATCTGCCGGAGGAGCGTCGTTTCGCCATGGTAGTCTGCCGTTTCCGCTGGGAACGGGCGGTCAAGGCCCAGCCGGACGAGGTGTTTGAACGCGTCTCTTGCGCAATCACGATCGAGGCGGCCGACCCGCCGCAATATCGCGGCTTCAGCCTCAAGGACCGCAGCCTCGTCATGCCGCTCTTGACCGTGATCTACCACGACCATGCCGTCCTTCTCACTTTCGGGGGCGGCGCGGCGCTCAGGGTCCCGGTCGACGCGCTCGACCTCCGCATGGAAGATTTCGGCTCGTGTTGGCCGACCAAGCAGAAGCCCGAACACGGAAACAGCCGCAAGTGAGCCTAGATACTGCCGCGCCCGAGGACACGATCGTTCTGGCCGTGCCCAAGGGGCGTATCCTGAAGGAGCTTCGTCCGCTCCTGGATCGGGTCGGCGTCGTGCCGTCCGCCACCTTCGACGATGAGAATTCTCGCGATCTGCGCTTTCGGACCAATGTTCCGGGAGTCGAGATCATCCGCGTACGCTCGTTCGACGTGCCGACCTTCGTCGCTTTCGGCGCGGCTGAGCTCGGCGTCGCCGGCAGCGACGTGCTGATGGAGTTTGATTATCCCGAGGTCTATGCACCGCTCGATCTCGGTATCGGCAAGTGCCGCATCTCGGTCGCGGAGTTGGCCGATTTCAGCAAGACCGATGACCCGTCGCGCTGGAGCCACGTACGGGTGGCGACCAAATACCCCGAGCTGACCCGCCGCCATTTCGCCGAGCGCGGCGTGCAGGCGGAATGCATCAAGCTCAATGGCGCCATGGAGCTGGCGCCGTCGCTCGGGCTTTGCGACCGCATCGTCGATCTGGTGTCCAGCGGCGCGACGCTCCACGCCAATGGCCTGGTCGAGGTCGAGCATGTGGCCGACGTGACATCGCGTCTGATCGTCAACCGCACCGCGCTCAAGACCCGGTCTGAGGAGATGACCGGCTGGATCGAACGGTTCCGGGACGCATGCGATGCCGCTTAGGCTCGACTCCAGCGCGCCCGATTTCGAGCAGCGCTTCCAGGCCTATCTCGAGACGGGCCGCGAAGACGCGGAAAAGGTCGATGCCGCCGTGGCCGTGATCATCGCTCGGGTGATCGCCGAAGGCGATGATGCACTGGTGGATTATACGAGGCGGTTCGACCGCCTGAACGTGACTGCCGACGGGCTGCGCATCGGGCCGGACGAGATCGCGGCGGCCTGCGAGGCCTGCCCGGCCGACCTCAAGGCCGCCATCGACACTGCAGCGAGCCGAATCGAAGCCTTTCATCGCCGGCAGCTCCCTTCCGGCTATTCCTACGATGACGGCCTCGGCAATCGCCTGGGCCTGCGCTGGACCGCGGTGGCCGCGGCGGGCCTTTATGTGCCCGGCGGGCTTGCCGCCTACCCCAGCTCCGTGCTGATGAATGCGATTCCCGGCAAGGTCGCAGGCGTGCCGCGGCTCGTGATGGTGGTGCCGACGCCGGACGGCAAGCTGGCGCCCGCCGTGCTGGCGGCCGCCCACCGCGCCGGCATTGACGAGATCTACCGCGTCGGCGGCGCCCAGGCGATCGCGGCGCTGGCTCATGGCACCAGCACGATCCGGCCGGTCGACATCATTGTAGGCCCCGGCAATGCTTACGTCGCGACCGCGAAGCGCATGGTCTTCGGCCGGGTGGGCATTGACACCGTCGCCGGCCCCTCGGAAATCCTCGTGGTTTCGGACGCCGCGTCCGATCCGACCTGGATCGCGATCGACCTGTTGAGCCAGGCTGAACACGACACGTCGGCGCGCAGCATCCTGATCACCGACGACCGCGTCTTCGCGGACAAAGTGGCTGCAGGGATCGAGGACGAGCTTTCCCGCCTGCCGCGCGCCGCGATTGCTGGCGCCAGCTGGCGCGACCATGGCGCGATCATCATCGTGCCCGCTCTGGCCGATGCTCCGGCGCTCGTGGATCGGATCGCGCCCGAGCATCTGGAGCTTGCCGTCGACGACCCCGAGTGGCTTGCCGCCCAGGTTCGCAACGCCGGCGCAATCTTCCTGGGCCGGCATTCGCCCGAGGCGGTCGGCGACTATGTCGCCGGGCCCAACCATGTGCTGCCCACCTCGGGCGCGGCGCGGTATGCGTCCGGGTTGGGTGTGCTCGATTTCATGAAGCGAACGACGCTGGTCAATTGCGCTCCGGCGGGCATCGCCGCGATCGGTCCGGCGGCGCTGACGCTCGCGCAGGCGGAGGGGCTGGGCGCTCATGCGCGCTCGGTTGCCGTAAGGCTAAAGCCGGAGCGCGGATGACTCCCGAGACGGAGCGTATCGCGGCTATCCACTTCGACTCGCGCAGCGTCGAAAAGCGTGGCACCGAAATCGAACACGAGCGCGCGGTCGCCGTGTATGACCTTCTGGAGCAGAACCGCTTCGCGCCGGTCGGACATAATGCCGGTCCCTATGAGCTGCATCTCGGCGTGGTCGACGGACGGCTGATGCTCGACATCCGGTCGCATGACGGCAAGCCGGTCGTCATTTTCGGCCTGTCCTTGAGCCCGTTCCGTCGCGTGATCCGCGATTATTCAATCGTCTGCGAGAGCTATTACGCGGCGATCCAGAGCCAAAGCCTGACCCAGGTCGAGGCGATCGACATGGGAAGGCGCGCAGTGCACAACGAGGGCGCCGAGCTGGTGATGCAGCGCCTGGAGGGCAAGGTCGAGATCGACCGGGACACCGCGCGCCGGCTCTTCACGCTGATATACGTGCTGTACACTGCCGGCTCGGCGTCGATGCAAGCCGCGCCGATCCCGCGCGTGCTGTTCGTCTGCACCCGCAACGCGGTGCGCTCGCCGATGGCGGAGGCGCTGCTGGCCAAGCGGCGCGGCGATGCCGGTCGGGTCGGGTCGGCTGGCATCTTCGGCGACCCGGTCGACCCGCTGGCCGCGGCGGCCATGGCCGAAATTGGTGTCGACCTGGCGCAGCATCGCGGCAGCGCGCTCGATGATCACCCGCTCACTGATTTCGACGTCGTCATCTCTCTGTCGAGCGAGGCGGCGGCGGCCTTCGATCCGCCGCCGACCGGTCTCAGCGTCGAGCATTGGGACATTGAGGATCCGACCGCAGTCGAGGGGAATCGAGACATGCGCCTGCATGCGTATCGCAGGGTGCGCGACGCGTTGGAAAAGCATATCGCCCAGCGTTTTTCCGCTGAAGCCGGGAAAATGCCTTGACCCGACCAGCGGCGCGGCGCAATCAGACGGCCACGTGCAATTACGGTACAGGGTAAATGGCAAAAGAAGACTTGATCGAATTCAGCGGCACGGTGACGGAGTTGCTGCCCAACGCGATGTTTCGCGTGAAGCTCGATAACGACCACGAAATATTGGCACATACTTCGGGCAAGATGCGGAAGAACCGTATCCGCGTGTTGGCGGGCGACAAAGTGAATGTCGAGATGACGCCGTATGATCTGACCAAAGGTCGGATTACTTTCCGCTTCAAATAAGCTGTTCGCCGAAGCGCGAACGCCTGGCACGGACCTGCTCTTGCTCCCGAAACTGATTTTGGCTTCGGCGTCGCCGCGCAGGCTCGACCTGTTGCGTCAGATCGGGATCGTGCCGGATGCAGTCGATCCTGCCCATATCGAAGAAACGCCGCTCAAGGCCGAACTGCCTGACAAGCATGCGCTCAGACTCGCCAGGGAAAAGGCGGGCGCGGTGGCGCTTCGACATCCCGGTGCTTTCGTATTGGCCGCCGACACTGTGGTGGCGTGCGGCCGGCGCATCCTGCCCAAGGCGGAGGACGAGGCGACGGCGCTCGGCTGCCTCAAGCTGATCGCCGGCCGGCGCCACCGCGTGGTCGGCGGCATCGCGCTGATCACGCCGGACGGGAATCTTGCAACCCGGCTGGTCGAAAGCGTCGTCGCCTTCAAGCGCATGAGCGCCGAGGAGATCGCTGCTTACCTCGCTTCCGGCGAGTGGCACGGCAAGGCCGGCGGCTATGCCATTCAAGGGCTCGCGGCCGCCTATGTCCGGTTCCTGTCGGGATCGTACAGCAACGTCGTCGGGCTGTCGCTCTATGACGCGCGACAGCTCCTGATCGGACGCGGTTGGCGGTGAAACCACGCACCATCCTGGCTGAGAGCGACTCTACAGGCCTGCGTGTAGCGCTTTTGGTCGAACGACGCCTCGCCGCGATCGAGATCGACCGCGCTGATTGCCCGGCGCGAATCGACTCTGTTCTCCCGGCGCGCGTGGTGCGCAGGGTGGCCGGGGTCGGCACGGTGGTGCGGATCGCCGATGGCACTGAATGGCTGCTGGCGCGCGGCGCTGACAGATCGAAGCCGGCCGATGGCGAGCCACTGATCGTGCAGCTGCGCCAGGCACCGCGCGAAAACAAGATCGGTACCGCGACGCGCACTGTTTCGCTTGCTGGGCGGGCACTGATCCACCTTCCGTTCGAAACCGGAGTCGCTGTCTCGCGTAGAGCCGCTTTGTCGGCCGAGCAGCGCGCGGGACTTGATCACGCGCTGGCGACACAGTCGGGCGGATGGGTCATCCGCCGCGCAGCGGCTCTGGCCAGCCTCGCCGACATCTCCGTAGAAGCCGCGGCTCTCGCCGTCGAGGGAAGGGCACTGCAAATGGATGGCTTACCCGCGCCTGACGCGTTCCGTCGGCTGATCGCCGATCACGGCCTTCCCGCTCCCGATAGTATCCAGGTCTCCGGCCGCGCGGCCGTGCAAGCCGTCCTGCACTGGTGTGACAACTTCGCGCCCGACTTGGCGCCGCGGGTCACTCGCAGCGATCCTGGCTTGTTCGATGCGCACGACCTTGACCGTGAGATCGAGTTGCTAAATCTGCCCCATGTCGTGTTGCCTCGCGGCGGGTCGCTGATCATCGAGCCGACGGCGGCGCTGACCGCGATCGACGTCAATGCCGGCGCCGAGCCTAATCCGCTCGCGACCAATCTCGTCGCCGCGCCTGAGATCGCGCGTCAGTTGACGCTCCGGCATATCGGAGGAAATGTGGTGATTGACTTTGTCACGCTGTCACGGCCCCGCGACCGGGCGCAGGTGGTCGCCGCCTTGTCCGGCGCCCTGGCGGACGATCCGGCCCAGACCCATATCCTGCCCATGTCTTCGCTTGGTCTTGTTGAAATGACCCGCGAGCGGCGCGGCCCGGGGCTGCCGTGATGAGTGCATCCCCGAAGGCCGCCTGCCCGATCTGCGGCCGCCCACCCGAGCCGGCGTTCAGGCCCTTCTGCTCCAAACGCTGCGCCGATATCGACCTCGGCCGCTGGTTCAACGAACGCTATGTCGTGCCGGAACCGGCTGGGCCCGAGGAGCCGGTGAGCGATGACGACGAGGCGGATTGACGCCATCCGGCCCTGGACAGGCGCGCAGCTTTTGCCTATACCCCGTCGCTCTTCGACCCCAGTATCTGGGGCCTGTGCCCGGGTAGCTCAGTTGGTAGAGCAGGCGACTGAAAATCGCCGTGTCGGTGGTTCAATTCCGCCCCCGGGCACCATTCCCTCTCTCTTCCTTGAACGCTTCTATTCCTGACCTTTATGCCTCTTGGCCATGGCAGGCCGAAATTAGCGGCTTTTTTTCGCTGAGGCGACCACAGGTTTCGCCATGGCCGCACGAACGAACGTCCAGTCCCGGAGGGGCCCTCTAAGACGGCGGAAAAATCCAGAAGAACTCTCCCGCCTGGCCGCCGGAGCGCGCGTTCTCGCGGTCGAGGAAATCGGCCGCGGCGGCGATCGTTCCGGGCGGCCAGCCGAGGCAGCTCCGCATCTTCAGCCAGACCGGGTCATATACGAGGGCGTGCTCGGGCGGCGAGCGGACCATCAGCGCGGAAGGCAGCACCACGCAGTGGTAGACGCGCAGCGTGCAAGGCAGCTTTCGGGCGCGCTCGAAATTCCTGCGAAAATTGTCCGGGGTATCGCCGGGCAATCCCATGATGATTTCCACGGCAACATGGGCGACCTCGCCCAGCGCCTGGAGTGTCTGCTCGAACCGTGCCTCATCGTACTTGCGTTCGACCTGGGCCAGTACCGATGTATCGAAGGACTGCAGCCCGACGCCGACATAGGGCTGGGCGACCGTGCGCAGAAAATCGAGGTGCTCCTGGCGTACCTTTGCCGGGTACACCTCGCAGATCAGGCCGCGGTCACGCAGGAAACCGGTCGCCTCGGCTGCGGCACGCAGATTCTGGAACGCGCCGCCGTTCAGGTTGAGCCCGGCGTCGGCGAGCAGCATGGCGCCGAGGCCGAGCCGTTCCATGGCGGCGAATTCGGCGCTGAGGCTGTCGACGCTGCGTACCCGCTTCGGCGATTCAAGTGTGCCCCACTCGCAGAAGGAGCACGTGAAAGGACAGCCGCGATAGGTTTGCAGAATTCCCAGCCCTCCGGGCGGGATGAGGTCCATCTCGTACGGTGATGGCAGGAGGTTGAGGTCGCCGAGCGGGCGCGCTGCGCTTTCTTGCCAGCGTCCATCGACCCGCACCGCCAGCCCGGGAAGATTGGACAGGGCCGCCGCTGAACGGTCGTCCAGGCCGACGATAGCCCGGAAGGTCTCCTCTCCCTCGTTGATCACCAGAACATCGACCGCGTCGGCCCGTTCGCGATGTGCGGCATGATCCAGCATCACCGGTCGCGCCGAGGGACCGCCGAAGACGATCAACCGCTCCGGATCGTCCGCCTTCAGGCATGCAGCGACTTCCAGGAAAAACGGAAAAGACCACAGGAAAACGGAAAATCCCACGATATCGGGGTCAAAGGCGATGACATCGGCAGCGACATCCCGTGGATTGGGTCCGCTGGGTTCCAGGTCCCAAACCTTCACGTCAGGCTGCAGCCGGGATGCACGCAGCGTCGCCTCCACCATGCGCAGCCCCAGATTGGGAATGCGTTGCGGCATGGCCGGATCATGTTCCGGGTATCGCGCCAGGAGCGCCACGCGGCGACCGCGGCGTGGCTTCGCGCTCATGCCGGCATCGCGCGCGCTCCGGGTAGGCTCCGCCGCGGGAACGACCACCAGAAGTTGCCGTTCTTGCCACCGGCCATGCGGGTTTTGTGCGAAAGCTCGGCGCGCATTGCGGTGATGCTGTCAGCGGTCCAGCCGAGGCAAGATGTCATCGCCAGGGTGCGCGGGTCGAAGCGCATCTCCCATTCCGGCAAACCACGGGTCAACAGCGCGTCGGGCAGCACCAGGCAATGATAGGCACGCACCGAGGCGGGCAGCGACAGCGCATAGGCGAGGGTCCGACGAAAGCCCTCGGGGGTGTCGCCGGGCAAGCCGAAGATCACTTGTATCTCCATGCTGGTGACGGCAGCCAGCTGGTGGACCGCCGCTTCGAAGCGCTGCGGATCGGCCGGCCGTTGGTGAAGGCGCAGGACTTCCGAGTCCATCGATTGCAGGCCGACGCCGAGATAGCCGGGCCCGACCTCCTGCAGGAAATCCAGGTGCTCGTCGCGGATCGCGGTCGGATAGATCTCCGCCCAGAACGGCATGTGTTTCAGTGCCCCGGTTTCGAGCGCGGCCTGCCGCAGGTTGCGAAAAGCCCGGATGTTGAGATTGAGCCCGGCGTCAAGCAGGAACATGGCCGGCACCTGCATTCTGGAGAATGCACGCATCTCGCGGGCGATATATTCGGCCGAAAACCCCTCCTGGGACAGGCCGTGCACGCCCCACTCGCAGAATCGGCAAGACAGCGGGCAGCCGCGGAAGGTCTCGAGATAGGCCACCGTGTCCCTAGGCATCAGGCCAAGCTCGAACGGCGATGCGATGCTGTCGAGGTCCGGCACCCCGGCCACCGGGGGCGTGCGATGCCAACCATCGACCGTCGGTAAGGTAAGGCCGTTGACCGTCTCCAGCGCAGACCGGCTCAGGTCCGGCAGGCGGCAGAGGTTGCGGAAGATAACCTCGCCGTCGCCTTCGACCACGGCGTCGATATAGCGCTTGGCGCCGCGGTAGTGATCGAGGTCGAACAGTGCGCTGCGCGCCGACGGACCGCCGACCACGATCAGGCAGGACGGGCGGAGGCGCTTTACCTCGCGCGCGACCGCCAGCATGGATTCGGTCGACCAGACATACATTGATATGCCCAGGATATCGGGCGCGAAAGTCAGGATCTGCCCGACATAGCGGACGATGTCGGGACGGCCATGATCAAACAGCCGCACGACGTGTCCCGGGCACTCCGGATCCGCGGTCACGGCCGCCTGGATACGCCGGATGCCGTAGCTCGGCATGCGGGCCCGCCCCAGTTCGTCGGTATCCGGAAGCGGCGTCAGACAGGCCAGGGCGATGCAACGGGGCGGCATGACGGGTTCACCGGCCTGTTTACGTGGGCGGGGTACCAGGCGTTAGCTTGGCCTCCTCAGACGACTTGATCCAGGCAATTCGCGACAGCGAGATCGCCTTCAATGTTCCCGATGCCGACGGGGCATCCGGAAGCCTGCGGACCTGGCTGTTCGACGATGCGGCTGGTGATTTGGTAGTACCCCAGCCGGCGCCATTCACGATCGTGCTCGATGGCGACGATGGTACGGTCGTTACGCTCGGCGACGGTGAGGCACAGACGGTGCTGCCGTCTGGACAGGCCCAAGATGCCGTTGCGGGCGATTCGCTCGGTGTGTCCTTGCCGTCTTGGCTGGCTGCGCTGCGTGGTTTGCCCAGAGCGGCGAGGACATGGTTCGACACATGACGTGCCGGCCACCGGCCGGCACCGCTTGGCCGCTTTGATCGTCGATATCAAGGTCTGGAGCAGGAGGCGGTCCGACATGATCGCATCCTGCTCCAGATGCATGCGATGGGCTGGCTTCCTATCTGGCGGTGATGGCTGGGCGACACCGAACAAGCCGAGCTGTCAGCGCCTGAAGTAACTTTATGGCAAACACTGCCTTCGAAACTGCGGTCGAATTCCACGCTCGGGGGAATTTACGCGAGGCCGAGCGGCTCTACCGAGGCCACCTCAAATCGAATAGCCGGCATACTGGCGCGCTTCAGGGGTTGGGGATCGTCCTCGCGCAACAGGGAAACTACAACGATGCCGTGGTTCTGCTGCGCCAAGCGCTTGACAGCCGGCCTGGCACCGTCGAGTTGCACTGCAATCTTGGCGTGGCGTTATTGACGTTGGAGCGCGGAGAAGAAGCTGCAGAGCATTTCGCCAAGGCACTGGCGCTCAACCCGCAACTTGCTGAAGCCCACAACGGTCTAGGGCTGGCAGAGGCGCAGCTCGGACGGCGCGAAGAAGCGCTCGGCCATCTCCGAAGGGCTGTTGCCATCAGACCGGACTTTGCCGAGGCTCACGCCAATATCGGCTTGGCGCTCCGCGAACTCGGACGTTACGAGGAGGCTCGCGCCGCCGGCGAGAAGGCAATCGCGACGTCGCCGAACAATCCGGTTCTCTATGTCGAGCTCGGGAAGGTGTATGCCGAACAGGGCGATCTTGAAACCGCGGCAGCGATCTATGAGCGGGCGCTGAATGTCGCGCCGATGCGGGCGGACATTCATCGCCAACTCGCCCAGGTCAAGCAGTATACGAACGACGACCCGCATCTCGCCCGGATGCTGGCCCTGGCACGCCAACGGGACCGGTTGTCGCCGCAGGCGCGCATGGACCTCGATTTCGCGCTCGGCAAGGCGTTGATCGACGTCGGCGAGTACGAGCGGGCGCTTGACCACCTGCGGAGTGCCAACGCGGTGGTGCGGCGGCGAATTGAATATGACGAAGTTGGCACGCTCGGCCAGTTGGAGCGCATCAGGGCGGCATTCGGCGATTCACATGCCCCGGCAAGCGGCGACGGCTCCGCGCTGCCGGTATTCGTCGTCGGTATGCCGAGGTCGGGAACCACCTTGACCGAGCAAATTCTGGCGAGCCATCCGCAGGTCTTCGGTGCTGGAGAGCTACGCCATATCGAGAACGCCGCAATGGCGGCGGCACCGTTTCCAGAGGCGGCTGCGGCAATGGACGCTGACGCGCTCAGCGAGTTCGGCGCGACCTATGTCAGGCGGGTGAGGGCGCTGTCCCCGTCGGCGACGCGCATTGTGGACAAGATGCCGGCCAATTTTCGTTTCATTGGGCTCATTCACCGCGCCCTGCCCAATGCCAGGATCATCCACGTGCGCCGGGATTCAGTCGATACCTGCATGTCATGCTTTACACAACTCTTCGCCGGGCTGCCGTTCGCCTACGATCTTGGCGAGCTCGGACGCTATTATCGGGGATATGCGGCGCTGATGGCGCATTGGCGCCGGGTACTGCCGCCAGAGGCGATGCTGGAAGTCGACTATGAGCGGCTCGTCGATGACTTGTCCGGCGAGGCGCGCCGCATCATTGCGTATTGCGGCCTAGACTGGGACGATTCCTGTCTGCAGTTCCACACCACGCTACGGCCGGTGCGGACGGCAAGCTTCGCGCAGGTGCGGCGGCCTGTTTATCGCAGCTCGGTCGGTCGCTGGCTGGCACACCGGGACGCCCTGAAACCCCTTCTCGATGCGCTCGAATAGCCAGCGGGACGGTGTTTCTCAGTTGCGTGGGTCAGCTGCTGAGGACGATCAACCGGACGCCCGCGACGAAGAGGCGAGCGCGCCGGGTGGCCGAGAGGCCGGAGTACCGGAAATGCCTTCTGTTCACAGCACCACCGATCATGGGACCCTGTAAGGCTTGCGGATCGCGTGCGTTCGGCTGCGCGCTCGTTGGGCGGTCGCGCCATGGCGGTTGGATGATCCTGTATGCTCGAGGCCAAGATGGAACCCATCAATATTCACCCGCTGTTCGACCTTTCCGGCAAGGTCGCGCTCATCACCGGGTCAAGCCGCGGGATCGGCAAGGCCATCGCACTGCGGATGGCCGAGCACGGGGCCAGGGTGGTGATCTCCAGCCGCAAGCTCGAGGCCTGTGCGGCGGCGGTGCGTGAGATCGAAGCGGCCGGCGGCGAGGCCTTCGCCTTCGCCTGCAATGTCGGCCGCAAGGACGAACTCCAGGCGCTGGCCGACGCCACGGTCACGCGCTGGGGCGGAATCGACATCCTGGTGTGCAATGCCGGCGTGAACGTCTATGCGGGACCGACCGACCGGATGCCGGACGAAGCCTACGACAAGGTGATGACCGGCAACGTCAAGAGCATCTTCTGGCTCTGCAACATGGTATTGCCAGGCATGGCGGCGCGCGGCGGCGGCTCGGTCATCCTGATCTCGTCGATCGGCGGCCTGCAGGGCAGCGACCGGGTTGGCATCTACGGCGTCTCGAAGGCGGCGGAGATGCAGATCGCCCGTAACATCGCAGTCGAGTACGGCCCTCGGAACATCCGCGCCAACTGTATCGCGCCGGGGCTCATCCGCACCGATTTCTCCCGCGCGCTGTGGGAAGACCCGGACTTCCACCAGCACGCCGTGCTCGAGGCGCCGCTGCAGCGGATCGGGGAACCTGACGATATCGCCGCAGCGGCGGTGTTCCTGGCCGGCCCCGGCGGCGCCTTCATGACTGGTCAGACCATCGTGATCGATGGCGGCCGGTTGGCCGGGCGGGTAGTGACCGCTGGATGAAGTCGAACAACGCCCATCCGATATTGTGCGGTCCACGCGACTTGCCTGTTGCCGACCAGGGGGCAATCCAGTCATCTCCAGGGGCAATTCCGACCGAATGCAGGCGACTCAGATGAGACGGGTCGGCATCCTGGCGCTCGACGGCGCCTTCACGACAGGGATCGGCGCGATCACCGATATGTTCGCGCTGGCCAACCGATTCGTTCGACGCCAATACGCAGACCGCGAGGAACGTGGCACGACGGTCGAGATCCGGTTGCTGTCACCCACCGGCGCGCCTTGCCGGACGGCGGACGGGCGGCGGCTGGACGTGGACGGGTCGATCGCCGATCGGCAATCCTATGATCTCGTCTATGTCGCGGCGTTCGACGTTCCGGACGATGAGGCCCTGGAACGCTCGACGCAGACGCATGCCGGGACCTGCGCCTGGCTGAAGGCGCTGACCGCCGGCGGGACGGCGATCGCGGCAGGCGGCGGCGCGATCCTGCTGCTGGCCGAGGCCGGGCTGCTTGAGGGCAAGCGCGTCGCCGTCCCCTGGTGGCTGGAGGGATATTTCCGGCGCCGCTATCCGGGTGTCGCGGTCGAGTCCGGGCTCGAACTGTCGAGCGAAGGCGATGTCCTGTGCGCGGCTGGGCTTGGCGCCGACGCCGCATTGGCGCTCCGGCTCATCGAACGGCTGCTGTCGCCCAACGTGGCGGATTGGGTTTCGAAGCTGACGCTGGTCGAGCGGGCAGGGGCTGAACCTCCCCCCTGGGCCGCGTTCACGCCGACGCCGCTGCATCATGATCCAGTGGTCGAGCGCGGGCGGCACTGGCTGCAGGAGCGCTTCGCCGAAAAGCCGCGCATGCCCGATCTGGCAGCCTTTCTTGAGATGAGCGAGCGGACGCTGACCCGGCGCTTTGAGAAGAGCCTCGGCATGACGCCGCTCGCGTATCTCCAGGCGCTCAGGGTCGCGGTGGCCAAGGGGATGCTGACCCGCTCCGACCAGAAGATCGAGCGGGTCGCCTATCTGGTCGGCTATGCCGATCCCAAATTCTTCAAGCGCGTGTTTCGCAATGAGACCGGGCTGACGCCCAGCGCCTTCCGGCGCCAGACCCGCCCGTCATGAGCCCATAGGCGCTAACTTATAACCGGCAAGAATGCGCGCCATTCGTCTGCCTTTGTCGATACGCAACTCGCGCTCACCGGGAGCAAGCGCCCGACACCCGGGCAGGTCTGGCGTATGCGGCTTCTTCTTGGGGCAGCGTAAAGTAAAAGGTCGCCCCTCGGCCCGGGTTGTCGGCGGCCCATAGACGTCCGCCGTACGACTCGACGATAGAGCGGCTGATCGTGAGCCCCATGCCGCTGCCTTGCGGCTTGGTCGTGAAAAAGGAGCTAAATATCTGATCCGTCTTGCCTGGGGGCAGTCCGACCCCCGTGTCGCTGACGGAAATCAGCTGTTCATCGTGGTCGCCCAGCTGCGACTTGATCGTAAGTTCGCCGGCTGTCTCCTTCATCGCCTCTATGCCGTTGAGCATGAGATTCATGAATACCTGCTGCAGCTGCACGCGATCTGCCCTGACCTGCGGAAGGTCGGCAAGTTCGGTATGTATCGCAATCGAGTACCGGTTGGCTTCGTCGCGGACGAGCGTAAGGATCTCACGCGCAACGTCGTTCACGTCGAGCAGCTCGCGGTGCGGTGGCGGACCTTTCTTGTAGAATGATCGAACACGGCTGATGATCTCGGCCGCTCGGGTGCTGTCTCCTACGATCCTCATCGCGGCCCCTCGGGCCTCGTTCAGGTCGGGCTGATCTCGTGTCAGCCATCTCACGCAGGCGTTGGCGTTTGTAATCGCGGCCGTGATGGGCTGATTGATTTCGTGCGCCAATGTCGCCGCGAGCTCCCCCAGCGTGCTGACTCGGTTCATGTGGGCGATGTCCGCCTCGAGCAGACGCAGCTTCTCGCGCTCCTCCTCGGCATGCTTGCGGTCCGTTACATCGATCATCGTTCCGACGTATTCGGTAATCGCCCCGGCCGCATCGAGCAGTGGATGACCGATGTTCTGAAAATACCTCACCGTTCCATCGCCAGTAATTATCCTGTGTTCCACGATGAAATCACGCTTTTGTTCGACGGCCGCCTGAATCTCCTCAAAGATCCTATCGCGTTCCTCGGGATGGATGCGTTGCAAGTATACATCGCCGGCCATCGCAGTATGCTGCGGGCCAAATCCGAGCATTCGGAACATTTCGCCCGACCAATGAACCACTTTGTCTGTGCCCACGTCCCAGGCCCAGCTGCCGGTCTGCGTCAGTCTCTGCGCCTCCGCCAGATAGGCTTGGCTGCGCTGCAGCCTTTGCTCGGTGAGCTTGCGCTGGATCGCCACCCCTGCCAGATGCGTGATCTGTTCCACAATCTCTTGATCGCGCGAGCTTGGGCTGCGTGGCTCGCGATAATACATCGCGAAGGTGCCGATCACGTCGCCATCCGGGGACCGGATCGGCGTCGACCAGCAGGCGCGCAGGGAATGCGCCAAGGCCGCCTCGCGATAATCGGCCCAAAGCGCATCGGTTGCAATGTCGGAGACGATGACCCGCTTGGCGAAATACGCCGCGGTTCCGCACGATCCGACAGACGGACCGACGGCGAGGCCGTCGGTGGCTTCGATGTAGGCTCTGGGAAGGCTCGGCGCAGCCCCGAGCTTCAGGTACCCGTCTTCGAGCAAGAACACCGAGGCGAGCGCATCCGGGGTATTCTCTTCCACCAATCGGCACAGGGAGTCGAGGATTCGCGGAAGCGAATCGCCTTTGGCGACCATCTCGAGAACGCGTCGCTCCGCGACCAGCACGACCTCAGCCCGTTTGCGATCCTCAATGTCGATGAAAATCCCATACCACCTCACGAGGTTGCCGTGATCGCCGCGGAGCGGCGCGCCGCGAATCAAGAACCAGCGATATTGCCCGTTGGCGGCGGCACAACGGAACCGGACCTCATCCTCGAGCGGTTCGCCGGTCGCGACCGCGTCAGACCACTTGCGTAACAGTCGCTCGGCGTCTTCGGGATGGACCACAGCCTGCCAACCTTCACCGGCCATCTCCTGGGCCGAGAGGCCCGTATGCTCTGTCCATCGCGTGTTCACGAATCCGTTGGAGCCATCGGCCAGGGTCGTCCAGGCCATGGCTGGGATCGCTTCGATCAGGTCGCGCAGCTGCGCTTCCATGGTAGCCAGTGTTAAATTGCGTCGCCTGGCCACAAGAGCAGTGATGACGAGCGAGGCGGTCGTGAAGGCTACCATCGCCAGGACGCCCTCAAGCATCGGCGGTGTGAAGAAATAGGCAAGGCTGGCTGCGGCGGCGATCGAGAGAATGGCCGATGCGGGAAAGCTTCCCAGCAAGGAGAGCGGCACGATGAGCAGCAGATAGGCAAAGCCCGCGGACGCCGCGGTGAGTCCGATCCGGAAGGAAACCACGGTTATCAATATCAAGCCGATTCCACCCAGGCCGCATTGGGCAGCCCACGGGCTAAACCGGGATATCCACTTCATTGCCATGGCACGCGCCCCTCGGCGACGATCACGATAGCAGCGATGTTGAAGCTAGTGCCCTTGCTCCGGACCTATGGCTTGCGAACGATTGGGTTCGCAGCTTACGCAAGCTCGCTCGGTTATCCCAGTGTAGCGCCCAGCCAGAGCGTTGGCCAATATGAACTGTTTGCTGACGGTTCGATGCGCAGCCGGCGATGACGGTCAGAATCGTCAGTCGCGAAAGCTGGGATCCGTCCGAAATCAGCGCCGGTCCAGGTGCTTGAAGGCGACGTCGAATTGCTCGAGATTGACTGTCACCGTGCTGCCGTCGGGTTGTTCTTCTATGCGCTTGGTGACTCCTGGCGCGGTCGCAAACACCTCGATGGTCGTGCACCCCTCCTTGCCGGCCGTCTTGGGCCCATAAAGCTCGCCGGCGGCCGAAACCATCACATCGCCCGGATGCAGAACGCGGTCT
>CAZVYC010000004.1:17394-48713 GCA_964631425.1 uncultured Rhodospirillales bacterium
TCCGTCTCAAGCGTACCGCGAACGATCACTTCGAAGCGATCGCAGGGATGGGCATGGCGCATGATCACAAAGCCCGGTGGCATCTCCACGATCACGGCCACCGGCGTACTGTCCTTATCGGCATCGCCAAGCGGAAAATAGGAGGCGCGGATGCCGAGCGAACGCAGCTTTTCGAACAGCGGGCGAAACCGCTCCGGCGCCTGCCAATAATTCGGATCATCGATCGAGTAATCGGGCATCTTGCTTCCCCTTAATGTTTCCTTATGCCAGAATTTCCCCGGACAAACGGGCGCGGGTTGCGCCCAGATAGGCGCCCGACCTGCCCCCGAGCCACGGAATGCCGGACTCTTGATAGGAGCTTTCCATGCCGAAGATCCCGCCCGAGGGCATGTCGCAAGTGATCCCCTATCTCTATTACGCCGATGTGCCGAAGGCCGTCGACTGGCTGGTCGAAGCATTCGGCTTCGAGAAGACCATGATTCATCCGACTGGGAACGGCCGACATCACGGCGAAGTCCGGTTCGGCGCAGGCGTGGTGATGATGGGTACCGCCGCCGATCAATTCGAGAGCAAGTCCCCAGCTCACGCGAAGGCCCATACGGCCGGCGTGTTCGTCTATGTGGACGATGTCGATGCGCATTGTGCCCGCGCAAAGGCAGCCGGCGCGGAAATCGTGCAGGACCTTTCCGACGAGGACTATGGCCGCACCTATTGGGCCCGCGACCCGGAGGGCCATGACTGGTTCTTCACCCGCCCGCCCGATTGAAGGCGAGGCGGATTCACGAAAAAGAAAGGCATACTTCTTTCTGCCCGCCCGCCCCGCGCGCACTGCGGCATTGGCCGCCACCGGATGAGTTGCTTGAAGGCGGCTTCGTCTATTTTCTCTCCTTCGCGGAGGTCGATCGCACGCCGCGCGTTCCCTTCCAGGCTGGAATTGAAGAGCTTGTTCGGGTCTTCGAGGACGGCGCCTCGTGCGAAGGTGAGCTTCACGATCTGCTTGTACGATTCCCCGGTGCAGACGATGCCGTCATGGGACCAGACCGGGGTGCCCGGGCTCGTCGCCTTTGCCCATTTCCACTCCTCCTGGATGTCGGGCCCGGCATCGTGGATGAGCTGACGGAGATGGGCGAGGGTCTCTCCTCGCCAATCCGCCAGCTCTTGAATCCGCTGGGTGATGGCCCTTGAAGCGGCCTCGCTGTTCGGATCACTTGCCGGCTTCATGTTCTCGTCGATCCTCGATTGCGGACGTACTGATAAGACCCACGATGACCCATTGACGGCAAGCGTAGTCTTGACTGCTCGACGTCCGTCACACAATTCTCGTCGGACGGGCAGGATCCGCCGCCGTGTCCGTCAGTTCAGGCCCGCCCCGGGCATAATCCATCAGCCGCGCCTCCAGCGCCGCACGGACCGCCGTCAGCCCATCCGCACCGATCGCGGCATGCACCGGCGGGTCGGCCATGTCGACCAGCGATGCAATGGCGGCCGCGGCCTTGGCCGGGTCGTTGACGGCCTTGTCGCGGGCTGCGGCGAGGCGAGTGGTGATGTTGTGGGTCGCAGCCGCATAAGGCGGCGAGACCGTGGCTGAGACGTGCAAGCTGCCGGCGCCGAATTCGGTGCGAAGGCCGCCGGGCTCGACCGCGGTGACGCGGATGCCGAACGGGGCCAGTTCCTTGGCCAGCGCCTCCGACAGGCCGACTACGGCGAACTTAGACGCCGAGTAAAGGCTGAACAGCGGGATGCCCATGGCGCCGGCGACCGAGGCGACGTTGATGATGCGGCCGTTCGCCTGGGCGCGGAAAAACGGCACCACCGCCTGGATCATCTTCAAGGTGCCGAGGAGATTCGTCTCCAGCTCCAGCCGCGCCTCGGCGAGGGACACGTCCTCGGCCGCGCCGACCAGGCAATAGCCGGCATTGTTGACCAGCACGTCGACGCCGCCCATGGCGGCGATGGCGGTCTCGAGCGTGGGTGCGACGTTGTCGTCGGTCACGTCCAGCTGAACCGGATGGGCGCGGCCGGGCGCTACATGGGCAAACGCCGCCAGCTGGTCGGCGCGTCGCAGCGTGCCGGCGACGATGTCGCCCCGCGCCAGCGCGTGGACGGCGATGGCGCGGCCGAGGCCGCCGGAGACGCCGGTGACGAGCCAGCGCTTGGGGCTGGCTTTCATGATAATCGGTCCGTCGATTGGAGGTGCGAACGGCGCCATCCCCTCCCCTTACCCCTCCCGCAAGGGGAGGGGGATCGGATCAGCAATGGCGGCATAGTTCCATCAACCAAAAAAGCCGCCAAGCTGATTTTCCTTTAACACAGCCACCATGCCGCATTCGTATCCCCCTCCCCTTGCGGGAGGGGCAAGGGGAGGGGGCGCATCCACAGGCACTCAACATGACCAACGGGCTCGTCATCGAAGTGGATGGCGGCCAGCACGCGATCGATGTCGCCTACGACGAGGCCAGGACCGGATGCCTGGAAAATCAGGGATTCGCGGTGATCCGGTCCTAGAACAACGACGTGCTGCACAGCACGGAAGGGGTCGTCGACGAGATCGCGATGCATATCGAGGCGCGTCTTACAGCAGAACAGGGCGCATCCCTCTAAGCGGCAAGGGCGCCCCGGACATAGGCATCGATAGTGCCGGCGCAGCCGATATGGTCGGCTTCGCCCGGCTGGGCATAGCGGGAGATGGTATCGAGCAGGGTGGCGCCGTCCCGGCCGCAAGGGCAGGGCTTCAGGTCCATCTCGATGCGGTCGCCGCTGATCAGGCCCCCCCAGCGCCCGTCGAACGCCAGGTCGAGGAAGCCGGCGCGGCCAGTCAGCACGCCGTCCACCGCGTCGTCCGGCCCCAGGAGCCGCTCGCCCGCCCGGTCCAGCACCAGCACGATCAGCCCCGGCGCCGGATGATAATGCCCGGCCTCGCAGCGCGGCATGTTCTGGGCCAGCTCGGTCATGCCGTAGAAGCCGCCGCGCCGGACATTGCCGTAGAAGCGCGCCACACGCTCCTTGTAGTCGGGCGGCAGCGCGACGCCCTTGATGCCGCCGCCGGCCGAGATGAAGCTGTCGGGGTGGAAGTCTCCGTCCGGCACACCCATGGACTTGGCGAGGTCGATGATCATCATGTGCTGCGCCCATAGGCCGGACAGCACGATGGGCTCATGGCGATGGGTAAGGACGGTCTCCGCCATCGCCCGCGTCGCCTCGGCCATGCGGGCGGCCTTGGCGCGGCCCACCGCCTCGAACGCCGCGATCTGGTCCGGCAGCGCGGTGCCCTCGATCATCCGTGCCTTGAGCGACGCGGCGGCGCTGATGTCGGTGATGCGCAGCGGCTCGTCGGTCAGGAAATGGCGGTCCTCCGGCTTCGCCCAGAGGCGCGCGCTGATCTGCGCCGCCTCGATCGCGCTGTTGGGGCCGACCGAGGGCCCGAGCGAGAAATAGATCCGGTCCTGCTGCGCCCGGACCTTGGGCCACCCGAGGGTCGTGCTCCAGTGCCTGAGCTTGCGCTCGAAATCCTGCGGTGCGTGGGGCAGGAACGAGCATTTGCCGGTGGTGCCGCTGGTGGCAAGGATATGGTGACCCGCCGCATCCAGCCGCGCGATCCATTCATCGGCGTCGGTAACGCCGGACACGTCCGTGTCGCTCACTTTGCGCACCGACAGCGTCTGCAGCCAGGCGAGCATCCGGTCCCATCGCCGCTGCTCGACGAAGCTCTGCGGATAGGACTTGTAGACCGTGTGCGCGAACAGCAGCGGCACAATATCGTCCCGCCGCGCGATCTCGGTTATGCCGGCCTCCTCGGCCCGCCGCCTCAGCACGGTTACCTGCTCCTTCCGCTCGGCGAACAGCTCGCGCGCGGCTTCGAGTTGAAGCGCCGCGATCTCGGCGGCCGGGTGGTCGTAGGGGGTGGGGCCAACGATCATGTCGAGCAGATGATGGCGTGCCGACTTCATCGGGCGATCTCCAGTTCTCATGTGGGACTGCCGGAGGATCGGGCGGCGCACCTCCCCGGAACAAGGGGCGATCCGGCCATCGGGTGGTGGCGGATCGGACGTACGAATATTCTGATATCAGATAGGTATTCGTTCTGTAGAAAACCGCTTGCTTATCGTAGCCGCCGGCGGTAGGCTCGCCCATGTCGTCAATGGGAAGGGGCATGCGTCCCTTCCGGCGCCGGCCAAGGGTACCCGCCAAGGCGCCGCCCCCGAAACCCGTGGGAGGGAACAATGCTCTCGATTGAAACGCTCAAGGCCATGAAGCCGATATCGGCGGACTCGCACATCGTCGAGCCGCCGGACATCTTTGCTCCCCGGATCGATCCCAAATACCGCGCGACGGCGCCGCATGGCATCGACCATGAGACCCGCGGCGCGCTCTACATCGTCGAGGGCATTTCCCCGGTTGCGGTCGGTGGCGCCGCTTCGGCCGGCATTCCGGCCGACCAGCTGAAGCTCGAAGGCCGTGTCTTCTCCGCGCTGCATGAGGGCGGCCGCGACGCCAAGGCGCGCGTCGCCGACATGGACCGCGACGGCGTCTTCGCCGAGCTCATCTATCCCTCCGTCGGCATGGCGATCTGCGACGTGCCGGACGTCGACTACAAGCGCGCCTGCATGCAGGCGTATAACCGTTGGCTCGAGGAGTTCTGCGGCGGCCTGCCCAATCGCCTGTTCGGCATCGGCCAGTCGGCGGCGCGCGATCCGGATTCGATGGTCGAAGACATGATCGACATCAGGGAAAAGGGCTTCAAGGGCGTGATGATCCCGGGCGAGCCCGGGCTCGAGGATTACGACAGCCCGATCTACGACAAGGCATGGGCCACCGCGGTCGATCTCGACCTGCCGGTCTGCCTGCACATCCTGATCAAGCGCACCAAGGAGGGCAACGCCTTCAACCATGGCAAGATGCGCGGCGGCAAGCTGAACGGCCACATGATGGCGACCCGCATGCTGCAGGACGTGGTCGGTGTGTTCATGTTCGGCGGCGTATTCGACCGCCATCCCAACCTGAAGCTGATCTCGGTCGAGGCCGACGCCGGCTGGGTGCCGCATTTCGTCGAGCGCGCCGAGCATTTCTATAACCGCCACCGGCACTGGCTGCAGGGCAGGGAGCTGAAGCGCCTGCCCAGCCAGGTGTTCCGCGAGAATCTGTGGTTCACCTTCCAGGACGACCGCTCGGCCTTGCAGGCGGCGCAGGCCGGCCTGCTCGACTCTGACACCTTGCTGTGGGCCAGCGACTATCCGCATTCGGACTCGACCTGGCCGGACAGCATGCCGACCTTGGCCCGCACCACCGACGGGATCGACCCGGCGCTGGTGAAGCGGATCGTCCACGACAACACCCGCGATCTGTTCAAGCTCGAGCTGAACTGAGTGCGAGGGATGGGATCGGCCGCATGAGCGCCGGTCCCGCTGCACCATGCCGGAGATTTCTTTCGACGGCCAGGCGGCCATCGTGACCGGGGCCGGTTCGGGCATTGGCCGCGCGACCGCGCTGTTGCTCGCCGCGCGCGGGACCCAGTTACTGGTGAACGATATCGATGTCGGGCGTGCCAATTCGGTCGTCGGCGAAATCCGTGCCGCCGGCGGCACGGCGATGGCAGATGCGACTCCAGTCGGCAGCCATGCGGCGGCGCGGACGATCGCGGCGACGGCGCTCGCCGCCTTCGGCCGGGTCGACATCCTGATCAATAATGCCGGCATCGCCCGGCCCGGGCCTTTCGATGCGATCGAGGACGCCGCGCTCGACCGGGTCATGGCTGTGAATCTCGTCGGCCCCTATGCGCTGATGCAGGCGGTCTGGCCCGCGATGCGCGCCCAGTCCTATGGCCGCATCGTCAATATCAGCTCCAGCGCCGCGCTCGGCTCCGGCATCAGCGGTCCCTATGCGGTATCGAAGGCCGGTCTGATCGGCCTCACCAAGGACGCCGGCATTGCCGGAAAGCCACTCGGCATCCTGGTCAACGCGGTGATGCCGCAGGCGTACACGCCGCTGCTGGATAACCACCCCGATCCCGCCTTCCGTGCCTGGATGCGCGACCGCTTCCCGCCGGAGGCAGTCGCCGCGGTTATCGCCTTCCTCGCCAGCCCGGAGTTGACGGAGACCGCGGAGCTCTACGCCGCCGGCGGTGGTCAGGTGGCGCGCGTCCTCTTCTGGGAGAGCCAGGGCCATTTCGATCCGGCACTGACGCCGGAGGGCGTACGCGAGAATTTCGCCGCGATCGGCGATTTGTCGGCCGGCACACCGGTGTCGAGCCAGGGCGATCACCAAGCGCTGCAGGACAGGATATTCCCGGGCCGGCCGGGTCTTTGATCGCTTATGCGCTCTCCGCCCGCCCCAGGTCGCGCTTCAACGTCCGCCCCATCAGCGGATAGAGCGCCAGCGGTATCAGGTTCAGGAACGAGACGGTGAACAGCGCCCAACGGAGCGAATCTTCCCCGGCCCACGCCTTGTAGTGGTCGCTGAGGAATCCCGTGAGCGTGGCCCCGATCGCCTGGGCGAACAAATTGACCAGGGTCGACAGCAGCGCGATCGCGGTGCCGCGCATGCGCGTACCGACCAAGCTCTGGTTCAGCGCCTGGTTGGGGCTGACCTGGGCCATGAAGGCGGCGCCGTAGACGACGATCAGCACCGACGCCACCGCGGCCGACGGCACCATGACCATCAGGGCGGTGGTGACCATGATCGTCCCGGCCGCGGCCGCGGTGAAGCGCGGCACCCAAAGGATATTCCGCCGGCCCAGCCGGTCGGAGATCATGCCGCCCAGGATGCTGCCGACGATCGATGCCAGTCCGAAGCCGACGCCGACGATCAGCCCGACCTCCGACAGCGTCAGATGATGGGTGCGGATAAAGAAGGACGGCAGAAAGGCGAGGTTGGCGCTGGAGGTCAGCGCGATCATGATATAGCCGACGTAAAGGCAGCGCAGCGACGGCTGCGAGACGATGAAGCGCACGGTCGCGAGGATCGACGGTGCCTTGGCTTGCAGCGCGACCTTGCCCTCCGACGTGCGCCGGACCGGCTCGCGCACCGTGGCCATGAACACCGCCGCCATCAGAAGGCCCGGCACGCCGCCGACGAAGAACACGTCGCGCCAGCCCCAGTGCTGGGCTACCAGCCCGCCGACCGAATAGCCGACCAGCTGCCCGATGCCCAGCCCCATCGTATAGATGCCGATCGCGGTCGCCCGCTTATGCCGGCCGAACAGGTCGGCGATCATCGAGACCGAGGCCGGCAGGCTGGGCGCCTCGAACACGGCCAAGCCCACGCGGGCGGCGATCAGCGAGATATAGTTGGTCGCGAATCCGGACAGCGCGGTCATCAGGCTCCACAGGCCCACCGCCAGGCCCAGGATGTTGCGGCGGCTCATGCGGTCGACCAGCATGCCCAAGGGGATGCCGGCGACGGCGAAGGCAATCGCGTAGGCGGTGCCGCCGAGCGCGCCGGCCGCAGTGTCGCTGAGTGCGAATTCCTTCTTCACCGGCTCCAGCACGATCGCGACCAAGTTCCGATCCATCGCATGCATGGTGTAGACGGCGGTCAGCAGCGCCAGCACGTACCAGCGGGTGATGCTGTCGGGCGCCGCCCGTTCGCCGGCCGCGTCCGTGCCGGATTCGACTTGTTGCACGTGAGTCACTCGTTCCCCGGGGCATTGGTTGGCCGCGCGGTGTGCGCGGGCTCCCTTTCTTTAACCGCTGAACCTATCCCGCCCGCGCGCCCACCGGTAGCGGGAAGGGCGGATATCGTGGAGCCGATGATGGGAGGCTCCCACCTAGGTCCACCACCAATCCAAAATCCGTCATCCCGGCGAAGGCCGGAACCCCATTTTTCAGCCATCTCGCCGGTCGATGGATGGGTCTCGGCCTTCGCCGGGATGACGGATTTAGGAAGGCGAAGAGGCCTGGCGCATCGCCCATCCGATGGCGTACGAGCATTCCGTATACAGAACGATGTTCCATCTTGAGAATTTTCGCCGCCAGGCCTAGAGTGCAGGCAATCCGGCGTCAGAGGAACGCGGGAGCGGCAGCAGGCGGAACCGCGCGGCCGCCCAGGGAAGGAGCACGCTCATGGCATTCGATCTCGTCATCAGGAACGGCACGGTCGTCGACGGCACCGGCGCGCCCGGCTTCGTCGCCGACGTCGCGGTGAAGGACGGCAAGATCGTCGCGATGGGCAAGCTCGATGTCGGGGCCGAGCGGGTGATCGACGCGGCCGACCGGGTCGTCTCCCCGGGCTTCATCGACCCCCATACCCATTATGACGCGCAGATCTGGTGGGACCCGGTGCTGCGCACCTCGTCCGTGCACGGCGTCACCACCGTGATGATGGGCAATTGCGGGGTCGGCCTCGCGCCCTGCACGCCCAGGCAGCGCGAGATCCTGCTGGCCGACCTCACCAATGTCGAAGGCATCCCGCTCGACCTGCTGCAGCGCGGTGTCTGCTGGCAGTGGGAAAGCTTCCCCGAGCTGCTGGACGCCGCGGACAAGCGTCCGTTCGGCGTCAATCTGGGGTTCTTCGCGCCGCTCTCGCCCTTCCGCCATCTGGTGATGGGCGAGGATTCGATGGAGCGCTGGGCGACCGAGGCGGAGACGCAAAGGATCGCCCAGCTTCTGAAGGAAGCGGTCGCCGCCGGTGCGTTCGGCTTCTCGTCCTCGAACGTGAAGTCGCATGTCGGCTACAAGGGCCGGCCGTTCGCCTCGCGCCTGACCAGCAAGGACGAGTTCCGTGCCTATTGCCGCGTGCTGCGCGAGCTCGGCAAGGGCGTGATCGAGATCGCGCTGGTCAAGGTGCCGGGCAAGATCGCCGAGGACGAGCTTGAAATGCTCGACCTGCTGCTAACCGAGAGCGGGTCCAAGGTCACCTACACCTCGCTCTTCGTGCGCGACGATTTTCCGGAGGCGCATGTCGAGATGCTGCGGCGGATCGACGGGTTGTCGAAGCGCGGGGCCTATCCGCAGGTCACGCCCCGGCCGCTGGTCTCCTATCTCGACCCGCGCAACCCGTTCCTGTTCTCGCACTATGACTGCGTGCACCCGCTGTTCAACGCGCCGCCGGACCAGCAGCTCCGCATCTATGGCGATCCGGAATTCCGCCGCTGCTTCAAGGAAGACCTGGCCAAGCCCTCGGTTACGCAGACCAACTGGGCCTATTACGTGGTCGAGGAAGTGACCAACCCGGCGCTGAAGCCGATCGAGGGCCTCGACGTCGCCGAGATCGCCCAGCAACGGGGCCGGGACCCGGCCGACACCTTCTTCGACCTCATCGTCGAAGACAAGCTCCAGGTCCGCTTCACCGTCACCATGCTGAACGGCAAGGAAGAGCGCATCGCCGACTTCATCGCCGACCCGCGCGTGATGCTCGGCCTGTCGGACGGCGGCGCCCATATCGACCAGATGTGCGATGCCGCCTATCCGACCTACCTCTTGGGCAAATGGGTGCGCGAGAAGAAGGTGATGAGCCTTGAGCGTGCGGTCCAGCGCATGACGTCGGAGCCGGCGGACTTCTTCGGCATCCGGAACCGCGGGCGGCTCAAGCCGGGACTGGCGGCCGACATCGTCGTCTTCGATCCCATAACCGTGAACTCCACATTGCGCGCCAAGCCGACCTACGACCTGCCGGGTGGCGCGCGGCAGATGATGATCGAGCCCACGGGCATCGATTTCACGATCGTCAACGGCAAGGTGCTCTACGAGAACGGCCGGGACACCAGCGCGCGGGCGGGCCAGGTGCTTCGCTCGGGCACCGCCTGAACTATTCCCTTCGAGAGGAGAGACAGCATGACCGCGCTCAACGTGATTTCCGCCGACTCGCACATTCTGGAGCCGGCCAATTTCTGGATCGATCGGGTCGATCGCAAATATCGCGATACCGCGCCCCGGATCGCCGATCGCACCGACGGCAAGCCCGGCTATTGCCTGATTGCCCCCTCGATCGATCCCTTCCCGATCGGCGGCGCCTATGCCGCCGGCGCCAGCAATGAAGAGCTGCGCAGCCACATGGCCAAGGGTTATGAGGCCGCACCGGCCGGCGGCTGGGACCCGGCGGTCCGGTTGAAGGACCAGGACAAGGACGACATCCAGGCCGAGGTGCTCTACGCCACGCTCTCGATGCCGCTCTTCCGCATGACTGACGGCGACATGCAGCGCGAATGCTTCCGCGTCTATAACGACTGGCTGTCTGAGTTCTGCGCCTATGCGCCCAAGCGGCTGATCGGCAACGGGCTGATCTCGCTGGAGGACATCCCGTCGGCAGTGAGGGAGCTGGAGCGCTGCGCCAAGCTCGGCATGAAGGGCGTGATGATCTGGTCGTCGGCGCCGGAGGACCGGCCCTATGACAGCCCGATCTACGATCCGTTCTGGCGCGCCGCCGAGACGCACAACATGCCGGTCTCGATGCACGCCGTGACCGGCCGCAGCCGCGAGAGCACGATGGTGCCGGACGCCCAGACCGGCTTCCTGCGTTCGATCGCCGCCCGCTCGATCATGGAGCAAGCGGTGCTGGGCTCGCACGAGATCCAGCGGACGCTCATGTCCTTCATCTTCGGCGGCGTGTTCGCCCGCTTCCCCGGTCTCAAGGTGGTCTCGGTCGAGCTCAATATCGGCTGGCTGCCGTTCTTCGTCCGCGCCTGCGACAAGGGCTGGGGCAAATACAAAGCGATCGTGCCGAACGCGACGCCGGAGAGCCCCAGCACCTATATGAAACGGCAGTTCTTCGCGACGTTCGAGAACGACCCGATCGGCATGGCGGCGTACAAGTTCTACGGTGCCGACAACTATATGTGGGCATCCGACTTCCCGCACCGGAACACGACTTGGCCGAACTCGCACAAAGTGATCGCCGAGAATTTCGCCGGAATTCCGGACGACGTGACGAACAAGATCGTCCACGACAATGTGAAGGGGCTGTTCGGGTTGTGAGAGGCTAGCTCAGTCGCCGAGCATAGAGGCGCTATCACCCCCACCTAGCCTCCCCCACCAATGGGGAGGAACATGATCGGAAGCCCTCCCCCTCGACGGGGGAGGGTTGGGTGGAGGTGATGGTCCCGCAGCATCCGACATGAAGGGGAAGACCATGCCGCGCGTTCCGCTGATCGAGAAGGAAGACGCCAGCCCCGAGGTGCTCGAGTTCTACGGGCGCGTCGCCCAATGGCTGAAGCCGCTGCCCGGCCCGCGGTCGGCGCAGGCGGAGCGCCGGGTGCCGCAGCCCTGGCGCCTATTCGCCCATTCGCCGGAGCTGGCCAACCGCCTGTTCGACGGGTCAAGCTACATCTTCACCCAGCTGCCCTGGGCATTGGAGAATAACCGCGTCCGCCAGCTGGTGATCCTGGCGGTGATCCGCCGGCTCAATTGCACCTTCGCCTATAACGGCCACTGGGAGACCTCGGCCAAGGCCGGCATCTCCCGCGCGCTCTATGACCAGTTCGCCACGGTCGAAGGGCTGGAGGCGGCCAAGAGCGACCCGGACCTCACCGAGGAGGAGCGGCTGGCGATCGCCTATGCCGACGACCTCGCCCGCACCGGCAACGTGTCCAACGAGCTGTTCGACCGGCTGCTGGCGCTCTACGGCCCGCGCGGCATGGTGGAGATGACGGCTGTCATCGGTTATCGCATGCTGACCTCGGTCATGCTGAGCGCCTTCGACCTCCAGGACGACAAGGAGTAAAGCCATGAAGACGACGCAGGATCTGGCGCGATACGTCCACGCAGTGTCCTACGCCGATATCGACCACTCGGTGATCGAGCGCGCCAAGAATCTGGCGCTGAGCTCGCTGGGATCGGCGGTGCTGGGGGCGAATATGAGCGTGACCCGGCTGATGGCGGACTATGTCCGCGAATCCGGCGGACGGCAGGAGGCGGGCGTGATCGGCCACGGCTTTCGCACCTCGGCGGAGCTGGCGGCGGCGATGAACTGCACCGCCTCACACTGCACCGAGCTCGAGGATGTGTCGTTCCCCGATGCCACCTATACCTGCTTCCTGATCCCGACCGTGTTCGCGCTGGGCGATGCGCTGAAGGCCTCGGGCAGGCAGGTGCTGGAGGCGCTGGTCCTCGGCTATGAGCTGACCGCGCGGCCGGGCACGATCTGCTCCGACGATTGCGCCACGCCGCGTGGCTGGCTGCCGGGGTCCATGAACGGCACAGTCGGCGTCGCCGGGGTGGCGGCCAAGATGATGGGACTCTCCTTCGAGCAGACCTGGAACGCGATCGCCATCGCCGCCTCCTTCGCCGCGGGGCTCAATCGCCAGACCGGGTCGGGCGCCCACGTGATCGAAGCCGGGTTCGCCGGCCGCAATGGGATCACCGCCGCAATCCTGGCCGGCAAGGGCCTGACCGGCAACCCGACCATCCTGGAAGGCCGCGCCGGCCTGTGGGACGCGATGGCGGGACAGCCGAATCTCGATTTCACGCTGGGGTCGGGCAGCGACTTCATGGTGATGAATGTCGGCATGAAGAAATACCCGTGCTGCTACCTCACGCAGCGGATCGTCGACGGTCTGCTCGACCTGAAACACCATCACGACATTGCGATCGACGCGGTCGAAAGCGTCGAAATCGGCGTCAACCAGATCTATCCGCAGATCCTGAAATACCCCGATCCTGAGAACGGCGAGCAGGCAAGGTTCAGCCTGCCCCACATCGCAACCGCGGCGCTATCCGGTGAATCGATGTTCTTCGACACGTTCACGATGGAAAAGGCGCACGACCTGAAGCTTATGGCTCATCGCCACAAGGTGAAGTTGATCATCCATCCCGAGTGGGGTACCGACCAGCTGGGCCAAAAGAACACCCTCACTATTCGCATGAAGGATGGCGCAGTCTATGAACGCACCTGCTTCACCGCGCATGGCGACCCGAGCGACCCTTTGACCCGCGACGAGGTCGTCCGCCGCTACCACGCCTGTGCGGACGGTCTTCTGGACCCGGCCGCGCTGGACGCGGTGGGGGACCTGCTCTGCGACCTGGAGCATGTCGATGACGTGTCGCGGATCATGGACCGGCTGACCTTCCCGGCTGAGGCGGCGCGGGCGGCGTGAAGCGGGTCACCCTTCGTCATTCACCCAGCGGACGAAGCGCTGGAGCGGGTTGAAGCCGTCGTGCGACAGGCCCGCCTGGTTCGCCGCGGCGGCCCCGAGCGTCACGACACGCTGGGCACCGGCTGACGCGATCACGTCGCGCAGCGCGATCTTGCGTTCGGCCGGATATACTCCGACGGTCTGTGTCGCGACGTTCACATGCCGGACCGCACCCTCGAGGCTGTCGACACGGACGACGTTCACCACCTTGCCATCAGGATAGAAATCGACCGGCTCGTCCGACCGTATGACCACGCCGCGTCCGTCATAGCCGCCCCAGACGCGATAGATCGGCGCGAGGTCGCGCAACCCCCCGATTTCTTCCCGGATGTCGCCGTCGAGCGGACGGCCGACCGCCGTCGCGACCGGCCGGTCGATTCCAAGCGCGGCCTGCAGCTTCTCGCAGTAAAGATCGACCTCCGCCTCGGTGCCCTCGATGAACTGAAACCGACTCGATGAGCAGGCCTGCTGGTTCAGGATAGTCGCGTCCGAGGCCGCGCGCTCGACCACGTTGCTCAGGGTTTCGGCTGAGGCGAAGACCTCGCGGCCGATCAGCGAGATCGAGGTCTTCGGATCGAACGCAACCAGCTCGAACCCCGGGCCCAGATACTTCACGGCGCTTTGGATCGTACTCTCGCCGCCCCAGGCGACGAGCTTGTCGAAATATTGCGGCCTGAAGAGCATGCGCTCGACCCGCTCGTCGCCGCCGCGCCAATAGACCGCCGAAAACGAGCGGGTCAGCGGATGGCCAGGCGCGGTGGCGGCCAACGCGCGGAGCACTGCGGTCGCGGTCAGAAGGTCGTTGGAAGGCAGCTTGATCAGATGGACGCCCTTGGTCAGCGATCCACGGATCACGGTCTGGGCGGCGACCCCTGGCGCGTTGCCGGCGATGATGTGGATGAGGCGCGGCGGGATCGCCCGCATCCGGGCGGGAATCCCCTTCGGCGTCTGGATCTCGCGCCACCCGTCCAGGATATCCGCCCCGCCCAGCTCCTGGTTCACTTGGAATTCCAGCAGCTTGCGGTCGAACATGGCCCCGAGGTTGGCATAGCAGCGCTCGACCAAGGCCGCCGGCAGCGGGTTGACCTTGACGCTTTGCGCCAGCGCCTCTTCCAGCACGCCGTCGGGGTCGCGTGACAGGCGGTCGCCGGTGGCGACCAGCACGTCGATGATCTCGCGGGTCGGAACGTCGAAAGCGGGCAGCTTTCCCTGCCGCGGCCAGACCAGCCGGTCGAGCTCAAGCGCCGGCGTGGCGAAGCGCCCGTGCGCCGGGCCGAACTCGTGCGCCGCGCCGGTGACCAGCTCACCCTTCACGACGTGGGCGATGCTGAGCGGGCCGCTTTCCAGGGGTGCGTTCATGATCTTCCTCCTTGGCTATGCGCCGACCAGGTCCGTGGCGTACGCCTCGAGGTGCCTGGTACAGCAAAAAGCTAGGGCGCCCCACTGCGCCCCAGCAAGGGTCGATTCGGCCGCCTCTGGTGGTGTTTCAGACACACTGCCGCCGGCTGGAACCACGCTATCGCGTGACCGATATCTGCCTGACATGCCGGCTTCACGTCTTCAACGAAGGCGCTCGCCCGACGAATCTTGGGCAATGAACAAGGCACATATAAGGGGCGGAGATGCGCCGGTGGCTATCGTCACCGGATCGGCGACCGGTCTCGGCGCCGCGATCGCCGTCGGCTTGGCCAAGGAAGGCTACTGCATCGTCCTCAACTGCGCGAAAAGCCTGGCGGAGGCCGAACGGGTCCAGGCCGAGATCGAAACGACGGGTGTCGACGCTGTTGTTGCGCCGGGTAATATCGGCGACGAAGCCGCCTGCCGAGCGATTGCCGGTGCGGCGCTCACCCGGTTCGGTCGGATCGACGTCCTGGTCAACAATGCAGGCACGACCAAGTTCGTCGATCAGGCGGACCTTGATGGCCTGTCCGCGGACGATTTCCTGTCGATCTATCGGACGAATGTGGTCGGCGCTTTCCAGATGGTCCGCGCCTGCCGTGACGCGCTGGCTCAGCGGCAGGATGGCGCGATCGTCAACATCTCGTCGCTGGCGGGCGTGACCGGCAGCGGCTCCTCCATCGCCTATGCCGCCTCCAAGGGCGCGCTCAACACCATGACATTGAGCCTCGCCCGCACCTTGGCGCCGGCGATCCGGGTCAATGCGGTCTGTCCGGGCTTCATCGCCACGCGTTTCCTCACCGACCGCATCGACCGGAAGCGATATGACGAGGTTTACGCGCATTGGGCGACAACCACGCCGCTCAGGCAGGCCGGCACACCCGAAGCGGTCGCCGAGGCCGCAATTTTCTTCGCCACGCCGCGTTCCCGGCACATCACGGGCGAAATGATGATCATCGACGCCGGCATGCATCTCGGCATGGCGCCGCTGAAAGCGCGTTAGGGGAACACCGGGATGCTGGACAAGCCTCATGGCCTGGAGCTGGTCGACATTCCGCGGCTTTGTGCCTGGATGGAAGCCCAGGGGCTCGGCGCCGGTCCGATTGAAGACGTCACACAACTGACCGGCGGCAGCCAGAACGTCATCCTGCGCTTCCGCAAGAATTCCCGCGCGTTCGTCCTGCGCCGGCCGCCGCTCCATCCCACCTGGAACGGCAGCGAGACCATGCGGCGCGAGGCGCGCGTGCTTGCCGCGCTCGCCGGCACCGACGTGCCGCACGCTCGCCTGATCGTCGCCTGCCCGGACGAGCATGTCCTTGGCGCGGCCTTCTACCTCATGGAACCGGTCGAGGGCTTCAATCCCGCGGCGGGCCTGCCGCCCCTGCACGCGGGCAGCGTCGCGATCCGCCGGCGCATGAGCCTCAACATTGCGGATGCCTTGGCGGCGCTTGCCCGGGTCGATTACCGCGCGGCGGGGCTCGCCGATCTCGGCAGGCTGGATGGCTTCCTGGAACGGCAGGTACCGCGCTGGCGCGCGCAACTCAAGGCCTATTCCGATCATCCGGGCTGGCCCGGTCCCGGCGAAATTCCCGGCGTCGAAGAGGTCGGTGCGTGGCTCGAAGCCAACCGGCCCAAAGATTTCACGCCCGGCATCATGCACGGCGATTATCACCTGAAGAACCTGCTGTTCCGCCACGACGGGCCGGAGATCGCGGCCGTGGTCGACTGGGAGCTGACGACGATCGGCGATCCGTTGATCGATGTCGGATGGCTCGTCGCGACCTGGCGTCCGCCCGGCGAAGACGCGAGCAGCGCGACGATCGTGATCGAGCCGTGGGAGGGCTTCCCGGAGGCTCAAGAGGTCGTGGCGCGTTACGGCGAACTGACCGGCCGCGACATGTCGGCGATGTCCTGGTACGCGGTTTTCGCCTGCTACAAGCTCGGGATCATCCTCGAAGGATCCCATGCCAGGGCCTGCGCCGGAAAGGCGCCGCGCGAGATCGGCTTGCGCCTGCACGGCAATGCGATCCGCCTGTTCACCCGCGCGCTCGGCTGGATCGAAGCCTCATAGCCCCAACCGATACATTCTGCTATTAGAGTGATATTCGTCTATTAGAATAAACGCGCGAAGTGGAGGAGAGCAATGACCGCTGAATTCGATCTGGTCATCCGCGGCGGCACCGTGATCGACGGTAGCGGCGGCGCGCCGTTCGAGGCCGACGTCGCTGTTTCGGGCGACAGGATTGTCGCGGTCGGCCACTTCTCCGGCAGCGGGCGCGAGGAGATCGGCGCCAAGGGCATTGCGGTCATGCCTGGCTTCGTCGACATCCACACGCATTATGATGGACAGGTGACGTGGGAAGACCGGCTGACGCCGTCGTCTGCGCACGGCGTCACCACCGTGGTGACGGGCAATTGCGGGGTCGGATTCGCGCCGTGCCGGGTTGAGGACCATGACCGCCTGATCCGCCTGATGGAGGGTGTGGAAGATATTCCCGGCATCGTGTTGACCGAGGGTGTGCCGTGGACCTGGGAGACGTTTCCGGAATATCTCGATTCGGTGGAAGCGCGACCGCACGACGCGGACATCGCGGCGCAGCTGCCGCATTCGGCGCTGCGCGTCTATGTCATGGGGCAGCGTGGCGCCGACCGGGAACAGGCCACCGAAGCGGACCTCGAGCGCATGGCGGAGCTTGCACGCGAGGCGATGCTGGCCGGCGCGATCGGCTTCGGAACCTCGCGGACGGTCAATCAGCGGACGTCGGACGGCGACCCGGTGTTCAGCCGCGACGCCGCGGAGTCCGAGCTCAGGGCGATCGCGCTGGCCTTGAAGTCGGTCGGCAGGGGCGTGCTGCAGGTCGTGCCGAACTTCAAAGGTTCGATTTCCGAAGAAATGGCGATGTACCGGCGGCTGGTCGAGGTCTCCGGCCGTCCAATGAGCATCTCGGTCGCGCAGCGGCATCAGACCGGGACGGAAGAGTGGCGGCAGGTCATGGAGCTGATCGAAGAGGCGAACGCAGCCGGCGTGCCGCTCCGCGCCCAGGTGATCGGTCGGCCGACAGGAGGATTCCTGGGATTCGAGCTCACTACCCACCCGTTCAGCACGCATCCGAGCTATCAGCCGATCGCCAACCTCCCGCTGGCCGAGAAGGTCCGCGTGCTGCGCCAGCCCGAATTCCGCAAGCGGCTGCTGTCCGAGACGCCAGCCGATCCGACCGATCCCATGACCGCCTACAAAGGTCAATTCGCGCACATGTATCCGTTGGGCGACCCCCCCAACTATGAGCCCGCGCCGGAAACCAGCGTTGTTGCCCTGGCCCGGCAGCGCGGGATCAGCCCGGAAGAAGTCGCATACGACCTGCTGCTGGAACGCGATGGACACGCTATGCTCTATATCCCGATGTCCAACTATGCTTACGGCAATCTCGGGCCCGCGCTCGCCATGATGAAGGACCGGAACAGCGTGCTGGGCCTGGGCGACGGCGGCGCGCATTGCGGCTTCATCTGCGATGCCAGCTATCCGACCTTCATGCTGACTTATTGGGTGCGCGACCGCGCCGGCGACAGGCTGTCGCTACCTTGGGTCGTCAAGGCGTTGAGCCGCGACACGGCCGCGGCGGTCGGGCTGGAGGATCGCGGCATCGTCGCGCCGGGCTACAAGGCCGACCTCAACATCATCGACACCGACCGGCTGCACCTGGCCGCGCCCGAGGTGGTCTACGATCTCCCTGCCGGCGGCCGGCGGCTGACCCAGCGCGCCGACGGGTACGAGGCGACGATCGTGAACGGCATGGTCAGCTATCGCGACGGCGCGCCGACCGGGAAGTTGCCGGGGCGGCTGGTGCGCGGAGCGCAGGCGGGGTCCTTACCCTGAGTCGTCAGACCCTCAAGCCATTGCCGCGGCGCGTTCCAAATCTCGCTTCAGGGGGCGGGCCGATAGCGCGAACAGGCCCGCCGAGACAAGGCCGATGAAGGTGGCTGTCAGCATCGCATAGCGGATCGAGTCCTCACCAACCAGCGGCGCATAGACATGGTCGCTGAGATAGCCGACCAGCCCCGGCCCGATGCCGTAACCGAGGAGGTTGCTGAGCACCAGCGTGACGGCATTCGCAGTGCCGCGCATGCGCGCGCCAACCAGGCTCTGGCCGAGCGCATACGATGGGGCGCTGTGGAAGTTTTGCGAGGTTTGCAAAACGAACATCAGCGCGACCGCCACGGCGGTCGATCCCGCCAGCACCATTCCCATGCCGGCGAGCGCGACCGCCAGGATAGCCGCCGCCGGAACATAGGGAAGCCGGAGGAAATTCGTCCGCGTTACGCGATCGCCGACGAACCCACCGGCCAGAGAGCCCACGGTGGTGCCGACGCCGGTGACCACGCCCACGGTGAGACCCGCCTGGCTCAGCGAGAGCCCGTGCACGCGGATCAGAAATGACGGCAACCAGATGAAAACGCCGAGAATTGCTGCCGACGACAGGGCATTGGCGGCATAGATCAGCATCAGCGAACGCTGCGACCAGAAGAACTTGAGGCACGTCAAAGGCGACGGCGCCTTGTGGGCGAGGTCGGCGATGCGGTCGTCGGCCGTGCGGCGCGCCGGCTCTCGCGTGGTGGCCAGCAGGACGAGGGCCAGGACAATGCCCGGAATTCCGGCGATGAAGAAGGCGGCGCGCCAGCCCCAGGCTGCGGCCACCGGTCCGCCCATTGCCGGTCCCAGCGCCCCGCCCACCGCCACGCCGAGCCAATAGATGCCGAATGCCGACGAGCGCTGCTTGCGCGTGAACATGTCCGACAGCATCGACATGGCGAGCGGCATGTTGGCGGACTCGGCAGCGCCGACGAACAGGCGGGCGAACATGAGGTGCGAGAGGTTGCGCGCAAGGCCGCTGAGCGCCGTCATGCCGCTCCAGATCGCGAGCATCACCGCGAGCAGGTTGCGGCGATTGACCCGGTCCCCCAGCATACCTAAGGGAATGCCTGCGACGGCATACGACACCGCGTAACAGGAGCCGGTCAGGAACCCGAGTTGCGTGTCGCTGAGCCCGAACTCGCGCTTCAGCGGCTCGATCAGGATCGACAGGATCTGGCGGTCCAGATGCTGGACTGCATAGATCATCACCAGGACGGAAAGGAAGTACCAGCGGTATCCGCTGCGGGTTTGGACGGCGGCATTATCAGCAGGCTCCGGCCGGTCAGTCGCGGGTAGCACGGACGTCACATCTTCCTCCCAAGGCTGCGATGCAGCCCCTTATCGCTCCGCTCCATCCACTCCAAAGCCGACTTCCCGACGAAAGTCGGGATCCATTTTCCAGCTATCGCGGTGGCGGATAGATGGATCCCGACTTTCGTCGGGACGACGAGCAGAAGGAATTGCCGACGGACGAAACAGCCTAAGACGCGAAAGCCTCCAGCTCTTCCTTGGCTTTCGCGCCGTAGGCGTTCGACAGGAATTCCTTGATCTTCGGGTCGCTCTGGTCGAGCCGCGGATCCATCTCTTTCATGCTCTTGTCGCCGATGGCGACCCGCTGCAGCGTCCGCACACCGACATCGGCGCAATCGCCCCGGGCATGCTGCAGTGCCAGGTTGTCCCAGATCACCACGTCGCCATTGCACCACCAGTGCTCGACGATATTGCCCCGGTCATAGAGATGCTCGAACAGCTGCTCGGCCAGTGACACCATCTCGTCCTTGTCCATCCCGGTGAAGGCGATCGTGTCCATCGGACTGATATACAGGATGGGGCGCTGGGTCACCGGATGGGTCATGACCACCGGATGATAGGCGTGCGGCATGTTCCAGTTGATCTCCTTGCCGATCGCCGCCTTGCGCCCTTCCTCGACGTAATGCGAATGCATCTGCAGTGCGACCAGGCCCCACAGCCGCTCTTTGAGCGCGCCCGGCAGCTTGGCGTAGCCGCGGACCGAGTTGGCGAACGCGGTGTAGCTCTTGCCGTCGACCACCTCGACCGCGTGGAGCGAGCCGGCGCGGCGCGGATGGGACAGCCAGGCGATGTCTGAATGGAACTGCAGTTCCTGCCGGCCCAAGGCGCCGATTTCCTTCTCGGTCGAGACGTAGCTGACGGTCTCAGGGCTGCGCAGCACCGGGCCGATATATTCCATCATCCGGATCTGCTGCTCCATGTCGAGGCGCTGGCCCCGCATGGCCAGCAGGCTGTTGTCATAGAACAGCTTGCGGAAAAGCGCGCCGTCTTCCTGCGACAGCGGCTGGGAAAGATCGCCCTTCACCTCGACCCCGAAAGGCTCCTTGATCGTCCAGCGCAGACGGCCGCTTGGGGACTGTTCCATAGTCATCTCCTTCTTCACGGTTACGAGTTGAGAGCGGGGACAGGCGAAATATCGCGTTCGCCGCCCGGCTCGAGCAGCGTGTACAAATCCTTCTCGATGTGGACTTGTCCCAGGTACGGAACGTGGGTTTCGTAGCCGATCAGCCGGGCCATCCTGGGGTCGAAGGTTCTGGCGAGTTCCGGCGGGGCGAAGAGATATTGATTTTCCTGCTGCCTGAGCCACCCGAGATTGTAGGTGGCGTTGGTGCTCATGCGATATTCGTCGCGAGTTGCGTTCCGCCCGGCGCCATGCACGGTCGAGCCGAAGATCACCAGGATCGAGCCCGACGGCATCGCCGCCGAGATCGCATCCTCCTGGCGGCCTGCCCAGTCGTCCGGCCAGAGATGGCTCTTCGGGATGACCCGCGTCGCGCCGTTCTCCTCGGTGAAGTCCGAGATCGCGCACATCACATTGAAGATGTATTCGAAATGCGGGTGCGGTACCGGATAGATCGAGTCGTCCCGGTGCAGGGGCTGGTAATCGCTGCCCGGCCCGACCTCGAAACAATCCGAGCCTGACAGCGTGTAGCGCGAGCAGTGGGGCAGCAGGATCCGGTCGGCCAGCGCCAGGATCAGCGGATTGAGCGCGAAGTCGTGATACGACCGCGACTTCGCGAAAGCACCCTTGAACCGCCGTGTGGCCAGGCCCTGGGCCGGCTTCGTGCAGAACGGTGTCGCGTCGAGGAACGGTCGGAACTCCCGCCGCATGCCCGCGATCGTCTGCTTGTCCACGGCGTCATGCACGATCAGATAACCATGCTCTTTCAGCAGAGCGAAGGCGCGGTCCGGGTCGACCGCGGAATCCACGACATTCATGCTGCCTCTCTTTTTTCGACGGGCGCCATCGACCCCCCTGCTTTCCCCGTATTCGCGTTCTTCATCGGCCATAATTCTATATAGAGATGGACATTCTGGATACAAAAGAATCTTCCCCCGGCGATGAGCCTCGTGGGCAGTCGCAAGGACACTATGGGGCCTTTAGGATCGCGCCGCGCGCCGCCATGGCGTCCCATATGGCCTTATCGCGTATTCGATAATTTCCTATTCAGAAGGCAATTCGGTTTTCGGAATGATGCGCGAGCCCTAGTCTCCGCTTGATTACCGTCGCGCTTCTACCATTTGCTCTGCCGCAAGTCGGGCGCGCCGAGACTGGTTACCGGGGAAGCATGGCGCCTTACTAGGTGGAATCAAGGGGAGGGAAATCGTGGCAATCATGCAAACCAAAAAGAACCTGCTGTCTACGTCGGCGGCGCATTATGCGATGCTGATCTCGGCGCTCTGCGCCGTTCCGGCCGTGCCGGCGATGGCAGAGGAGCAGGCTGAGCCCGCGGCGTCGGCCGCCGATCAGGGGCAGGCGGGTGGGATGGAGGAGATCGTCGTCCATGCCCGCAAGCGCGAGGAGAAGGCTGTCAACGTTCCCTTGGCGATCACGGCCGTTAGCAGCCAGCAGCTGCAGGAACAGTCGATCACCCAGGTCGAGGATATCGGCCGGTTGGCGCCTAACGTTTCGGTGCATTCCTTCGGCGGTACCGGCACTTCGCTGCAGTCGACCATTCGCGGCCAGACCAGCTTCGTTCCGAACATCTACGTCGATGGCGCGGTCGGGTATTATTTCGACGGCGTCTATATCGCGCAGGGCACCGGCCTGCCGGCGGCGCTCTATGACCTCGATGCGGTTGAAATCGCGCGCGGCGTCCAGGGCACTCTGAACGGCCGCAACAACACCGGCGGCTCGATCTCGTTCATTACGCACCATCCGGTGCTGGACGCGTACCAGGGCGAGGTTAGCTTCACCGGGGGCTCGCTGGGCACGATCGGCGGCTTCTTCATGGCCAACGTCCCTATCATCCCGGAAGAGCTCGGCATACGCCTGGACTACAACCGCGCCGACCAGGGCGCCTGGGGACACAGCGTGGTCACCGGCCAGGAGTTCGGCGGTTATGAGCAGAATGCTTGGCGCGCCTCGGTGCTATGGCAACCAACCGACGATATTCGCGCCCTTCTGATCTACGAAGGCACGCACATCAACCAGAATCCAACCGACCAGAGGATGGACCCGTCGAGCCCGACCATCCCAGCCGCTGAGGCTAGGGGCTATTCTCTATCAACCCTGCTGCCGTCGAACTGGTACGACAATTCCTCGTCGCTGACCCAGCCTTGGCTCACGAGGACCGAGTCGGTTCGCACGACCCTCGAGTATGACATCGCCCCGAACCTGACGGCGAAGCTGATCGCGGGATATCATTATGCGTCCTTTGTGGGCGGCCTCGATGTTTCCGGATCGCCGATCACGGTAGCCACGACGAATTTCGGGGACAGTGCACATCAGTGGACTGTTGAGCCGCAGCTGCTCGGCCATTCATTCGACGATCGCCTGTCCTGGGTCATGGGCGGCTTCTATTTCCTGGATACGGGAGATTACTATGCCGCGGGGACAAATTACGCGACCAAGCTCTTCCTATCCTGCTTCCCGCCGCACGTGAACGGCACCTTCTGCTCGACGGGCCAGAACATCTCCGGCGCAGCTTACATCCACGGCGATTACAAGCTTCTCGACAATCTGCACGTCGCAGCCGGCATCCGTTACACGGCGGACACACGCAAGATCGACCAGGTCAACTATGTTCCCCAGTTGGCCGCCTACAGGCCGTATAACGGCCTGGTGCTCTCCAGGGGGTTCGATTATCCTTCCTATGAATTCTCGATCGATTACGACCTGACGCCCGAGTTGCATCCCTATTTCCGGACCGGCCGCGGCCAGCGTTCCGGCGGCTACTCGGCCCCCATCACCTCGGTAGCAGCCGAGCAGGGCTTCCAGCCGGAAGAACTGACCGACTATGAGGTGGGCATCAAGGCCAACAACCTCTTCGACGGCAAGCTGGCCTTCAATGCCGATTATTTCTACGGTCAGTACAACGACGTGCAGCGTTATGAAAGTACGCTGGGCGTCGCCGGGATCTATGGGGACATCGTCCTGAATGCAGCCCAGGCGACGATCCAAGGCGTCGAGACCGACTTCAAGTATCATGTGATCCCGCCGCTGACGCTGTCAGGCTATGCCTCGTACACCTATTTCAGCTACGACTCCTTCCCGTTCCATGCCGGCAACGGCACCACGGTAAGCTTCGCCGGATTACCGCCTTACGTCACCCCGCGCTTCACGACCCGGCTGGCCGCCACCTATGACATCCCGATCAGCTACGGCACGATCACGCTGTCCGGCGGCTGGAACTGGCAGAGCTCGGAGCAGCTGTACCTGTTCCCTTATCCGGGAATGCTGCAGAAGGATTACAGCCTGTTCGACATCCGTGTCGGCTGGACCAGCCCGGACAACACCTGGTCGGCAGCGGTCTACAGCACGAACCTGACCGACACGCACTACGCCACCGTTGGGCAGGTCAACGGATCGCCGAACGCCGTCACCGGCTCGCTGGTCAACGGTGTCACGAGCGCGGAGTACACGCTGGGCGAGCCCCGGGTGGTTGCTGTCACGGTGGCCTATCATTTCGACCAGCCGATCGAGCCCCCGCCGCCGCCGGCCGTCTACACGCCGCCCCCTGTGCAGCCGGCGGCTCCGGCGCCGGTCGCGCACAGCTATATGGTATTCTTTGACTTCAACAAGTCGGACTTGACCCCGCAGGCGGTGCAGATCGTCGACCAGGCAGCGGCGAACGCAGGGCCGACCCACGTGACGCAGCTGACGGTTACCGGTCACACCGACACGGTGGGCTCGGACGCCTACAACATGCGGCTCAGCCGCCGCCGGGCCGAATCGGTCGCGGTCGAGCTTGAGGCCAAGGGCATTCCCTCGTCTGAGATCGAGATCGTCGCCAAGGGCAAGCACGACCTGCTGGTCCCCACTGGTGATGGCGTGCGCGAGCCGCAGAACCGGCGGGTGCAGATCGTTTATGGCGGTGAGGCGAGCTCATAAATAAAGTCTCTCTCCGCGCAAGCGGGCGAGGGACCGACGATTAAGGCGCCCCCTCGCGAGGGCGCCTTTTTTGTTGGGGGTTAGGGGTAAATCTAACCATTCATTGCCAAGGCGGGTGCCTGCGCTTCCGTTGATTCCTGGGAAAGATATCGGCCGAGCTTGTAATCGCCGATGATGGTGGTCCGCTGGGCGACGCGGAGGACATGTGGCGGCACGCCCGTGACGGAATGGATCATTCGCCAATTGTCCCACGCGATCATGTCATTGGCCTGCCAGGTGTGGAAATAGGCGAATCGCTCGTCCAAAAAATGATCCGCGAGACGCTTGAGCAGCGCATCGCCTTGGGCGCGATCCATCCCCAGGACATATTGCGCATGCATCGGCGACAGCTTCAGGACCTTGCGTCCGGTTTCCACCTGCGTGATCACCAGCGGGTGGACCACCGGCGGAAAGTCCCGCTTGTATTTCGCATAGGCCTCCTCCCAGCCCGGCTGCCGGCTGACGATCTTGAGATGAGGGGGCCGGCAAAGCCAGTTGTTCTCCTGCTGGGCCGTGAAATGATAGACGACCTCAAGACCCTCGATCTCTGCTTTGAGATCGGCAGGCAACCTCTCATAGGCCGAGATGCCGTCGATAAATCCTGTCCGCCCGTCCTCCGTTGCCGGGACGATCATGCGCAGCACGCCGCCGCGCACGATCTCCGGTGTGAAGGATTGATCCCAATGCCAGCCGGTATAGCCGGCCCGCTGCCTGCCGAAGAGCTCGTAGATGGTGTAGGTTTTCAGCTTTTCCCCGTCGGGATCATGCTTCGCATCCATCAGGAGAGGGTTCGCTTGGCTGCGATTGACCGTGGTCGCCGACGGCTGAAGCGTTCCGAAGCATTCGCTGAGGCGAATATGGACTTCCTCGGAGATTCCGGCGTTGCGAAACAGCAGAAAGCCGTGCTCGATCCAGGCCTCACGAATCCGCGCGATCGTTTCACGATCGAGAGTATCGTCCAAGGGCGCTCCGATGATTTCGGCACCGATTGGCGAAAGCGGTCGAACGAACATAGTCATTAGTAAATCCTCCCCTTTCTCGGGATCGCTCCAAGCGATATTTGTGATCCTACTTGCCGTCGTGCCACGGTAAACGGGCGAATCCGTCATGAGCGGGGGGCAAATCCGACGCGTCTTCAGACGTCGTCACGGATCATGTCGGCCGCCTTTTCACGGACCATCCGTAAGAGAGGCCCGTGCGACGCTGGGAACTATCCCAACGCCGCGATCACTTCGGCCGTCGTGCGCACCCGCGCAATGCGGGGAAAAATCGTTTTGAATGGATGTTCGTGCTCGGCCAGCGATAAGGCTGCGATGGCGTCCGAAATCAGGATCTGCCCATAGCCTCGCTCGTGGGCCTGACGGACGGTCGATTCGATTCCATAGTTGGTCGTCAGTCCGGCGACGATCAGCGAGTCGAGCCCGCGACGGCGCAGCTGGGTATCCAGATCGGTCTGGTGGAACGCGCCCCAATTATGCTTGGTCACGACCACATCCCCCACCTTCGGCCCCAGCGCGGGCGCGATGTCCAGCGCCCCCGGCGGCAGGTCGAAGGCTGGCATCGGCGCGTCGGCAGGCGGCTTCAGCAGCAGCACGTTGTTCAGGCCGGAATCCACCCGTACCAGGATCGTCAGGATGCCCGCAGCGCGACAGTTTTCGGCCAAGACCACGCAGTTCGCCAGCACGGCCAGCCCGTCGAGCGGCACGGTCGGCCAGCCCACGACGAAATTCTGGACATCGACGAGCACCAGCGCGGTGCGCGACCGGTCGATAGCCAAGGCTGATCCCATCGCGCGCTCCTCAGTAATTCAGCGTGAGATAGCCGCCACCGTTAACATGCAGCACCGTCCCGTTGACCCCGGAGGCGGCGTCCGAGCTCAGATAGACGATGGCGTCGGCGACCTCCGCGGCCTGGATCCAGCGGCCGGCTGCCGTCTGCTCAATCATCCGCTCAGCCGGCGGCGGCGCGGGCAGGTCATCGCGCCGGAGAGTGGGACTGGGCGGCCGCGAGGTGCCGGTCGGCTCGACCTTGGTGATGCCAGGCGACACGGCATTGATCCGCACGCCGCGCCTGGCCGCCTCATGCGCCAGAGTCTGGCTCATCAGCGCGATGCCGCCCTTGCCGGCAGCCTGGACGGCAAAGCCGTATATCGGGAAGAAGGCAGCGTCGGCCGACATGTTGACGATCGCGCCGGAGCCCTGGGCATACATCACCCGCATCGCCTCCTGGCAGCAGAAGAACGTCCCACGCAGATTGACGTCAATCACCTTGTCCCATTGTTCTTCGGTAACGTCGATCGTCTCCCCGCGCCAGGAATAGCCGCCGACATGCGCCGCCGCGTCGATCCGGTTGAAAGCGGTCATCGCTTCGGCGTAGGCGGCGCGGATCGACGGCACGCTGCCAAGATCGACATGGATCGCGACCGCCTCGGCGCCTGCTGCTTCCACGAGCTTGACCGTGTCGCGGTTGCTCGCCTCATGGATATCAAGGCAGGCGACACGGGTGGCGCCGTGCCGGGCATAACCGACCGCCGTCGCCCGTCCGATCCCGCTCGCGGACCCGGTCACCAGAGCCGCCTTTCCGCCCATGTCCATCCCAGGCTCCCTATCTCGTGCATCGACTCTAAGCGCGGGCTGGAATGGGTGAAATCCTTGTACCCGCGCAGGCGATCCGCATCGGATAGGCGATGTCATGGCGTGACCTGGCAAGGCAGCAGTCCCGTGACGGTTCCGCGGAGCTAGATTCAACCCGACCAGCGCGAGGTGGAAGCGATGAAAAGCAAGGGCGGGGGACCGGGCTCGGCCGACTATGGCCGGATCATCTTCCTGATCGCGCTAACCCAGCTGATCATCACCAGCGACTTCCTGATCATCAGCGTGGCCCTGCCCTCGATCGGCCGGGACTTCGCGGCGCCGGCCGATCAGCTGTCCTGGGTCGTGGCTGCCAATGCACTCACCTTCGCCGGATTCATGACGGTGGGCGGCCGCATGGCCGATCTGTTCGGCCGCCGGGCATGCTTCCTGGCCGGCGCGGGCCTGTTCGCGCTGGCGGCGCTGCTATCCGCCTGCTCGGTCGACCTGCCCATGCTGATCGTCTCGCGCGCACTGCAGGGGATCGGCACGGCCTTATTGGCGCCGGCCAATTTCTCGCTGCTCAATACGTTGCTGCCCGAGGGGCCGGTCCGCAACCGGGCCTTCGGCGTCTTCGGCATGGTTCAGGGCGGGTCGCTGTTCCTCGGCCTGTTATTGGGCGGCATGCTGGTCACGGCGCTGGGATGGCGCGCCGTCTTCATCCTCAACGTGCCGCTGCTCGGGATCGCCGCCTGGCTGGCCTGGCGTCTCATTCCGGCCACCGCCGAGGCGGGAAAGCGCTCGGTCGATCTTCCGGGCGCGGTGCTGGTCGTCGCGGCGACAGCCCTTCTGATCCGGTCGCTGTCGGCAATGGGGCATTACGGCTGGACGTCGCCACGCGGCTGGGCGTATGTCGCGGTCGGCCTGGGCGCCTTCGCGGTTTTCTTCCTGGTGGAGCGGCGTGTCGCCGATCCGCTGCTGCCGCCCGCGATCTTCGGGTATGCCAACGTCGTCGGCGCCAATCTGGTCACGCTGTGCACCGTGGCCGGGACAAGCGGCCTGTTTATCGTGTTGAACATCTATCTGCAGCATGCTCTCGGCTACAGCGCGCTGATGTCCGGCCTCGGCCTGATGCCCTACGCAGCCGGTATCCTCTTGGGCGGCTTCCTGGCTTCGCGTGGAATGGATCGCTGGCCGCTGCGCGCCAACATGCTGCTCGGCACCGCGCTGTCGAGTCTCAGTCTCCTGCTGTTCCAGCGCCTGTCAGCGGCGAGCGGATATACGCTGGACGTGGCGTTAGCGGAGATCCTGGTCGCAACCGGGACCATCTTCGGATTGGTTACCTCCCAGGTTGCGGCTACCCGCGCCATTCCAACCGGGCAGCAGGGGGTCGGGTCGGCACTGCAGCTGATGGCGCAGCAATTCGGCACGGCGCTCGGCGCCTCCGTCACGCTCAGCGTTTTGGATGAGCGCGTCGGCACCGGGCAGGACGCCGACATGCCTTACCATTCCGCCCTGTTCGCCGCTTCGGCCCTGGTCGCCTGCGCGTTCTTCATCGCGCTGCTGTCAACCCGCGGCCGCACCGTGCCGCGGCGCAGCCCGGTCGCCTAGGCGCGCAGCATGACGATCAAGACCTGAAGAAAGGAACTTGAGAATGATCACCGATGTTGCCGCCAGCCTCAGGAGCGTCGTGCCGCCCCATGTGCCGCAGGAGCTCGTGGTCGAATTCGACTACATGAACGATCCGCTGCTGACGCTGGATCCGCACGCCGCCTATATGCGGCTGGCGGGGGGCCCCGAGATCGTCTTCACGCCGTGCAACGGTGGGCACTGGATCGCGACGCGCAACCAGATCATCGGTGAAATTTTCCAGTCCCCGGCGCTGTTCGCCAACTTCCCCAGGACGATCCCCAGGACCGCGTCGGCGGCAAAGCCGGCGCCGTTCTCCGACATCGACCCGCCGGACAACGCCAAGTACCGAAGGCTGCTGCAGCAGGCGCTCGGCCCCAAATCGGTCGCCCAGTTCGAGCAGCAGGCGGTCGATACGATGATCGAGCTCGTCGAGGAGGTGCGGCCCAAGGGTGAGTGCGATTTCGCCTGGGACATCGCCCAGAAACTGCCGATCTTCATCATCCTGAAATGGCTCGACCTGCCGTTCGAGGACCGGTTCAGGCTGCTGGAGATCGCGGACAATATTCTCGGACATCCCGACCCGGCCAAGCGCAAGGCGGCCAAGGTCGCCATCGGAGACTATGTCGACGGCGTCGTCGCCCTCCGCCGGAAGACGCCGGGTGACGACTTGATCAGCTTCATGTCGACCGGGCAGGTGGAGGGTCGGATGGTCACCCACGAGGAAGCGCGTGCGATGGTCACCAACCTCGTGGTGGGCGGTCTCGACACGGTCCGCAACATGATGTCGTACTTCGCCATTTTCCTGGCGCGGAACGATACCCATCGCCGTCAGCTGGTTCAGAGTCCCGACCTCATTCCCGGCGCGGTCGAGGAATTGCTGCGCTGGTTCGCGATTCCGAACATGGGTCGCTCGGTCGCGAAGGACATGGTTTTCCACGGCGTGGAGATGAAGGCAGGCGATATGATTCTGCTGCCGCTCGTGCTCGCCGGTCGCGACGATCAGGCTTATGACGGCGCGCTCGCGGTCGATTTCGAACGCAACACCAATCGCCATTTGGCTTTCGGTGCCGGCGCGCATGGCTGTCCCGGCCTGCACCTGGCGCGGATCGAGCTCAGGATTTTCCTGAAGGAATGGCTGGCGCGCATCCCCGATTTCCGCATCAAGCCCGGCGTGAAACCCGTGACGCGCGGCGGCGTCATACTCGCCGTCCAGTCACTGCCGCTGGTGTGGGACGTCCGACCGCTCGAAGCCTAGCCAGCTCCGGTCTTATTCTGTTATGAGAATGGGTCCAACGTGTTCAACACCACCGATTCGCCTATGAGCGTCACAAGATTACGCCGCACCACGCCGCCGGAAAGCGCCGGCAGCATCGCGTTCCAGGACGACGTGCCGGCCCCGGCGACGATCGTGAAGCCGGTAGACAATGCCATCCGTATTCTGCGCCATCTGGCGCTGACCGGCGGCAAGCCCTCGACCGTGACGCTGATCGCGCGTGAACTCAAGATCAACCCCAGCACCTGCTTCAACATCCTGCGTACGCTGGTGTGGAACGGCATGCTGGAATTCGACCGAAACACCAAAACGTACACGCTGGGGCTGGGCGCAGTCGATCTCGCCAACCGGGCACTGCTCAAGAGCGGTGGCGGCAACTTCCTCAACATCATGCAGCCGGCGATGGAGCAAGCCGCGACCGAGTATGGCGTCACGATCACGATCTGGCGGCGCATCGGCGAGGACCGGCTGATGCTGGTGCATGCAGTCGACAGCGGCGCGGCCGTCAGGCTGCATGTGCGACTGAGCCAGCGGCTGCCGCTCCTGATTGGCGCCAGCGGGCGCGTGATGGCGGCGTTCGGCGGCGTCGATGAGGCGGAGATAAGGCGCCGCTTCCCGCTGCTGAGGTGGGCCCGGCCGATCGATGTCGAGGATTACCTGGCGCAGGTCGAGAAGGTCCGCGAGAGGGGCTGGGCGATCGATGAGGGGAACCATGTCGCCGGCACGACCAGCGTGGCCGCTCCTATCTTCAACGTCACCGGCACGATCCGCGCCGCGCTGGTCGGCACGATGCTAACCGGCCAGCACGACAAGAAGGCCACCCAGAAGATCGCCGCCGAAGTCGTCCGCCTGGCCGAGGCCTTCACCCGCGGCGATCCCGGACGCGGGGCGCCCTGACCTAGCGCGGCGGCATTCTGAGCCCGCCGTCGAGGCGGATAGTCTCGCCGTTGAGGAACGGATTGTCGACGATGTGGAGCGCGAGCGCGGCGAATTCGTCGGGGCGGCCGAGGCGCGAGGGGAACGGCACGGCTTTGCCCAGCGCCTGCCGCTGATCGTCCGTTAGCCGGGCG
>CAZVYC010000005.1:0-9106 GCA_964631425.1 uncultured Rhodospirillales bacterium
TCGAGCAAGTGATATTTAAGCTTGCGCCGTGCCGGAGGCGCGGAACGCGCCGATCGCCTCGGACAGTGGCTGGACAAGGTGCTTGAGACGAGCGGCAACCGGGTTCTGCCGTTGGACGGCAGAATCGGCCGTATCGTGGGTGGATTCACGCGTAAGCCCTTCAAGATCGCATGAAACCGGCCCCTGTACGGTGCGGCCCCAGCTGTGGCCGGCTTACCACCGCGTGAAGAGCGGCAGGGTGAGGCGCGTGGCGGCGGTGATCGCACCGCAGGAAACGCTATACCAAAGCACAACCCACAGCGGGTCGTCATGCGGGCAGGAGAAGACGAAGACGAAGGCACCCCAGGTCGCGGCGGCAACGCCGATCGCAAGCGACGTGCCGCCCCCGTCGGTCGGTGCGCCTCGACGCATCAAGAGCCCGAGCGCCAAGAGCGGCGGCAACGAAAGCGCAACGATCCGAAAAACGCAGGTAACACCGTCACCGAGCTTCACACGCTCGGCCAGGGATGGCCACCCGCCGCCGCCTGCGTCAATCAGCCAGCCGGCCAGAAAATAGAGGGCGATCAACGCCGCCATCCAGCGAAGGCCGCGCCGGGGAGATTCCACCGGGTCGAACGAGACGAGTGCCGCCGAGGTTCCGGCCAGCGCGATCGTACCCGCGCCGATCAGCTTCCACCAAAAGACCGGCTGAGCCATAGCCGTGCCGATATCGGCCCGGGCCTGACCCATCGCGAGGAACACTGCGAGCTCGACCGCGCCGACCAGGCCCAGAATCAGAGCCTCAGTCATGACACTCCGGCGGCGAACCGGCTTGAGGTCCCGCACCAGAGTGTCGATCAGAATATCGTTCATCGGCGAAGCCATGAGATTTTATTCGCGGCCGAAGCGCTATTGGTTACGGGCGATGACTCGCCCTGCCCGTTACTCCGCTATCCGGGCCGAGACGATCTTGTCCGGGTTTTTGACCGGCTCGCCACGCTTGATCTTGTCGATATTCTCCATGCCCCCGGTCACTTGGCCCCAGACGGTGTACTGACCGTCCAGGAATGGCAAATCGGTGAAGCAGATGAAGAACTGGCTGTCGGCCGAATCCGGGTGGCCGGCGCGGGCCATCGAGACGGTGCCCCGGACATGCGGCTCCCGCGAGAACTCGGCCTTGAGCTTCTGACCCGAGCCGCCCATGCCGGTACCGGTCGGGTCGCCGGTCTGCGCCATGAAGTCGTCGATGACCCGGTGGAAGACGATCCCGTCATAGAAGCCCTGGCGGACCAGGTCGGTGATGCGGGCGACATGCATCGGCGCAAGGTCGGGGCGGGTCGCGATGGTGACGGGCCCGTGCGTGGTTTCCAGAATGATCGTGTCGCTCATGAAACGGCTTTCTGCTGCCTAGGGACCGGGAATGCCCCGACCCGACCAGCCCTAGATAGGGACAATCGTGGCGACGCGCTAGCGGCTGTGGGCATCCAGCCATCATAATGGCTTGAAAGGGCCGCTTGCGCGCAATGAGCAAACCATATGGTTAACGTTTTATCATCAGCGCTCGATCGCAGCTTCCAGGCGCTGGCCCATCCCACCAAGCGCGCGTTGCTCGCACGGCTGGGGGGAAAGACGCGGTCTCGGTCAGTGAGCTCAAACGGCCGTTTCCAATGTCGCTGTCGGCGTTCATGAAGTATCTCGACGTGCTGGTAGAAGCCGGGCTCGTGAGCCGCACCAAGGCCGGACGCACCGTTGCCTGCCGGCTGAACGCCGAGCCGATGGAAGAGGCGATGCAAGTCGACGCGCTCAAAAGGGCGTTCGAGGGCTTATAATCCGACAAAGCCGATCTGTGGAGGAGACGTGATGCTGGATCATCCAATCACCGCCGATGCCACGCCGTCTCAGGCAAAGCCGGTCAAGCCCAGCCTGTCGCTGAGGCGTGTCATGAAGGCGCCGCCTGAGCGGGTCTATGCCGCCTGGACCGATCCCCAGATGATCTTGCGCTGGTGGGGGCCGACTGGGGCAACGCCGCTCACGGCGGAAACCGATGTGCGCGTCGGCGGTCGCTTCCGCATGACCTTCAGCACACAAGACGGCGAGATGCACGACGTGAGTGGCGAGTATCTGGAGGTCGAGCCGGCGCGCAAGCTGGTTTTCACCTGGCGCTGGATCACGTTGCCGCCTGAACGGCAGTCGCTCGTCACCGTGACATTGAAGCCAAGCGGCACCGAAACCGTGTTGATTCTGACTCACGAGCAGTTCTTCGACCAAGCCGCCCGCGACGGCCACAAGTATGGTTGGACTGGAGCGCTCGACAAGCTGGCGGCCTTCATGGCCGAGGGGGCGAACACATGATCGGCGACGTTTCGTCCAAGTAAGGACTTTGCCACGCGTGCCGCTCATGACATAGTTGTTGTGTCTCGCTCAATCCAACAGCGGCGAATGCCGATCGGCGAGATTATGGGCGGGGAGGTCGTGGCATGCCGAAATGGGTTGCAGAGGCATCTGTCTTCGGACGACCAGCCTCCAGGCGATTGGGCACCGCGGGGCTGGCGCTGGCGGGAGCTCTGACACTGTCGGGCTCAAGCAGGGCGGAGACGCTCGGCTATGTGGTGAGCTGGTTCCATCTCGCCACCTATTCGGAGGATAGCGACTGTCCGGACGGGCTCAATCCGCCGGCCGATCTCATGTTCCGCAATATCCTGAAGGCGCTCGGCAAGACGCCGCAGGAGATCGATGCGCTGATGGTCGACTTCCCCAATGGGAAGGACATACGGCCGATCATCATCAATCGCGGCCGGATCGACGGTAAGCCAGTGAATATTTACCAGAACCCGACGACCGAGCCCGATCCGCAGGTGAAGACGGTGACGGGCCATTTCGCGTACGGCTTCAATCTGGACGGCAAGGTCAAGCCTGACGATTTCACCGACCCGGAAACCGGTGAGGCCGGCATCGACAATCAGCTTTATCGCGCGCTCGGTTGTTTCCACACCGAACGGGCGATGCCGCCGGCGCGCCCGACCTACCCGGTCATCCAGTGGGATATGGCGCGCGACCAGACACCCGCCTGGGTCCTGCAGATCAGCGGCATCGAGCGCGGTCCGGACGGCAGCGTCAAGGACGGTCCCGTGCAGATCGGTTTCTATCGTGCGACCGGTCCGGTGACGCGCAACGCAGCCGGCGACACACAGTCGGACATGACCTTTCAGGTGGACTCGAATCCGCGCTGGCAGAACAGAGCGCGCGGGATCATTCATGATGGCGTGCTGGTCACCGAAAAATTCGAGTTCAACATGACGAACGACCCGTTCGCCGTAACCGAATACAACATGAAGGAGGCGCGCGTTCGGCTGCACCTCAATCCCGACGGCACGCTGAAGGGGATCATGGGGGGATATCAGCCTTGGCTGCCGATCTATGAGAGCTTCGCGCTCGGCGGCTCGACCAACGAGTTCAACCTGTCAATCGACGCGCCCGGCATCTATTACGCGCTGAAGAAGATGGCCGACGCCTATCCGGACGCCAGCGGGCAGAACACCGCCATCTCCTCGAGCTTCGCGATCGAGGCGGTGCCAGCGTTCGTGGTCAATCCCTCCGCTGCCAAGACCGCGGATGCGGGTGCGCACAAGGACACGCGGCCGGGTGTGTCGCTGGCGCGGGCGGACGAAGAATAGGGAAAGCCGGTCTCAGTCGCGTCCTAGCGCAGTCTCGCGCATCAGCGCCATCGCGACCCCGCCGATAACGATCGCCGCGGTCAGGTACCAGGCGGGGGCGAGCGGGTCGTGCGTCAGTTCGGTCAGCCATTTGCTGACATACTGGGTGGTGCCGCCAAAGATCGCCGTCGCGACCGCGTAGACGATCGACACGCCGCCTGAGCGCATCGCACGCGGGAAAGACTCCGTGACCGCCACCATGCCGGCGCTGGTCATGAAGGACTTGATCGTGCCGATCACCGCCGTCGCGAGATAGAGCGCGGCCGCCCCGGGCGCGTAGTTCATGAGGACGAAGCTCGGCAATACCAACAGAACGAGCAGGAGTGCCGCACCCAGCATCACGCGCTTGCGGCCCCACCAGTCGGTGAGGAGGCCGCCCAACGGGTTGCCGAAGACGCTCGCCAGACCGGCGATGATCGTCGCGCCGAAGGCGATGCCGGCCGGGATCTTGAGGTCGGCCTGAGCGTAGGTGCTGAGATAAATCGTGAGATAGGTCGCGATGGTGCCCGATCCCATGACCAGGAGGGCGAGTGTGATCAGGAGCGCGCCCGGACGCGGCGTCGCGCTGTCCGTGGCGGGCACCGGGGCTGCGAGCGTCTCGGGCAGGCTGCGACGGATATAAAGTCCGACCGGAACCGCGGCGACGCCGATCAGGAAGGCGACGCGCCAGCCCCAAGAGTCTAGTGCCGCCGGCGATAGCGCGCCGGAGAGCGCGACGCCGACCAGGCCGGAGGCCAGCACGGCGATGCCCTGGGTCCCGTTCTGCAGCGCGACGAAGAAGCCGCGCCGGTCGGATGGCGCGGCCTCGACCAGGAATGCGGTCGACGGGCCGACCTCGCCGCCAAGCGCAAACCCCTGGACCAGGCGGAAGAAGACCACGAACAGCGGCGCGGCCATCCCAATCGCGGCATAGGAGGGGACGAGCGCCAAGCCGAGCATGCCGAGGCCCATCAGGGTGAAGGACAGCATCATCGCCGGTCGGCGCCCGGCGCGATCGCCGTAGCGGCCGAGGATGACGCCACCCAGAGGCCGCGTCAGGAACCCGACGCCGAAGGTCGCCAGGGTGTAAAGCAGCCCGTCCTTTGCCCCTGCCCATGGAAAGAAGCTGTGGCCGATCTGGACGGAGAAGATCGAGAAGGTCAGGAAATCATAGAATTCGAGCGCGTTCCCGATGCCAACCGCCGCCACGTCGCGGAGCGGCAGGGACTTCTTGCCGGGCGAAGCGTCATCGAGAGCGGTTGCGACCATGGCTCATATCATCACATCGTGCGGCGATGATCCACGGCCTCGGATGCTGCGGGCATCGCGGTGGCCCTGGGTCACGCGAACCATTGTGGCGGGGCTGTGAAACCTAAGGGAAAGACCACATCGCCATCAGGGTGACAAAGTCGGCGCGACACACTATGACCAAGTCGGGCAGTCCGCCGAAGTCTGGCGACGCCTGCCAATCCACTAATCGGTGATGATCGTGGCGAAGAAGAAGGCGGCCGAGCCCAGCGGCTTTATCATGTTCGACGTGGTCTATGAGGACGGCTCGCGGAGCTCCAACCGGAAGGTGCCGCTGGCGGAGCTCGACCCGATCGATGGCGACAAGTCGGCCAAGGCGGTCATCGAGGCCCAGGACCGCAAGATAGCCGAGATGTCCGGCCAACCGCGCGGGCCGGTGAAATCGATCAAGCGCTCCGCGGTCCGCTAGCCGGCTCAGCCTCAAGGACCGGGCGTGACCGAGATCTACGTTGACGCCGACGCCTGTCCGGTTCGGGAAGAGGTCTACCGGGTGGCGCTGCGGTGCGGTGTCGGCGTCTTCGTCGTTTCCAACGGCTCTCGGCCTATCCGTCCGGTGGCGGACCGTGCGATCAGGATGGTGATCGTCGGCGAAGGGGCCGACGCCGCCGACGACTGGATCGCCGACCGCGTCACGGCGGCCGACATTTGCATCACTGCCGATATCCCGCTCGCTGCCCGCTGCCTCGGCAAGGGCGCGCAGGCGATTGCGCCCAACGGGAAGCGCTGGACCTCGGACAATATCGGCGGCGCGCTCGCCGGCCGTGAAATCGGCCGGCACTTGCGCGAGATCGGCGTGGCATCCGGCGGCCCGCCACCATTCGGCAAAGCTGATCGCTCGCGCTTCCTGGTCGCCCTTGACACAGCTGTCCAGGCGGCGCTCAGGGCAGGGAAGGGCTGAGCACCGCCCGTCGGCGCGGTCACCGAGAGATCCGGGCATTGTCGGGATCTTCGCCTCAGCGAATTTGGGTTAATCCTCTGCGAATTCGGGGTATATATGTGATCAAGCGGCGGATCGGCCCGATGGCGTCAGTGTGAATGAAATTCCTGAATTTATGTCTGCTTGGACCATGATCCGCCTTGGTGGCGCGGGTGCAGCGGTCGCGCCGCTAAGGACCATTGCGGCTGTCCTGACGCGGTGCTTCAAGGGGGCGGGTATTGGCTGAGCGGATATTCCGCATCCTGCTGTCGGCACCGCCCTTTGCGGAGGCCGAGCGGCGGCGGGTGACGGAAGCGTTGGCGCGGGTCAACGCGTCCTTTGCTGGCGATCATGTGCCCGTGCTGGAATGGGCAGACTCGACCGCCCTGCCAGTCGGCCAGGCGGATGCGAGCGCGGTTCTCGCGGTCATGCGCCCGCGGCTGCCGACCGACCCTCCGGCCGAAGGCGGAGAGCGGGCGGGATCGGCTCTCGCCGGGCTGGGTGCTGGCCGCCCGCCGGATTTCTTCATCTTTCATTATGATGCGCGCGAGACGGCCGACCGCGAAGCCGATCCGGGATGGCAGAATCGCCGACAGGCGTTCGCGCAATGGTTCGCGGCCAAGGGCGGCGATTTCCTGGCCTTTGAGGATTTCGGATCGGCCGACGATTTCGGCGACAAGCTGGAAGCGCAGCTCTACCCGTGGCTTGCGCGTTTCGGCTACAGGCCTCCTGCACAGGCCGCGCGGGAGCCGGCTGTGTCGGAAGCAACGCCGCCGGCCGAAGTGGAAACCTTATCTGAAGCCGCCGAGCCTGCCTCCCTGCCGGATGAGCCGGCGCCGGTTGCGCCGGAACCCGCGGCATCGGCCGAACAAGAAATCGAGCCGGCAGCAACCGAGCCTGTTTCGCTCGAAGCGCCGGAACCGGAGTCGATTGCATCATCGTCGGCCGGGGCCGAGATCTCCTCCGAGGCGGCTGAGCCTGCTTTGCTGGAAGAGAGCGAAGCGGAAGCGGTTGTACTGACACTTCCGGCATCGACAGAAGCGGAAATCGGGCCAGAAGCTGGCGAGCCTGCTTCGTCCCGAGAGCAAGAGCCGGGTGCGGTCATCGAAGAAGCGGCGTCCGTTGATGCGGCGCCTCGGCGTGCCGACACGCGGGAAAACGCAGTCGAAACCCATGTCTTGCCCGACGAGCCGGCCATAACTGTTCAGGCTGCCGAGCTGTCTGCTCATCGCGAGCGAGAAGCGACCCACGTTGCCGAGGCGGCGGAACTGCGGGCGGCGGTCGCCGCCAGCGTGGCCGAAGCAGACTCCTTGCGCGAAGCCATGTCCACGCATGCGGCCGAGATGGCGGCGTTGCGCGAGACTGTTGCGAGCCAGGCAATCGAGCTGGAGGCGCTCCGCGCCGCGGCTGCTCATCCCGCCGAGCCTCCAGACAGCCATGGCGACGCCGCCCACCAGGGCTTGCCGCGCGCCAGAGAAGACGCGACCTTGGCGCGGGGACGGTTCAAGAATACGGCGCGTGCGCTCGCCGCCATGGTCATTGCGTCAATCTTGCTCGCCGGCTTCGCCACTTGGCGTTGGCACGGCGCGGTGGTCGCCCGCGATCGGGCGAAACAGGACTTGTCCGAGGCCGCCAAGGCGGCAAGCGATCTCGTGTTCCAGCTTTCGCAGAAACCCGGCGCCCCGGTGTCGGACGCCGAGAAGCATGACTTTCTCGACGGTGCGCAGAAGCTGCAGAACATGCTGATGGCGGCAGGCGGCCCCAGCGCGGTGGAGCGGGAGAGCCAGGCCACGGCACTGCTGCTGTCCGGCGACGCACTGGTCGCGAAGAAGCAGTTTGCCGACGCCCTTGAAGCGCAAATGCAGGCGCGGCAGCTTTTTCAGGGCCTGGCCGCGGCGGAGCCTGACAAAATGGAGTGGTCGGCCCAGATCGCCGCCGCCGATTCGCGGATCGGTGATACGCTCATGGCTCTGGGCCGCATCGACGACGCGGTTTCGATCTATCGCGACGCGCTCGCCGGCAACGCGGCGCTGGCGGCAAAGAGCGGCGATATCGGAACACTGCGCCGGCTGCTGCAGAGCGATAACAAGATCGGGACGTTGCTTGCCGACAAGGGCCGCTTCGCTGATGCGTTAGCTGCCTATCAGGGCGGGCTGGCAATCGCGCAAGCTGCGGCGCAAAAGACGCCGAACGATGAAGCCTGGCAGGGGGAGCAGGCGGCCAGCCTGGAAAACACCGGCCATATCCTCATCGCGGTGAGCCGACTGGATGAGGCGGTGGTCGCCTACCAGGAGGCGGTTGCGTTACGCAAGGCTCTGGTGGCGAAGAACGCCGACGACAAGGAGCGGCAGCGGGCGCTGGCGACCGCCAAGCAGAAGCTCGGCGACCTCTCGGTGGTGCGGGGCCAGCTCGACGACGGACTCGCGGCCTATAAGGATGCGCTGGCGATGCGCAAGCTTCTGGCGCAGCGCGATCTCGACAGCGGCGACGCCCAGGCCGAGATGCTTGAAAGCGAGGATAGCGTCGGCGACGTGCTTGCGGCGCAATCGCACCTCGAGGAGGCGCTCGCCGCCTATCTTGATGGCTACGGCGTGGCCAAGGCTCAGGCGGCGAAGTATCCGGCGAGCAGCCAGTGGCAGCGTGCGCTCACGATCAGCAATGACAAAATGGGGGACGTCCTGGTCGCGCATCGTCGGATCGACGATGCGCTGGCGGCCTATCGCGACGGCCTTGCCGCGGTGCAGGGGCTGGCCCGGAAGGAGCCGCAGAGCGTCGAGTGGCAGGGCCTGGTCTCGACGAACCATGAGCGGATCGGTGATGCCTTCGCCGCCGAAGGCCATTTCGACAGCGCAATCAGCGCGTACCGCGACGAGCTTTCGCTTCTGAAGGGGCTCGCTGAGAAGCAGCCGCAGGATACGGGGTGGCAGCGGGCGATCTCAGAGTGTCAGCTGAGGCTGGGCGCGGTGCTGTTCAGCCAAGGCCATGTCGCCGACGCGATTGCCGCCCATCGGCAAAGCCTTGATATCGTCAAGGCGCTGGCCGAGAAAGACCCGACCAATATGCGCCTGCAACGCGACGTGTTGATGGACGACAGCAAGATCGGCCAACTGCTGATGGCGCAGGGCGACCCGGATGGGGCGCTGGCGGTCTATCGCGAAGGGCTGGCGCTAGCGAAAGAGCGATCTTTCGGAAGCCGAGCAATCGTGGCATA
>CAZVYC010000005.1:9116-10268 GCA_964631425.1 uncultured Rhodospirillales bacterium
GCTGGCCGTCTATCACGATGCCCTGGCTACCGTGAAGGCGCTGACGGCCAAAGACCCCGGCAACCCTGACTGGCTTAACAGCAGGGCAATGATCGACAGCAATATCGGTGCGCTCCTGATTGACCGTGGCCGGCATGATGACGCGCTGCTCGTATACCGCGACGGTCTCGCGACAGCAAAAGACCTGGCGGCCAAGGATGCGAACAATCCGGACTGGCAGACGGCACTCGTCGTCGCCTACTACAACATGGCGGGGGCCGGCGAGCAGGCGGCAGCGAATTTCGCGAGCGCGCTCGACGTGCTGAAGCGGCTCGAGAAAGCCGGGCAGCTGCCCGACGACAAGCGGGCGCTGATCGAGAAAATCCAAGGCAAGCTCGCGGCGCTGAAGTCTCGGCCGCGGGGCAGTCTTGGCCCGGCCGCGCTGTCGCCGTGAGGCGGTTTGGTCGTTGACTTACGCGTTCAGCTGGTTGTAAATCACCGTTAATCTATTGCATTTTATGTACTCTTTTCAACGTGCAGGAGCGCACATCTCGTGGACGATAATCGCATTCGCCGGCGCATCGCCGAAATCGATCAGCATGTCGCTGTCCTGATGAAGGAGCGGGACGAGTTGATCTTCGCGGAGCGTGTGCTCGACCGGCTCGCAGATGGGGGCGGCGGCAAGCCCAATCCTGCCCCCGTGGTGCCTCCGAAAAGCGCCGGAACCGGCGATGACGACGGTATCGAGGCAGCCCTTGCCAAGCTCGAGAACAGGGTTGGCCTGACCTGAGGACAACCTTTCCGCTCGCATCGGTCTGATCGTACGCGTGGCGCGGCCGGGTTTCCCCCGCCGCGCTTTTCGTATGGGGTCCGGCCGTGCAGACCGCCGCCCCGCCCCAGGGAAGAGGCGCCCCGTCAGCAGAATTCCGCACGAGACTCTTTGACGCGACACATTGTTGTGTCATACTCCGTTGTGTCGTACTCAAAACTGGGTCGGCGACCAATGTGACCCGGCCCGAAGGGGCGGCTGCCCGGAATGGGTGTGGGAAGAGATGCAGCATCCATCGGGCAGGGGCTGGCGGCCGGCGCCGCCTCATGGGATGCGAACGCTGGTAACTATGCTGAAGTATCTGGGCTGAAGTATCTGGGCTGAAGTATCTGGGCTGAAGTATC
>CAZVYC010000005.1:10368-48539 GCA_964631425.1 uncultured Rhodospirillales bacterium
ATGCTGAAGTATCTGGGCTGAAGTATCTGGGCTGAAGTATCTGGGCTGAAGTATCGGGCGGGAGGCGAGGAAATGGGAAGAGTGGTTCGTGTCGCGATCGGCGGGCGGCTTGGCGCTTGTGTGCGAAGCCTGGCCGTGGGCGCGGCTGGTCTTCTCGCTTCCGGACTGGCTGCGGGTGCCGCCAAGGCCGAAACGCGCGGCTATGTCGTCAGCTGGTTCTACATGGCGGCCGCGTCGCAGGACGACGACTGCCCGCAGGGTACCAACCCGCTATCCGAAGTCATGGCCCGCAAGATCCTGACGGATATGGGCAAGACGCCGGAGGAGATCGAGAAGGCCTTCAAGGACTTTCCAAACAACATGTACGGGCAAGTCGTCATGCGCGGGAAGATCGACGGCAAGCCGGCCAATGTCTACACGAATCCGACATCCGAGCCGGACCCGCAGATCAAGACGGCGCAGGGCCACGTCGCCTATGGCTTCAACCTGGACGGCAAGGACGGGCCGAACGATTTCGTCGACCCGGAGACGCATGAGCACGGCGTCGACGACATGGCCTATCGCGCGCTCGGCTGCTTCATTGCCCAGCGCGCGGCGATCGGCGCCCGGCCGACTTACCCGGTCATCCAGTGGGACGGCTCGCGCGACCAGATGCCGGCCTGGGTGATCGAGATCAAGGGGCTCAACACCGCAGGCGGCAAGGTGCAGGACGGCGACGTGCAGGTCGGCTTCTACAAGGCCACCACGCCGATCACGCGCAACGCCTCGGGCGATCCGCAATCGGACATGACCTTCATGGTCGATAATAATCCGCGCATGCAGAACGTGGTGCATGCCACGGTGCATGACGGGATGTTGGTGACCGACCCGTTCGAGTTCTACATGCTGCAGGACCCGTTCGGCGTCACCGAATATCATTTCAAGCAGACGCGCGTCCGGTTCGTGTTCAATGCCGATGGCTCGCTCCGCGGCATCCTGGGTGGCTACGAGCCGTGGCTGCCGGTCTATGAGAGCTTCGCGCTGGGCGGCTCGGTCAACGAGCTCAACCTGTCGGTCGATGCGCCCGGCATCTATTACGCGCTGAAGCGGCTGGCTGATGCCTATCCGGACGCCAGCGGCCAGAACCAGTACATCTCCGCCTCCTACTGGATCGAGGCGGTGCCCGCCTATGTCGCGCATCCGAAGGAGGACACCAAGACGTCCGCCGTCGATCGGCCGGTGCGCACGGCGAAGGCCGAGTGAGGACGGAGTTCATGAGAAGGGAGCAGAGGGAACCGACGATGACGAATGGGTCCGGACGAATGGGTGGACGCGGACGGGCCGGCAGGATGCTCGCCGCCTGGAAGTTCGCCGGTATAGCGCTGGCCGGGATCACGGCGCTGGGCACGCTCTGGGCCGCGTTGCCGGCCATGGCCGACGATGCCCCGGCCGGCCCGGTCGCGATGCGGCGCCTGACCCAGGAGCAGTATCGCCAGATAATCGCTGACGTGTTCGGTCCGACGATCAAGCTGGGCGGCCGGTTCGAACCCGACATCCGCGACGCCGGGCTGCTGGCGGTGGGCGCCAGCCAGGTCAGCGTGACCGAGGCAGGCATCGAGCAGTATGACACGATGGCCCGCAACATCGCCGGTCAGGTCGTCGACCCGCAGCACCGCGACCTGCTGATCCCGTGCAAGCCGGCCTCGGCCACCGCGCCGGACGACGCGTGTGCCAAGCTGTTCCTGGCCAAGGCCGGCAAGCTGCTCTATCGCCGGCCGCTGACCGACAAGGAGCTTACCGCTCAGGTCGCCGCCGCTAATGACGCTGCCGCCAAGGTGAAGGATTTCTATGCCGGCCTCGGCCTCAGCCTGGCCGGCATGCTGGAGGCGCCACAGTTCCTGTTCCGGCAGGAGGTGGTCGAGCCAGATCCCGACCATCCCGGGCAATATCGGCTGGACGCCTTTTCCAAGGCGACACGGCTCAGCTTCTTCCTGTGGAACGCGGCGCCCGATCCTGAGCTGATGGCGGCTGCCGAGAGGGGCGACCTCAACACCCGGAAGGGCCTGGAGCGCCAGGTCGACCGCATGCTGGCATCGCCCAGGGCGGAGGCCGGGGTGCGCGCCTTCTTCGGGGACATGCTGGGCTTCGACGGTTTCGCGACCTTGGCCAAGGACACGACCCTGTTCCCGAAGTTCACGCCGCGGGTGCTGGGCGATTCGCAGGAACAGACGATGAAGACCATCGTCGACCATCTCATGGTGCAGAAGGCCGATTATCGCGACCTGTTTACCACCCACAAGACGTTCCTGACGCCGCTCCTGGCCTCGATCTATCGCGTCGAGCTCGTGTTCCCGGCGGGTGAGCCGAATGCCTGGCTGCCTTATGAGTATCCCAAGGACGCCCAGGTCGCCGGCATCCTGACCCAGGCGAGCTTCGTCGGGCTGCATTCTCAGCCGGGCCGCAGCTCGGCCACGGTTCGCGGCAAGGCGCTGCGCGAAGTGCTGCTCTGTCAGAAGGTGCCCGATCCGCCGGGCAACGTGAAGTTCGACATCGTGCAGGACACGAACAACCCGAACCTCAAGACCGCGCGGGACCGGTTGAAGGCCCATGCCACGCAGGCGACTTGCATCGGTTGCCACAAGATCATGGACCCGGTCGGGTTGGCGCTCGAGAACTACGACACGATCGGCGGCTTCCGGCTGGCTGAGAACGGCGTGCCGATCGACGCCAGCGGTACCTTGGACGGCATGAACTTCACCGATGTCGGCGGCCTCGGCAAGGCGGTGCATGACGATCCGGCGACGACCAACTGCATCGTCAACCGCGTCTATGAGTTCGGCGCCGGCCACAAGCCGACCAAGTCGGAAAGCGAATGGATGACCGGCACGCTCGCCAAGGAGTTCGCGGCGGCCGGCTACAGGTTCCCCGACCTGCTGAAGCAGGTCGCGACCAGCGAAGTGTTCTACCGTGCCCTGCCGCCGCAGACCGGCGCGCTGGACGCCAAGTCCAAGCTCGCAGCGGATGTGAATTCTCATCAGGAGACCCAGCAATGATCCCGCTCAAGCCAATGAACCGCCGGCGCATCCTCAAGGGAATGCTGGGCGGGGTGGCCGTCACCATCGGCCTGCCGTTCCTCGACTGCTTCTTGGATGCGAACGGCACAGCGCTGGCCAGTGGCGCGCCGCTGCCGGCCTGCTTCGGCACCTGGTTCTGGGGGTTGGGCCTAAACCCGGGCCGCTGGGAGCCCAAGACCGAAGGCAAGATCACCGAGTTCGGGCCGGAGCTCGCTGCGCTCACCCCGTACAAGGACAAGGTCAACGTCTATTCCGGCCTGAAGGTGATCCTCGACGGCCGTCCGATGATCACCCACTTCACCGGCGACTGGGCGATCCTGACCGGCACGACCCCGCGCGAGGAGCGCGTCATCCTGCCGTCGATCGATACGTTGATCGCCGACCAGATCGGGACGCACACGCGGTTCAAGTCGATCGAGGTGGCCTCGACCGGCGACCCGACCCATAGCTACAGCCGCCGCGCGGGCGCTGCGCTGAACCCGGCTGAAGGCTCGCCGGTCGCGCTCTATACACGCATCTTCGGACCGGATTTCAAAGACCCGAATGCCGCAGACTTTACGCCTGACCCCCAGGTGATGGCGCGCCAGAGCGTGCTCTCCGCAGTCAAGGAGCAGCGCGAAGATCTGGCGAAGACACTCGGCGCCGCCGACAAGGCACGGCTGGACGAATATTTCTCGTCGCTGCGCCAGCTCGAGCAGCAGCTCGCCTTGCAGCTTGAGAAGCCGGCGCCGCTCGAGGCCTGCACCGTGCCGACCAAAGTTGACGAGATGGCGCCGGGGACCGAGGTGGACTCGGTCGTCAACAACCACAAGCTGTTCGCCGCGCTGCTGGCGCATGCGCTGGCCTGCGGCCAGACGCGAGTTATCAACGTCACCTTCAACAACGCGACCTCGTCGCTGCGAAAGGCGGGCTCGTCGATGACGCACCATGTCTACAGCCATGAGGAGCCGGTGGATGCGGCGCTGGGCTATCAGCCCAACGTCACTTGGTTCTTCAACCAGATCGCCGGCGGCTTCGCCACGATGGTTGCGGCACTCGACGGCATCAAGGAGGGCGACCGCACCTTGCTGGATCGCACGCTGATCATGGCTTCGACGGATACCGGTCTCGCCAAGGTCCACGGTCTCGATAACATCCCGTTGCTCACTGCGGGCGGCGCCAACGGCCGGATGAAGACGGGTGTCCACGTCGCGGCCAAAGGCGATCCGGCCACCCGCGTCGGGCTCACCTGTCAGCAGGCGATGGGCATGCCGGTCAACAGCTGGGGCACGGATTCGATGCAGACCTCGAAATCGTTCAGTGAGGTCCTGGTTTAAGGAGAGACGCCGGGCGGCCTCTGAAGAAAGCCGCCCCTCGTCCTATCGGGGAGAAGGATCGTGAGCGTGAAAACTTCCATCGCGCTGGGTGTTATTGGCGTCGCCATCGTCGCGGGGGCGGCTTACTGGTTTACCCAGGGAAGCGTGCAGGCCTCGAAGCCGGTCGAGGCAGTGCTGGCAACGCCGCCGGGCATCACCCTGCAGAAGGTGAAGATCGGCACCGTGACCATGGTGCCGGGCTCGAGCTCGGACCAGCAGGAGCAGGTGACGGTCTATGCCGATGCCCAAGGCAAGACGCTCTACACCTTCGACAAGGACACCGAGGCTGGCAAATCGGCTTGTTCCGGTGACTGCCTCACCGCCTGGCCGGCAGCGACCGCGCCGGGGGACTTCAAGCCGGTCGGCGACTGGTCGGTCATCACCCGCGAGGACGGCTCCAAGCAATGGGTCTTCAAGGGCAAGCCGCTCTATACCTTCGCCCGTGACAGGACGGTCGGTGACGGCAAGGGCGACGGGGTGGCCCAGGTCTGGCACTTGGCGGAGCTGAAGCCGGCCGAGGGCATGGCGCTGCCCTATGGCATCTCGGTGCAGGAGGTGTCGGAGGCGGCAGGGCAGGTGCTGGTCGATAGCCGCGGCATGGCGATCTACGCCTATGACGGCGACGTGAAGAGCGGCAAGGTGCAGTGCACGTCCGGAATCTGCGGGCCGGAATGGCAGCCCCTGCTCGCCGGGCAGCTTGCCAACCCGACGGGGGACTTCACCGTCGTCAACCGCGACGACGGCATCCAGCAATGGGCCTATCGCGGCCACCCGCTCTTCACCAACACCAACGACGTCGAGGTCGGCGACGCCAACGGCAAGGACGCCGACGCCAAGTTCAGGCTGGCGATGATCCAGCGTTACTTCCTGCCGCCGGGCATCACGATCATCCCGAACGAGGTCAAGGGCGGGTTGCTGACGACGGCCGACGGCAAGACGCTCTATGCGCGGGACCGGGTGCGGTTCGACGGCACCGGCGGCCACAGCGCGCGCGGCGCCGACCGCGGCGTTCCGATGCTGGGCATCACGGTCGGCGTCAGCGGCTGCGACGGTGACTGCCTGAAGGATTGGAAGCCGTTGCTCGCCGCAGCCGATGCACAGCCCTCTGGATACTGGACGCTGATGAAGCGGGACGATGGCACCCAGCAATGGGCCTATCAGGGCTATGCGCTTTATACCTTCTCGGGTGACAAGAAGCCGGGCGACATGATCGGGCAGGACATCTATAACCTGAAGGTCGGCGACGGCCAGCAGGTGGCCGACGCGCGGCACGGGATGGGGCTCTATTGGCGGGTTACCGCGCCCTAAGCGTGGGTTGGTTGCAATTTATAGGCGGGTGGGCTCAGGAACCGCTGGTGAAAAGCTGCGGACACGATATTGTAATGTTGCCGTAGCCAGACCCATAGAAGGTCCGCCGCCATGCCAGAGACCTCCGCCCGTCCGAAGATCTATCTTGCGGGGCCGGAGGTATTCTTACGACGACCACGCGAGGTCGGCGACGCCAAAATCGCCATTTGTGCCCGGCATGGGCTGGATGGGAAATTCCCGTTGGATATCGAGATCGACTTCGCGGGCCTCACGATCCGCGAGCGGGGCTTTGCCATCTTCCGCGCAAACGAGGCGTTGATCGCGGGCTGTGACGCAGTGATCGCCAATCTGACGCCCTTTCGTGGTCCGAACATGGACACTGGTACAGCCTATGAGATCGGCTACATGCGCGGGCTGGGCAAGCCTGTTTTCGGCTACTCGAACGTTCCCGAGTTGTTGTTCGACCGTGTGGCGAAGTCCGACCGCAAGGGCTTCAAGCGCCGCAAGGCGCCGCTGCCCGGCATTGTCTTCGAGGATAGTCAAAAGCTCGGTGTGGAGCAGTTCGGCTTCGTCGACAATTTGATGATCGATGCGTCTATCCACGAAAGCGGCGCGGCTGTGGTGACCGGGAAGACGAAGCGCCGCGAACGCTACACCGACCTCACAGCCTTCGAGGCATGCGTCCAGCAGGCGGCGAAGAAGCTGGGCGATGCCGCCTGACCGCCGTGACCGCGGGGGCCTTTCGGTCAGCGCGATCCGCGATAGGGGATGCCGAGCGCGCGCGGCATGGCTTGGCCGCGGCCGGTGATCGCAAGCACGATGACGGTGACGACGTAGGGGAGCGCGGTGATCCAGGGGGCCGGAATGATGCCCGCCCCCGGCAGCGCGACGGCCTGCAACCGGCCCTGGAGCGCGTCGGCGGCGGCAAACATCAAGCAGGCCCATAGCGTTGGCCATGGGCGCCAGCGCCCCAGAATCAGAGCCGCGATCGCCAGATAACCTTTGCCGGCGGTCATATCACGCGAATAGCCAGCATTGGCAGCGAGCGACAGATAGGCACCTGCCAGGCCGATCAGCACACCGTTCACGACAAGGCCCTGCAGCCGGATCAGCACGACGTTGCGGCCGGCCGCTGCCAGCGCTTCAGGGTTTTCGCCCGCTGCACGTAGCCGCAAGCCCCAGCCCGTGCGGTAGAGCAGGAACGTCGCAAGCGGCACCGCCGCAGCCGTGGCGTAGACTAGGCTGTTATGGCCACCGATCACGCTGGCATAGAGCCTCCCGAGAAAGCCCGCGCCGCTCGCCCAGACCGTGAAGGGCAGTGCGTGTCCCAAGAGCCGCGCGCCGTCCTCGAGTCGCGGCGTCTGGCCGCCAAGCGCGAACAGCGCGTAGGCCAGCGTCGGCATCAACCCCGCCGCGATGATGTTGATCGCCATGCCGGAGACGATCTGGTCGCCGGTCTTCCAGACCGTGACGTAGAAATGGAGCAGGGAAAACACCGTTGCCGCTACGATCGCGGCCAGGAGGCCGACCGCGGCCGAGCCGGTGACCGCGGCAACTGCCGCCGCCGCGAAGGCGCCGACCAGCATCTTGCCTTCCAACCCCAAGTCGGCCACACCGGCGCGCTCGGCGAACAGGCCGGCCAGCGCCGCCAAGGTCAAAGGCGTCGCCAGCCGGATGACAGCGGCCGCTGCGACCAGCAGCTCGGTTTCGATAGCACCCATCGCCGCCTCAGGCCGTCCTGAGCCGCGGCAGCTTGATCTGTCCGCGAAGCGCGCCCGCGAACAGCACGACCAGTCCCTGGACCAGCACGATCAGTTCGCGGTTGATCGTCGGATTGTCGATCATCAGGTCGACGCTGCCTTGCGCCAGCGCTGCGAACAGGATCGCCGCCGGCACAATGCCCCAGGCGCTCTTGCCGGCCATCAGCCCAATCGCGATGCCCACGAAGCCCGCGCCATTCGGGAAGTCGAGGATCAGCCGGTGATGCACGCCCAGCACCTCGTTGACTCCCGCCAGCCCGGCGAGCGCGCCGGAGGCGCACAGTGCCCCAAGAGCGGTGCGTCCGGCCTCGATCCCAGCATAGGCAGCCGCGTCCTGATTGCCGCCCAGTACGCGCAGCCGATAGCCCCAGACCGTGCGCCGCACGGCAAAATGCGTGAAGGCGACAGCTGCCAGCGCCAGCAGCAGGCCGACATTGGCCGGCGATTTGGCGATCTTCATCCCCAGCGATCCGGCAATGTCGGCGAATGACGGCACCCAAGCAACCTGGTCGAAGGTCGCCGTCTCGGGCGCGGCCTGGCCCGGCTTGATCATCACGCTGGTCATGAGCCAGGTCATGAGCGCGGCGGCAAGGAAGTTGAACATGATTGTCGTCACGACGAGCGAACTGCCGCGCCGCGCGAGCAACGTGGCCGGAACGGCCGCCCAGCCGGCCCCGAACAACATGCCAGCGAGGCAGGCGACCGGAATGATGATCCATCCCGGCATACCGGTCAGCCCGATCGCAGCCAGCCCGGCGCCGAGGCCCCCCAGATAGATCTGTCCTTCGCCGCCGATGTTGAACAAGCCGGCCCGCAGCGCCAGCCATACCGCGAGCCCGGCAAAGATATAGCTGGTCGTATAATAGAGCGTGTACCCGATCGCTTCAGGATAGCCGAAAGCGCCGCGCAGCAGACTGCCGAACGCTGTCAGTGGGTCGACGCCAATGCCCAGAAGAACAAGGCCGCTGACAACGAGCCCGGCCACGCCTTCCAGCATCGGCTGGGCGACCGCCGCAAGCAGCGGCCTGCGTGGCCTTGGCAGCTGATCGGTCATGCCGCACCCGCCACGCCGCCCATCATCAGGCCCAGCCTTCTGTCGGTCGCCGCCTCGGGTGCGATCTCGCCGACGATACGGCCGGCGCTCATGACCAGGATGCGGTCGGCCAGCGCACGAATCTGGTCGAGGTCGCTGGTCACGAGGAAGATCGCCTTGCCGCGAATCCTCAGCGTGGCAAGGCGGGCCTGGATCGCGGCGACTGCGCCGATATCGACGCCATGGGTTGGCTCGCCGATCAGCAGCAGGTCAGGGTTGCGGCGCAGCTCGCGGGCCAGGATCACCTTCTGCTGATTGCCGCCCGATATCGAACCGGCGCGCATTTCGGGGAAGGGCGGTCGAATATCGAATTCGCGGATCGCCGCGGCGCAATCTGCAAGGATGTGCTCCGGTTCCAGCAGCCCGTACCGGGCAAAGGGCGGCTCGGCGTGATAGCCGAGGATTATGTTCTCGGCGACGCTGAAATCCGCTACCAGGCCGAAGCGGCGGGGCTCGTCCGGCACGTGCGCGATGCCGAGCTTCCGAACTGCGCCGGGTTCCCAATGCCCGGGCTCGATCTTGCGACCGCGCCAGAGAATAGCCCCGCTCTCCGTCGGTAGGATTCCGGCCACCGCTTGCAACAGCTCCGACTGGCCGCTGCCGGCGACGCCCGCGATGGCGACGATTTCGCCCGCCCGGATGGCGAGGTCGACTCCATCCACCTTGCGAACGCCGCGACGGTCCCGCACGCGGAGCGCATGGACGGAGAGCAGCGTGTCTCCCGGTGCGGCGGGACCGCCGATCCGCCCCAGATCAACCGTGCCGCCGATGATCATCGTCGCCAGCGCGTCGGGATCAGTGTCGGCGGTCGCCGTTTCGCCGACGACACGGCCCTGGCGCAGGACCGTGACACGGTCGGTGAGTGCCATGACCTCGCCCAGCTTATGGCTGACGAAGATCACGGTCCGGCCGTCGTCGCGCAGCGTGCGCAGAATGGCGAACAGGCGCTCCGCCTGCTCGTGCGTCAGCACGCTGGTCGGCTCGTCGAGGATAAGGATGCGCGCGTCACGAAAGAGTGCCTTCAGGATCTCAACCGCCTGGCGCTCGCCGACCGACAGGTCGCGGATTCGGGCGTCGGGCGGCAGGCGGATGCCGTAGGTCTCTCCAAGCTCCGCCAGCTTGCGCCGTGCTTGCGCCAGCGCCTTGTCCATCCGCAGCGCGGATTCGGTGCCCAGCAGCAGGTTCTCCAGAACCGTGAATCGGTCCACCAGCATGAAGTGCTGATGGACCATGGCGATCCCGTGGGCGATGGCAGTGCTCGGGCGTTCCATCACCACCGGCCGACCGTCGACCAGGATCGTGCCGGCATCCGCGCGCTGAAGCCCGTAGATAATGCTCATCAAGGTCGATTTGCCGGCGCCGTTCTCGCCCACCACCCCGTGGATACTGCCCCGCGCGAAGCGAATGGAAATCCCGCGATTAGCGTGGACGGCGCCGAAGGACTTCTCGATCCCGTCGAGTTCCAGGGCAGGAGGCTCGCTTGCCACTAGACGGACGGCACTTTGATGTGGCCCGCTATGATCTCGGCCTCGGCTGCCCGCACGCGCTCTTCCATCGCCGGGCTGATCAGCGTGCGATTATACTGGTCGAGCGTCCAACCCACGCCGCCTTCGGCCAGCCCCAGGCTCCGCAATCCGGGTCGCCACGTCCCGTCGCGGACAGTGACGAAGGCATCGTAGACGACCTTGTCGACCCGCTTGACCATGGAGGTCAGCATCGTGCCGGGATGGATGGAGTCCTGGTTGGAATCGACGCCGATTGCGAGCTTTCCCATGTCCTTGGCGGCCTGGTAGATCCCGAGGCCGGTCTGCCCCGCGGCAGCGAACACCACGTCGACGCCGCGGCCAAACTGGCTCCGCGCCAGCTCCGCGCCCCGGGTCGGGTCGTCCCAGGCGATGGGCGTATCGCCGACGATGCTCTCGATCGTCTCGATGTCGGGGTCGACGCTGCGGGCTCCGGCGGCGTAGCCGACACAGAAGCGGCGGATCAGGGGCACGTCGATGCCGCCGATGAAGCCTACCTTTCCCGTCCGCGATGCCATCGCCGCCAGGATGCCGACGAGATAAGAGCCTTCCTCCTCGCGCATCACGACCGATTGCACGTTTGGCCCCTCCGCGACGGCGTCGACGACGGTGAACTTCACCTCCGGGAATTCGGGGGCGACGGTGGTGACTGCACCCGCCTGGTTGAAGCCGATGGCGGCGATGATCGACACGTCGCGCCGCGCCAGCGCACGCAGCACCTGCTCGCGCTGTACTGGGCTCGTGATCTCGAACTCGCGATAGGAGATGCCGGTGTCGGCGCGGAACCGCTGCGCGCCGTCCGAGGCGGCCTGGTTGAAGGATTTGTCATACTTGCCGCCGATGTCATAGACGACCGCCGGCGCGAATGCGCCTTCCGCCCCCGACGCGGGTCGGAAGGCGGCCGGAAGCAAGAAAAACGCGGAGAGCAGGCGGCGGCGGGACGGCATTGGTCAGGCAAGATACAGACAAGTTACGGTATTGGAAACGCCCCGCTTTCCTCTGTTTCAGCGGCGTTATCCGGTTTCGCCGCACGTCTGAGGAAGGCCGATGGTTGCGATTTCGCGCTCCGCCTGATACCGCTCCTTCGCATTCCAGCAAGGAGCAGTTCCGCCATGGCCGCCGAAGAATCCCCCATCCTGGTTTCCGTTGCCGAAGGCGTAGGCACCATCACGCTCAATCGTCCGACGGTCCTCAACGCCCTCAATAACGCCCTCGCAGATGAGATGCTGAAGGCGCTGGCGATGCTGGAGGCGGATCCGCAGGTGCGGGTCCTGGTCATCCGCGGCGCTGGCGAGCACTTCATGGCCGGCGGTGACATCGGTCATTTCTACAAGAAGCTCGAAGAATTTCCGGATCGCAGGCAGTTTCGGCCGGCTGTGGTCCAGATGGTCGAGCATGCGCAGCGGATCGCGCTCGTGCTGAGGCGGATGCCGAAGCCGGTGATCGCCAGCGTGCAGGGCGCCTGCGCCGGATTCGGCCTCAGCCTGATGATCGCCTGCGACCTTGCGCTTGCTGCGGATAACGCGAAATTCACCCTGGCCTACATCCATCTGGCGACCTCGCCGGATGGCGGCGCCAGCTTCCTGCTGCCGCGGACCGTCGGCCAGAAGCGCGCCGCCGAGATCGCGTTGCTGGGCGACCGGTTCGGCGCGGCGGAGGCCGATCGGTGGGGCCTGGTCAACCGGGTCGTTCCCGTGGCCGAGCTGGAAGCTGCCACCGCGCAACTTGCCGCACGGCTGGCTAAGGGCCCAGCGTTGGCCTATGCCCGCACCAAGGCGCTGCTGAACCAGGCGGACGACAACAGCTTCGAGGAGCAGCTGTCGGAGGAGACCGAATCCTTCGCCAGCAGTGCGCTGACCGACGACTTCGCAATGGGCGTGACGAGCTTCGTGGAGAAAAAGCCCCCCGCATTCCAGGGACGATAAGGCACTGTTGCCGAGGCGCAACAGCGATGATTATTCGCTGCCAAGCGAACGCGCCGGGCCACGGAGGGTTTCATATAAAGAGTTACAGTGTGTCACGAACTACCTGCAGCGATTAGAAACCTACGATGCGACGGCCCGGCATTCTGCGATTGGTCGCCATGGCGTTTGGCGCCGCCATTCTGATTTCGTTCTGGTCGGGGCAGGCCCAGGCCGCTCCCGATTCCGCGAGCGCCGTCATCATGATTCGCCTTCTAGGCCCCGGGCCGGTCGTCGCCGGTGGCCAGACCTTGGATAAGGATGCGCTGCGCGGATTCTATGCCGCACGGGGCTATGCGCCTGCGTGGAGCGGGCCTGACGGGAACGGAGAAGATTCCGGCTTGGAGCTGAAGGCTCTGGCGGTGTACCGCGCGCTCGCGTCAGCTGATACGGAGGGGCTGGAGCCCGCCGACTATCATGTGCGGGAAATCGCCGCGCTCGCCGACGCCTCAGCGGAGCCCGCGCGTGTCGATCGCGACCTGCTGATCACCGATGGGCTTCTGCGGTATGCAAGCGATGTGTCCACCGGTCGCCTGTCACCACAGCAGACCGACGAGCGTACAAGCCCGCGGCTTGGACTCGATATTCCACGTTACATGGCATCCGCAGCGCTGCTTTCGCCAGACGCGTTCGCGGCGCTGCTCACCACCTTGCCGCCGTCGACACCCGAATATCGCGCGCTCGGCGACATGCTGGCCTCGCTACGGTCCCTGGTCGAGGCTGGCGGGTGGCAGCCTTTACCCGACGGGCCAACGATCCATCCCGGTGCGCATGATCCCGTTATTCCGGCGCTGCGGCTGCGGCTGCTTGCCGAACATCGCATTGCATCGCCGACCAGGCCGATCGCCGCAGCGAATACCGACCTCTACGACAAGCAACTGGTGGCGGCGGTGTCGCTCTTCCAGGCGCAGCACGGGATCAAGCCGGACGGGGTGATCGGCAAGGACACGCGGGCGGCCCTCGACGTACCGGCCGAAGCCCGGATGCAGCAGGCGGTCGTCAACATGGAACGTCAGCGCTGGATCGATATCCCAGATATCGGCCGTGCGGTCGAGGTCAATCTCGCGGCCTATTCGCTCAAGGTCTATCAGGACGGGCAGCCGATCATGACCATGCCGGTCGTGGTCGGCACCGCTGACAACCAGACGCCGATTCTCAGCACGCAGATCACCACGGTGGTCCTCAACCCCAACTGGACGCTGCCGCCCAAAGTGATCAAGGAAATCCTGCCGCAGATCCGCGCCGACTCGGATTACCTGTCCGGCCGCGGAATCGCGCGGCACGAGTCGGATGGGCATGTACGCCTGATCCAGCCGCCGGGGCCGACCAATCCGCTCGGGCATTACAAGTTCGTGATGCCGAACGACCAGGACATCTACCTGCATGACACGCCCGACGCCGCGAAGTTCCGCTATGCGCTGCGCGCCTACAGCCATGGCTGTATCCGGCTCGGCAAGGCTGCGGATCTGGCAGCCCTGCTGCTCGACGACCGGTTGGCGAACCTGCCCGAGAGCCTCGAAACGCTGACGGAAACGTGGGAAACGCATCACATTGCGCTGTCGAGGCCAGTGCCGGTGTCTCTCGTCTATCGCACGGCATGGCTCGACTCGAACGGCCATCTGGTTCTAGGCGAAGACAGCTATGGCCGGGACGCGCGGCTGTGGAAGGCGATGCATAAGTCGCGATCGGTAAATACAGCGAAACACGGGCCGGATCGTGTCGCTGTCGGGGGCGTGCTCTAAGTATATTATATCATTAGCGCGTCCGACGGATTTACACTTGCCGGTGCTGTTGAATAATTAAATCTTTTTCTTGATTTTTTCTGCGCCCCCTGCAACCGTGGCGTCCTTAGACAACGACGGCACGGACCTGAACAGGGATGAGAGATCAAACGAAGGGGCTGGGTTCCTGTCCGACGACGGTCGCGTCGGGACGTCGCGTGGCCTTGAAGGCCAGCTTGGGTCTGGCGGTGATGCTCGCAGCGCCAGTTCCGGCCAGGGCGCTAGGCCTGCCGAAGGCGGTGGCGCGTGAGCTTTCCTTCCACAATCTGCACACGGGTGAACGGCTGAAGGCCGAGTATTGGCATAACGGCAAGTACGCGCCGGACGCGTTGCGCGCCATCAACGTGCTGCTGCGCGACCACTGGAACAATAAGATCCACCCGATCGATCCCGCCTTGCTCGATCTTGTCCATTCCTTGCGCGGCCGGACGCACAGCACGGCGCCGGTGGAAGTTGTGTGTGGCTATCGCTCGCCCGAAACCAATGCATGGATGCACGAGGCGTCGGCTGGAGTTGCCGTGCATTCGCTGCATATCGAGGGCAGGGCGATCGACCTTCGCCTTCCCGGAACCCGCTTGGCCGCTGTCCGCAAGACCGCGCTCGCCATGGAGCTCGGCGGCGTTGGCTACTATCCCAGCGACGATTTCGTCCATGTCGATACCGGCCCGGTGCGGCACTGGATCGGATAATCGCCCGACTACCGCACCAAATCCTTGACGATGTCGTTCCGGGTCGACCCGCCTTCCAGTCGCGCGCGGTAAATTTCCAGGTTTTCGAGCACCCGCTGAACGTAGTTGCGGGTTTCGCCGACGCTGATCTTCTCGATCCAATCGATCGTGTCCTCGAGCTTCGGCCGCGGGTCGCCATTGTCGCGGACCCAACCGGAAACCCGGCCAGGTCCGGCGTTGTAGCCGGCCACGGCCATTACGTATGAACCGCCGAACCGGTCGACCAGCTCGGCCAAATAATTGGCGCCTAGCACCACGTTCGATCGTGGGTCCGCGGTCAGTGAGTCGATCTTGAACTTCCTGATCTTGAGCTTGCTGACCAGCGTCCGCGCCGTGGCTGGCATCAGCTGCATGAGGCCGAGCGCGCCCGACGAGCTGACTGCGCTGGCATCGAACATGCTTTCCTGGCGGATGACGGCATGCACCAGCGCCGGCTCGGGTGTCCTGGGGCCAAGCTGGCCGATCACCGGATAGCCGTCCGCCAGAACCGGCATGCCGCCTTGCATCAACTTCTTGGCAACCTGAACCTCCGCTGCCAGCGAGTTGTTCTGCTTGGCAAGTCGCATGGCGAGCAGGGCATCCTCCGGCGTCCTGGCGAGCTCGCCCAGCCGGCGCACAAAGGGATCGCCGCGGCTCGACATACCGACCGCGGCGAGGAGCTCGGTGACCTGGACCAGCTCGCGGTTGCTGAAGGCGCGGGCATCCAGGCCGGCAATCGCTGGCTGGGGCGGCAAGGTGAGCCGCGCCGCCGGATTGATTTTGGCGAGCGCGAGCTGGCCATAGAAGGTTCCGATATATTCCGCAGCGTGAGCGTACTCACGCTGCGCTGCATCCGGATCATTCAGCGCTTCATTGGCGCGACCGGCCCAATAGTATGCGCGGGCGCTACTGATCGGCGCCGTGACGTTGGTCTTCATCAACTCGAAATGGGCCAGCGCAGCTTTGGGGTCGTTGAGGAAGCGAAGCGCCAACCAGCCGGATAGCCACTCGCCATCCGCCAGCGCCGCGCCGCTCGCTTGACGGTGATCGCGCGCCAGCTCGTACGCCTCCTTGGGGTCGCCCGCCTCAAGGGCCCGGCGGGCAAGGATCGCCCGTTCGTTCCACCACAGCTCGGCATGAGGCAGGGTGGGCGGCGCGATGCCGAGCAGCGCGATTGCCTCGGCATCGCGATTCTGGCGCCTCAGCCAGCGCATGCGTTCGTAAAGCAGACCGAGGTCGTTCTGTTGCTCCGGCGGCAGCTGCGCGAGCATCGCCGGCGCCTGCGTAGACTGGCTGGCAAAGGCGATTCGGGCCTGCATCACGGCGCGACGCTGCGCAGATAGGAACGGCAGCAGCTGCGTGGCATCCTCGACATTTCCTGCCCAGATCAGCCGGTCGCACCGCAGCTCGAAATCGACTTCGCGCAGCATCGATTGATAGCGGCCGTTGAATTCGATGACCTGGGGACTGGTCATGGTCCCGTCGATCAGAAACTGGCGCGCCGTCGCCTCGGCATCCGGCCGCCTGCCGCTCATGATCAGGGCATCGATATAGCGGCTGGCTCCGTTTGGGCCCTGAGCCGGGAAACGTTGGAACCAGGCCAGAATCTGTGCCCGCGGGGTGCTGTCGGTGATCGCGTCCTCGGCGCGCTTCCTGAGCAGTGCTTGATAGGGCCAGTCCTGGTTCAGGTCGACAAAAGCGTTGATCGTGGCAAAGTCGGCCGTCGTGCCCGGTCGGGTCAGGTCGAACCAGGTCACGAGCTTCGTCAAAAGCGGGAAATGTGCGCGCTCGGCGGCCTCATAGGCACCGGCCATGTCGCCCTTGTCGATGTCGAGCATGGCCGTTCGCGTGGCCGCCGTTTCGGCTGCCGTGAACGCGGCCGACGCTTGGCCAGGCATCGACAGCATGAGCCCGGCGGCCAGCACGAATGGCGCCCATGCGCAGCTTGCCTTGCCCGCTCCCGCGCTGGCGACTAAGTTCCGGGCCAGGTGGGCGAAAGCCCCGCGGAGGTTATACATGTTCTTCGGGTCCATCACTGCTCTAATAACGCCCTTTACCGACGGCAACATCGACGACGACACCTTTCAGCGCTTTGTCGAATGGCAGATCGCCGAAGGGTCGAACGGCTTGGTGCCGTCGGGCTCGACAGGCGAATCGGCGACCATGTCGCACGACGAGCATGAGCGTGTCATCCGGTTGTGCGTCGAGGCAACTGCCGGCCGCGTGCCGGTCATCGCCGGCACCGGCTCCAACTCCACTGCCGAAGCCGTGAGTCTGAGCCGCGCGGCAGAGCGGGCTGGCGCCGATGCGGCGCTGGTTGTCACCCCGTACTACAACAAGCCCAGCCAGGAGGGTTTGTACCGGCATTACAAGGAGATCCATGATTCTGTCGGCCTGCCGATCATTATCTACAATATTCCGGGGCGCAGCGTCATCGATATGAGCGTCGAGACAATGGCGCGATTGGCCGAGTTGCCGCGCATCGTCGGCGTCAAGGACGCCACTGCCGACCTGACTCGCCCGACCCGTACACGCCACGCGATCGGCCCCGGCTTCTGCCAGCTTTCGGGCGAGGACCCCAGCATTGCCGCCTTCCTGGCCCAGGGTGGGCATGGCTGCATCTCTGTCACCGCCAATGTCGCGCCCGCGCTCTGCGCCGCGCTTCAGGACGCGTGGCGAGCCGGCAATCTTGCGGAGATGGCGCGTGTGCGCGACATGCTGACGCCGCTCAACCTCGCGCTATTCGCCGAAGTCAATCCGGTGCCGGTGAAATACGCCGTGAGCCGACTCGGCTTCGGCAACGGCAGTCTGCGCCTGCCGCTGGTGGAAGCGTCGGCCGCGACGCGGGCCGCCGTCGATTCGGCCTTGCGTTTCGCCGGCCTTCTCAACTGATCCTGCTTTATGGCCGATCCCCATAACGAGCCTGGCCGGATAGCGGCGCAAAACCGTCGTGCGCGGCACGATTACTTCATCGAGCAAACGGTCGAGGCCGGGATCGTGCTCGCGGGCACTGAGGTCAAATCGCTCCGCACAGGCCAGGCGAGCATCAACGAATCCTACGCCAACGAGATCGATGGCGAGTTGTTCCTGATCAACGCGCATATCCCGGAATACAAGCAGGCGCATCGCCATCTCCAGCACGAGGTGAAGCGCCCGCGAAAGCTTTTGCTCCATCGCCGCGAATTGGGAAAGCTGCTGGGATCAATCCGCCGTGAGGGGATCACAATCGTACCGCTCGCGCTCTACTTCAACCCGCGCGGCATCGCCAAGGTGCAGCTGGGCCTCGCCAAGGGCAAGCGCAAGGAGGACAAGCGCGAGGCTGAGAAGGCACGCGACTGGCAGCGGGACAAAGCGCGGCTGATGCGGAACAGGGGGTGAGAAACCGGCCCATCGCCGCCGCGCTCATCTGCCTCGCGGCGTTTCTGCCGGTCGTGCAGTCCCGGGCTGCCGACCGGCTCGACCAAATCCGGCAACGCGGCGCGGTGACCTGCGGGGTGCATCCTGGTGTCGCGGGGTTCGCCTTGGTCGGTGCCGATGGCCATTATAGCGGGTTCGACATCGACACGTGCCGTGCCGTCGCCGCCGCCATCCTGGGCGAGCCGGGCAATGTCCGTTTCGTCACCGCCTCGTCAGTCACCCAGCTTCGCGACAATCCCGATCTCGATCTGGTCGTTCGTCGCCTGACCTGGACGCTGACCCGCGAAGCCGGGCAGGAGGTGTTGTTCGGGCCGATCACCTTCTATGACGGCCAGGGGTTCCTGGTGCCGAAAGCGTCGGGCTATTCGACTTCAGCCGATTTCTCAGGAAAACGAATTTGTGTTGATCCTGGAGAGGATTGGGGCTGGAATCTCTCGCACTATTTGAAGCTCCGTGCCATCGCGGCGACTCTCATCGTGACCGACGGGCGAGCCGATGGCGAGAGGCGCTTCTTCGCGCGTGAATGCGACGTCTACAGCGCGGACATTTCCATGTTGGGTGCGATCCGCGCCGACGCGTTGCGGCCAACCGATTATAGTATCCTGTCCGAGATGATTTCCGAGGAGCCTTTGGCTCCGCTCGTTCGCCAGGGGGACGACCGCTTCTTCCTGATCGTCCGCTGGACGATTTTCGCAATGATCAAGGCCGAGGCGCTTGGCGTCACGTCGAAGAACGTCGATGCGCTCCGCGGCAGCGGCGACTCCGACGTCGCGCGGCTGCTGGGGACAATCCCGGGAAATGGCGAGGCGCTCGGCCTGCCGGAAACCTGGGCCTACCGGATCATCAAGACGATCGGGAATTACGGCGAGATGTACGACCGCAATCTCGGTCCCGACAGTGCGGTCCGGCTCGATCGCGGCCGAAACAGGCCGTGGACTGAGGGCGGGCTCTTATACGCGCCGCCGCTCCGCTAACTCTGGTTGTCTTTCGCCAGGACGAAATCGATCTCGTACGTGCCTTCGGGCTTGAGAGGCACCGAGTCCTTCGCTGGGCGTACGACCTTGTAGCCCTTCTTGGCGCAGGTGATTGTGATCTTGCTGGGGTCGACGGCCTCGCCGTTATCCTTGATCTGCGCACCAATGTCGGGGCTGCGGTAATGGCCGGGCCGGTCATTGTCGAACGGGAAGGTCATACCGATCCCGTCGACATGGACGGTCATCTCGGCATTGTCGAGATAATTGCCGTCGGTGTCCTTGATATTGCCGAAATAGACCAGATCGACCTTGCCGTGCTCGGGCGCGGGCGTGAAGAACTCTCCGCCGTTCGCTAATGCCACGCCGGCTGTCAGAAAACCCAGTGCGAGAACGCCCCCTCCCAGGGACAGCAAAGAGCGATGCTTTGATCTCATGCTCCCCTCCATACATAGCCCAATATAGTTCCAACTTTGAAATATTCCAACCGTCGACGCAACCTTCGGTCAGACGAACCAGCGCTTCTCGTAGACCAGGACCGCGACGATCAGCAGCGCCGGCGCGAGCCAGGCGAAGGTTGGCGAGAGCCTGTCGCTCCACCGCCGTGGAATCAGCGATGCGATCAGGGCTCCCGCGATCAGCGCACCGACGATCCAGGCGTACCACGAGATGGGCGGTCCGGCCTTCACCGGTTGGTCCTCGATATGAAATTGCCGGGTGAGTGGGTAATATTTGAAAAGTGTCCAATTAAGATAGAACTCGACCGTGTAGACGATGCCGAACGTGATCGAGAAAATGGAATACTTTCCCTGGCCTTTCATTAGAATAGTCCCCGAATGTTGTTGAGCACATGGCCGACAAGGAAATTCCACCAGACGATGAAAGCGAGAATCCACGTCAGGTATTTGCGCGCCTGGGCGCCTTCGGCCGCCAATGGAGTTTTCCAGAAGAACCAGTAGGCGGGCAGCACGCCGAGGCCGATCGCAGCGAGATGCTCCTTGATCTCGAAGACGCCATTCGCGGCCCGCAGACCCAGATCCTCCAGCGCCGGACGCACGTCCAGCCGATAGGGCGGGTACAGCACGGCGCCGCCGATGCAGGTGACGACGAACAGCACGATGATCGCATTGGAATACGAAGTTGGCGCGACGCCGCGGAATTTGCCGGCGAAGGAACGCCGCTGCCCTTGTCCGCGTCGTCCGACGCTGAGCGCCTGATGGGTGATCGCGCCCAACAGCGCGACCGCCAGCAAGCCATGCACAATCAACAGAACCGTGTTCATCGTCCCCCCATCCGCCGCCCAGAGAGCGAGCCGGCTATTCTTGAGACGATGTTAGACGATTCTACCTCACGAGAGCGAGTGTATCGGAAACCGGCAGGCGTCTGCTGATGAACAGAACCGCTTTGCTAAACCTCGGTCCCGCCCCTGGGACGGGTAAGGTGCGCCGGGAGGGCGTCCAGGTCTTCGTCGCCCTCACTGCCGGAGTCGTAGGTTCGCGGCTGGTGCTTGCGGGCAATGAACGGCGCCAATTCCTGCAACTCCAGGAAATGGTCGGCTTGACGGCGCAACTCATCTGCCACCATGGGCGGCTGGGAGCGCACGGTCGACACGACGGTGACGCGCACACCCTTGCGCTGCACCGCCTCGACCAGCCGGCGGAAGTCGCCGTCGCCCGAGAACAGCAGGATGTGGTCAACATGCTCGGCCATCTCCATCACGTCGATGGCGAGCTCGATATCCATGTTGCCCTTGATCTTGCGCCGGCCGGACGCGTCGGTGAATTCCTTGGTCGGCTTGGTGACCATGGTGTAGCCGTTGTAATCTAGCCAATCGACCAGCGGCCGGATGGGGGAATATTCCTGATCCTCGATCAGTGCCGTATAGTAGAAGGCGCGGATCAGCCGGCTTTTCGCGGCGCCCCAGCGCAGCAGCAGCTTGTAATCGATCTCGAAGCCCAGCGCCCGGGCGGCGCCGTAGAGGTTCGCGCCATCGATGAAGATAGCCGAGCGTTCCTCTTTGTAGAAGACGAAGTCGAATGCGCTCTTGCCCGACGCCTCGGCCTCCGGTTCGCCCGGACGGGACTGATAATCATTGGCCATAATTTTCTCGCAAAATGTCGCAGATGCCCTAATTGGAGTTCGACGACAAAGTCGCCGGTGCTGTGAAGCAATGTCTTTAATGTAAACCGATCGCCGTGCTCGGCAACCCTCGCAGATCGACAAGACCGTGTCTTTATCGACCTGTGAAACAGCGAAAATTTTCAGACGAATTTCGCCAGGAAACGGGCAGATTTTTGTCGACATGAGTGCCAAGCACCCACGCGCATCGCTTATCCATTTGCAATGGATTGCGCCATGGCACGCGGCCCCGCAACAGGTTCTGGATGGCTGGGGCACGGTTTGCCGGGAGCTAGTTTGCCACGGCGCTTTGGGGACTCCGCACGGCGACGTATCGAAGCATTGCTTTCCCGTGGCCTTGCACCCGACGGTCCAGCGATTTACATGTACAAATCACGTTGCATCCTTGAGGCATTTGGATTATGGCGCGAGTTACTGCCGAAGATTGCGTTCGCAAGATTCCCAACCGGTTCGAGCTGGTCATGATGGCCTCGCAACGGGCGCGGGAAATCGGCGGCGGCATGACGCTGACGGTTGAGCGCGACAACGATAAGAATCCCGTCGTTGCGCTGCGCGAGATTGCGGACGAAACCGTCTCACTGGAAGACCTCCGCGAGTCACTGGTGCGCGGCCATCAGAAGGTCATTGCCTCCGACGAGCATGAGGACGAGATCATCGACCTCATGGAAGGCGAGCAGGGCTGGGTCAGGCCCGAGGGCGAATTGCAGACCCTGGCCGAGGAAGGCATTATCGATCCGGGCGACGAGGGCGATCTGGCGCTGGGCGATGACGCCAATCTCGACCCATCGCTCGACGACGACGAGGAATCGATCCCGGGCCATGGCATGGAGCCGGCTGACGATTTCGACGCCGACGAAGAGTAACCCTCCCACCGTGGCGCGGGCCGCCTCGTCCTCTCGGCAGGCCAGCCAACCCGACCGAGCGGGCCGGCCCGAGCGAGCGGGGTGGAACGCATGAGCGTCGCGCCGCAGCCCTCCAAGCGCGCTATCATCCGCCAGTATGAGTTGGTCGAGCGGGTCAAAGCCTATGATCCCAACGCCGACGAGGACGCGCTCAACCGCGCCTATGTCTATTCGTTGAAGATGCACGGAAGCCAGCTCCGGGCTTCCGGCGATTCCTATTTCTCGCATCCGCTCGAGGTCGCCGGGATTCTCACCGGCATGAAGCTCGACAGCGCCAGCATCGTCACCGCGCTCCTGCACGACACGATTGAGGACACGGCCGCGACCTTGCCCGAGATCGAGCGGCTTTTTGGTCCCGAGATCGCGCGGCTGGTCGACGGCGTGACCAAGCTGTCGCGGATCGAGCTGCAGAATTCCGAGCTGGGCGAGGCCAACTACCAGACCCGCCAGGCGGAGAATTTCCGTAAGCTCGTGCTGGCGATGTCGGAGGATATCCGCGTCCTTTTGGTCAAGCTCGCCGACCGACTCCACAATATGCGGACGCTACATTACATCGCCGATAAGACGAAGCGCCGCCGCATTGCCCGCGAAACGTTGGAAATCTACGCGCCGCTGGCCGAGCGCATCGGCATCCACACGATCAAGGACGAACTCGAGGACCTCGCTTTCGCCGAGCTCAATCCCGATGCGCGCGACGGTATTCTGACCCGGCTCTCCCATCTCCGCAAGGAAGGCGGCGATCTGGCTGAGCGCATCGTCGCGCAACTCAAGCGCGACTTCGAGGCGGAGGACATCAAGGTATCGGTATCGGGCCGGGAGAAGGCGCCCTATTCGATCTGGCGCAAGATGCAGATCAAGAACGTCGCGTTCGAGCAGCTCTCGGACATCATGGCGTTTCGCGTCGTGGTCGAGACGATTCCGGAATGCTACCAGGTGCTGGGCGTCATCCACGGCCGCTATCCGACCGTCCCAGGGCGCTTCAAGGACTATATCTCGACGCCCAAGCCCAATGGCTACCGCAGCCTTCACACCGCCGCGATCGGGCCGGAGCGGCATCGCATCGAAATCCAGATCCGCACCCGCGAAATGCATGAAGAGGCGGAGCTCGGCGTCGCCGCGCACTGGGCCTACAAATCGCACGAACGATCGGACGGCAGACAGTATCGGTGGTTGCGCGAGCTTCTCGAAATCGTCGAGCAGGCGCAAAAGCCTGAGGAATTCCTGGAGCACACCAAGCTCGAGCTGTTCCAGGACCAGGTGTTCTGCTTCACACCCAAGGGTGACCTGATCGCGCTGCCGCGCGGCGCAACCCCGGTGGACTTCGCCTATGCCGTCCATTCTGAAGTCGGCGACCATTGCGTCGGCGCAAGGGTGAATGGCCGGATCGTGCCGCTGAACAGCCAGCTCGGTAACGGCGACCAGGTCGAGATCATCCGCTCCAAGACCCAGACGCCGTCGCCGGCCTGGGAGCGCTTCGTCGTCACCGGCAAGGCGCGGGCACGGATCCGGCGCTATGTACGCGCCCAGCAGCGTCAGGAATATGTGACGCTGGGGCGGGCGATGCTTCAGAAGGCGTTCCGGCAGGAGGGGCATGATTTCGCCGAGAAGGCGCTGCTGCCGATCCTGAAGTCGTTCCGCGCCGAGAGTGCGGACGATCTCTATGCCGAGATCGGCGCCGGCAATCGCACGACCCGAGAAGTCTTCACCAGCATGTTCCCGGCGCAGAAGCCCGCCGTATCCTCGAGCGAAGAGGCGGCCGAGGCCAATGTCGTTCCCTTTGCCCCCAAAGCGAAGCCAAAGGGCAAGGAGCGGCCGCTTGCGATTCGCGGCCTTATTCCCGGGCTCGCGGTGCATTTCGCGCGCTGTTGCCATCCGTTGCCGGGCGACCGGATCGTCGGCATCGTCACGACTGGCAAAGGCGTCACCGTCCACACGATCGATTGCGAGACGCTGGAAAGCTTTTCTGAGACCCCCGAGCGCTGGCTCGATATCTCGTGGGACGACGAGGCGGAGCAGAGCGCCCATGTCGGACGGCTCGCGGTTACCATCGCCAACGAGCCCGGCAGCCTCGGGACGGTTTCGACGGTAATCGGCCGCAATGGCGGCAACATCATCAATCTGAAGATCACGAGCCGCACGACGGATTTCTGGGAGCTGCTGATCGACATCCAGGTTGTTGACGTGAAGCACCTGACCAACATCATCGCCGCCTTGCGCGCGACCCCGGTGATCAACCAGGTCGACCGCGCCCGCAGCCAGTGAGGCGTATCTCCCTATGACCAGAGTCGTCGCCGTTCCGCGGCTCGGATTCAACCTCGACCACGTCGCCACCTTGCGCAACGCACGAGGCGGCACGCACCCCGACCCGGTCCGCGCCGCCGTCGCTGCGGCGGGAGCGGGTGCGGACGGCATCACGGCGCATCTGAGGGAGGATCGCCGCCATATCGGCGACGACGACCTGCCGCGGATCATGGCCGCGACCAGCCTGCCGCTGAACCTGGAAATGGCGGCGACGGACGAGATGGCGGCGATCGCGGCCGGGCTCGCGCCGCATGCGGCTTGCCTGGTGCCGGAACGTCGGGCCGAGCGCACGACCGAGGGCGGGCTGGATGTGGCCGGGAATGCCGATTGGATCGCGCGCGTCGTCGGCCGGCTGAGCGAAGCGCGGATCCGCGTTTCGCTGTTCATCGCGCCCGACCCCGAGCAGATCCGCGCCGCCCGCACGGTTGGTGCGCCGGTGATCGAGCTGCACACCGGCGCCTATGCCCATGCCGAAGGCGATGCAGCCGAGCTTCAGCGCCTAGCGGAGGCCGCGGCGCTCGCCGCCAACCTTGGCCTGGAGGTCCATGCCGGGCACGGCCTCACCTTCGACAATGTCGGGCCGGTGGCGGCGCTGCCGGAGATCGCCGAGCTCAATATCGGGCATTTCCTGGTGGGAGAGGCGATCTTCATCGGGGTCGAGGCGGCGATCCGCGAGATGCGCGTCCGGATCGCCGCGGCGCGCGGGGCGACACCGGGATGATGATCCTGGGGCTCGGCAGCGACCTGATCGACATCAGACGGATCGAGAAGTCGATCGAGCGGTTCGGCAATCGCTTCCTGGAGCGCATCTTCACGGACACCGAGCGGGCCAAGGCGGCGCGGCGGCCGCTGACCACGGCAGCGACTTATGCCAAACGGTTTGCCGCCAAGGAAGCCTGTGCTAAAGCGCTCGGCACCGGCTTCCGGGCCGGAGTGTTCTGGCGCGACATGGGCGTCGTCAATCTGCCAAGCGGACGTCCGACCCTGGTGCTGACCGGCGGGGCGCTTGCACGGCTGGAGCTGCTGACGCCGCCCGGCATGACCGTCAGGATCGACCTGACGATGACGGACGAGCCGCCGCTGGCGCAGGCGATGGTCATCATTTCGGCGTTTTCCCCGGGTATTCCCGCGGAGACGATGGCAACGGGTGTGATATGAGCAAGACGGTGGCTGCGCGCACGGAAAAGAGCGAAAGCGTAGGCGAGGACATCCGGACCATCGTCTATGCCCTGCTGATTGCGCTCGCAGTCAGGACGCTCGCGTTCGAGCCATTCAACATTCCTTCAGGCTCGATGACGCCGACCCTGCTGACCGGGGACTATGTCTTCGTATCGAAGTTCTCTTACGGCTACAGCCGCTATTCGCTGCCTTGGGCGCCGGGTTTCCTGCACGGTCGGATCTTTGGCAGCCTGCCGGAGCGCGGCGACGTCGCCGTGTTCATCAACCCGCATACCGGCGAAGATTACATCAAGCGTATCGTCGGCCTGCCGGGCGACCGGATTCAGGTGAAGGACGGCATTCTGATCATCAATGGCGAGCCGTCGAAGCGCCAGCGGATCGGCGATTACCTGGTCCAGGATTGGGACGATAACTACCAACGTCCGACCAGCGATGTTCGCTATCAATATATCGAGACGATGCCGAACGGCGTAGTTCACCGGATCCTGGGTGATCCCACGACATTGCCCGAAGATTCGATGTCGGTGGACAACACGGGCGTGTTTGTCGTGCCGCCCGGCGATTTCTTCGCCATGGGCGACAATCGCGACAACTCGAACGACAGCCGGCTCGACCTCGGCTACGTTCCCCTCGAGAACCTGGTGGGCCGCGCCGACCGGCGCTTCATCTCGCTCACCGCCGGCGCGCACCTCTGGGAATTCTGGCGCTGGCCATGGACCCTGCGCTTCAGCCGCTTCTTCGGGCCGATCCATTGAATGGCGCGGTCGCGTCCGGCTTACATGATCTTGAGCTGGCGCTTGGACACCAGTTCCGCGACCAGGGGCTGCTGATCCAGGCGATCACGCATTCCGGTGCGGCCCATGGGCGCGCCGGCGCGATCGACAACGAGCGGCTGGAGTTTCTGGGCGATCGCGTGCTCGGCCTGGTCGTCGCCGAAGCGCTGATCGACCGCTTTCCGGAAGCCCGCGAAGGAGAGCTTGGGCCCAGGCTTGCCGCGCTGGTCGGCCGCGAAGCGCTGGCCAAAATTGCCCTGGCGATCGACCTCGGTGCTTATCTTGTCGTGGCGCCTGCGGACGCCGTCGGCGGCGCGCGCGGCCGCCCGAAGATGCTGGCCGACGCGTGCGAGGCGGTGATCGCCGCGCTTTATCTCGACGGCGGGCTGGACGCGGCGCGCCGCTTCATCCTGTCGGCGTGGGAAAGCCAGATCGGCGCACTTGCGGCCAAGCCGCTGGAACCCAAGACCGCCTTGCAGGAATGGGCGCAGGGGCGCGGCCGGCCGCTACCCTTCTATCGCGTGACGCGCTCGGAAGGGGAGGCACACCAGCCGCTGTTCGAGGTCGAAGTGACGGTCAAGGGACTGGAGCCGGCCCTGGCCGTTGGGCCCTCCAAGCGCGCGGCGGAGAAGGCGGCGGCGCTCGCGCTCCTGAGGCGGCTGGGCGTCGCGCCGGGGGATGCGGCGTGAACGGCGAAGGCGCCGCGCCGACCCGCTGCGGCTTCATCGCGCTGATCGGCGCGCCCAATGCCGGCAAGTCGACGATGCTCAATGCGCTGGTCGGCGCCAAGGTGGCGATCGTCAGTCCCAAGCCGCAGACCACGCGCATGCGCGTACTTGGCATCGCGATCGAGGGGACGAGCCAGCTCATCTATGTCGATACGCCGGGCATCTTCCAGCCGCGCCGCCGGCTGGACCGGGCGATGGTCAGCGCCGCCTGGAGCGGGGCAGGGGACGCCGACATTGTGGCCCTGCTGGTCGACGCTAGCCCAACCCGGGCGAGCTGCGACAGCAGGGACATCGTCGCCAGGCTTAATGAGACCGGCCGACCGGCTATGCTGATCCTGAACAAGATCGACCTTACCGACCGGCCGCGGCTGCTTTCGATCGCTGCCGACCTCAATGCAGGGTTTCCCTTCACTGACACCTTCATGGTGTCGGCCAGGACCGGCGACGGGCTGGACGACCTTCGACGGGCCTTCGCCGCCCAGGTGCCGGAGAGTCCGTGGCTCTATCCCGAGGACCAGCTTTCGGACCTCCCGACACGGCTCCTGGCCGCCGAGATCACCCGTGAGCAGCTTTACCTTCAACTCGGCCAGGAGCTGCCTTATGCCAGCACGGTCGAGCACGAAAAATGGGACGAGCGCGAGGACGGAAGCGTCTCGATCTACCAGGTGATCCTGGTCGAGCGGCCGAACCAGAAGGCGATCGTCATCGGCAAAGGCGGCGCCAAGATCAAAGCGATCGGCGAGGCGGCCCGTAAGGAACTGACCCAGGCGCTGGACCGGCCGGTACACCTGTTCCTGCATGTGAAGGTGCGGGAAGAATGGGCCGAGGATGCCGGGCATTACCGGGAGATCGGGCTGGATTGGAAAGCGTAGGCGTACACCTGCCGTTGATGAGTGTTGAATTCAGCCGGGGTCGATGTATATACTATATCGTATATACAATGGTGAGGCACTTGACCACGGCCCGTGTTTTCAAATCCGGCAATAGTCAAGCTGTTCGTTTGCCGAAAGAATTTCGGCTCAACGGGCCTGAGGTCGATATCTTTCGGCGTGGCGACGAAATTGTCCTGCGCGAGCGGCAGCGTGGTATGGGGCGGGCGTTTGAAATCCTGGCCAACCTGCCGGAAGATATGTTCGCCGATGAACGCGTGGACGAGCCGCCCGAAAACCGCGAAGGCCTTTGATGTCTGTCCGGTATCTGCTGGACACGAACATCTGCATCTATATCAGGCGGCAACGTCCTCAGAAGATTCTGACGAAATTCCAGCAACTGGCTTCGGGTGAAGCTGGCTTATCAATCGTTACGTACGGCGAGTTGCATTACGGCGCGGAAAAGAGCGTCGATATAGTTCGCGCGACGCAAGACCTGGAGAACCTGTTAACCGCGCTTCCGGTGCTTGCCTTGCCGATCGAAGCTGGTCGCGTTTATGGCACAATTCGCGCGGCGCTGGAACGGCGAGGCGAGAGGATTGGCGCTAACGATTTATGGATCGCCGCGCACGCGATGACCGATAGCCTCACTCTGGTCACGAACAATGAACGTGAGTTCCGGCGGGTCTCTGGCTTGAATGTCGAGAATTGGGCAGGATGATCAGCGCCTCGGACCGAGCAACGCTCAAGAGCGAGAGCGATGCCTTTGAGTAATCTTCGATGAAACGTCGCGGCGTTTGGCCCAGCGCCGATGATGATCGAAATCTTCCCACAACGAATCCAGATCTTGAATTGCAAAAGAAAGACGCGGATCGCGGTCCGCCACACCACGAAGGGCGGCGGGCTGATTGCCGGTGCGCGAACGCAATAGCTGGTAACAGCGGACAAAGCTTTCCGTGACACGGGGCAGCAATGTATTTCACCTTCCCACAAGTAGCGGCGAGGACCCGTAAGAGGCGGCAGTCGGCAAAGGGACGTACGACCTAATAATATAGATTGCCTGCTTATTCATGCTGTAACCGCAGAGCCATCGGCTGAAATGGCGCGCCTGTGTAAGCGGGGTTCGGCTCAGCGAAACGGGTTGATGATCAACACGCCTTCGACTTCTCGGCCATGGCTCATATCTTCGGAATAAAGCTCGCGGCACCCGAGCGCGCGCGCAGCGGCAACAACGGCGCCGTCCCAGTAGGAAAAGCCATGTGCGGCCTTAATCTCGAAGGCTGCGGCCATGAGGCTTAGCGTAGTCTCCTGGACGGCGAATCGCTTCCAGGTCCCAATCAAAGCAACAGCTACCTCATGGGGCAGTGCATCCGGACGCGTGGCGCGGGTGGCCTGAACATAGAACTCTTGAAAAACCTGGACCGATAGCGCTCCAGCGTCGTCATCGAGCAACGCGACCGCGCGCTCCCTTTTGTCAGCCTCGGTAGGATCACGGCTAATGGAATAGAGCAGGATGTTGGTGTCCAGGAAGTGCAGTTTGTTTACTCGCTACGCTGATGGACTTCGTCGCGCGGCAACCTGTCTGATGCCCGAAATGCAGAAATACGCTCGCGAAGAGCACGTTCCTCCCGTTTCAACCTCTCTGCCTCTGTTTCGTCCGCGCCGAGCGCGACCAGATAGCGCTTCACGAGTGCCGATATCGAGGTGTCGTGCTCCGCCGCGATCATTCGAGCACGGCGATACGTGTCGTCGTCCAGTGAAACTGTGATATTCTTCATGTGATCACAGTATCGGTGTTTCGCCCGGGAGTCAAAACCGGTACACTCCCCCTATGTCCGTTGAATGGTGCGAATCGGCGATCGTGTTGGCGGCCCGGCCGCATGGCGAGTCGAGCGTCGTCGCCACCTTGTTGACCCAGACCCATGGCGCGCATGCCGGGCTGGTGCAGGCGGCGCGGAGCAAGCGGGGCGGGGGAATCCAGCCCGGCAACAGGGTCGTCGCGCGCTGGCGGGCGCGGCTGGCGGAGCATCTCGGCAGCTTCACGATCGAGACCGAAGCCAGCGGCGCGGCGGCGCTGATGGATGAACCGCTCAAGCTCTCGGCGCTGCAATCGGCCTGCAGCCTGGTTGCCGTATCCACGCCCGAGCGCGAGCCGCATCCCGGGCTGTATGAGGCGACCTCGGCCCTGATCGACGCGCTGGCTGGTCCGGCCTGGGATGCCGCCTATGTTGCCTGGGAGCTCGGGTTGCTGCGGCTGCTGGGTTTCGGGCTGGAGCTGACCCGGTGCGCGGCGACTGGGGTGAACGACCAGCTGACCTATGTCAGCCCGCGCACAGGCAGGGCGATTTCCGAATCGGCGGCCGAGCCGTGGCGCGATCGATTGCTCAGGCTGCCGGGCTTCCTGGTGGGAAGCGGGACCGCCGATCCGCCCGACGTCGTCGACGGACTGAAGCTCACCGGCCATTTCCTGGAACGGGTTGCTTTCGCCGCGACCCACAGCCCGTTGCCGGCGGCGCGAGTGCGGTTTGCCGAGGCGTATGGCCGTTCGGCTGGCGAATCTGGTATGCCCCCGCCATGACCGATCCGACTCGGGGCGATATCGTCGACCAGCAGCTGGCCGACATACTGGGCGAGAAATATCTTGCCTATGCCCTTTCCACCATTATGGCCCGTTCGCTACCGGATGTGCGCGACGGGCTGAAGCCGGTGCATCGCCGCGTACTCTACGCGATGCGGGAGCTCAGCCTCGCCTCGAACACGCCGCCGCGCAAATCGGCGCAGGTGGTGGGCAGTGTTATCGGCAAGTACCACCCGCATGGCGACACGGCGGTCTATGACACGCTGGTGCGCCTGGCACAGGATTTCGCCACCCGCTACCCGCTGGTCGACGGGCAGGGCAATTTCGGCAATGTCGACGGCGATGCCGCCGCCGCGATGCGCTACACCGAGGCGCGGCTGACCGCCGTCGCCGAGGCGATGCTGCAAGGAATCGACGAGGACGCGGTCGATTTCCGCCCGACCTATGACGGCCAGGACCGGGAACCGATCGTCCTGCCGGGCAGCTTTCCCAACCTGCTGGCGAACGGTTCGTCCGGTATCGCCGTCGGCATGGCGACCTCGATCCCGCCGCACAACGCCGGCGAGCTGGGCGATGCGCTGCTGGCGATGGTCGAGAACCCGGAGATCGAGACCGAGGCGCTGGTCAAGCTGGTGCCGGGGCCGGATTTCCCCACGGGTGGCGTGCTGGTGGAACCGCCGGAATCGATCCTGGAAGCCTATCGCACCGGTCGCGGCGGCTTCCGTGTCCGTGCCCGCTGGGAAATCGAGAAGGGCCCGCAAGGATCGTACCAGGTGATCGTCACCGAGATTCCCTACCAGGTGCAGAAATCGAGGCTGGTCGAACGCATCGCGGAGTTGTTCAACGACAAGAAACTGCCGCTGCTGGACGACGTGCGTGACGAATCCTCGGACACGATCCGGCTGGTGCTGGAGCCCAAGAGCCGCAATGTCGAGGCGCCGGTGCTGATGGAGCAGATGTTCCGCCTGACCGACCTCGAAACCCGCGTGCCGCTCAACATGAACGTGCTGGACGGCGGGCTGGTCCCACGGGTGATGGGGCTGAAGGAGGTGCTGCGCGCCTTCCTCGACCATCGGCACGAGGTGCTGGAGCGCCGTAGCCGGTTTCGCATGGCGGAGATCGACCGCAGGCTGGAGGTGCTGGCCGGATATCTCGTCGCCTATCTTAATATTGATGAGGTGATCCGCATTATCCGCGAGGAGGACGAGCCAAAGCCGGTGATGATGACGCGCTTCGGCCTCAACGACCCGCAGGTCGAGGCGATCCTCAACATGCGGCTCCGCGCGCTGCGCAGGCTCGAGGAAATCGAGATCAAGCGCGAACACGACAAGCTGTCGGACGAGCGACGGTCACTGGATGCGCTGCTGAAGAGCCCGGCCAAGCGCTGGGCCGCGATCGGCCGCGAGATCGGCGAGATGAAGAAGAAGTTCGGCGGCGACACGGCGCTGGGCAGGCGCCGTACGTCCATCGATGTCGCGCCGGTGGTCGCCGAACTCTCCCGTGCGGTGACGATCGAGCGTGAGCCGGTCACGGTCTTGGTGTCGGAGAAGGGCTGGGCCCGCGCTGTCGGCGGGCACGATGTCGATCTTTCCGCAGTCAAGTACAAGGAAGGCGACCGCGGCCGGTTCATGGTCAAGGCCGACACGACCGACCTCCTGATCGTCTTCGCGACCGACGGAAAGGCTTTCACGCTCGAGGTCGACAAGCTGCCCCGCGGGCGGGGGTTCGGCGAGCCGCTGCGACTTATGGTCGATCTCGGCAACGACGCCGAGCCGCTAACCGTGTTCCGCCATCGGCCTGGCGCCAAGGTCTTGGTCGCGGCAGCTGATTCTCGTGGCTTCGTGCTGACCGAGGACGACATGATCGCGCGAACCCGTGCTGGCAAGCAGGTACTGAACCTGCCGGCTTCCGTTGAGGCGGTCGCCTGCGTGCCGGCCGAGGGCGATCATGTCGCGGTGGTCGGTGACGACCGGAAATTGCTGGTGTTCCCGTTATCGGAGATGCCGGAGATGGCGCGGGGACGCGGTGTCATCCTGCAGAAGCACAAGGGCGGCGCCGTAACCGACGTGAAGGTGTTCACGCTCGCCGACGGGCTGTCGTGGCGGCAGGGCGAGCGGACACGGACCGAAACCGATCTCAGGACCTGGCTCGGCGCCCGCGCCCAGGCAGGACGGATGGTGCCGAACGGGTTCCCCAAGAGCAACCGTTTCGGCTAATCGTCCGCCTATTGCCGGTAAAGCCGAATTGGGACGCGGCGGCTAACTCTGGTATTTACCGTGTCTCGTCGCTAAGTTCCGTCAACTAAGCCGTGAGTCCCGGCCGAAAAAAGAGAACTGGATAATGCAGGTCATCCTAGCTCAGCCGCGCGGGTTTTGCGCCGGAGTCGAGCGCGCGATCGAGATCGTCGAGCGCGCGATCGACAAGTTCGGCGCCCCGGTTTATGTCCGTCATGAGATTGTCCATAACCGCCATGTGGTCGAAAGTCTGCGCGCCAAAGGCGCGCATTTCGTAGATGAGCTGGACGAGGTGCCGCCGGGCGGTATCACCATCTTCAGCGCGCATGGAGTTGCCCAGACGGTGGAAAAGGCCGCGGCCGAGCGCGGCCTGCCGGTGATCGATGCGACGTGCCCTTTGGTGTCGAAGGTCCATATGGAAGGACGCCGCTACGCCGCGCAGGATCGCACCGTGATCCTGATTGGCCACGCCGGCCACCCGGAGGTAGAGGGCACGATGGGCCAGATCCCGGGAGGGGTCAGGCTCATATCCTCGGTCGAGGACGTGTGGCGGCTCGAGGTGGCCGACCCGGACAAGCTGGCCTATGTCACCCAGACCACGCTCAGCGTCGACGACACGCGCGCCATCATCGAGGCGCTGCGCACCCGTTTCCCGGCCATTGCCGGCCCCGACACCAAGGATATCTGCTACGCGACGCAAAATCGGCAGCGCGCGGTACGCGAGCTGGTCCGCGTTGTGGACGTTCTTCTGGTCGTGGGAGCGCGCAACAGCTCGAACTCGAACCGGCTGGCCGAGATCGGCACGGAGCTCGGCATCCCGAGCTATCTAATCGAGGACGCCAAGGCGCTCGACCCGGAGTGGATCGCCGGCAAGAAGGCGATCGGCATCACCGCGGGCGCCTCGGCGCCTGACACGCTGGTCAATGAGTTGATCGAAAGCTTGCGCCGCTATGCCGACATCAAGGTGTCTACTTTGCCGGGCGTCGACGAGAATGTCAGGTTTCGCCTGCCGTCGGAGCTGATCGATCGGGTCGAGGTCGCGTAAGAGGGAGTTCCGCTTTCAGCGGATCAGGAGGATATTCATGGGCTTACCGCTCAATCAGGTCGTCAAGGTCGGCGCCTATGTCGTCAAGCAGCAGCTCAAGGGCGTGAAGCGATATCCGCTCGTGCTGATGCTGGAGCCGCTGTTCAAGTGCAATCTCGCTTGCTCGGGCTGCGGCAAGATCGACTATCCCGACGAGATTTTGAACCAGCGCCTGTCGGTCGAGGAATGCTTGCAGGCCGTCGACGAGTGCGGCGCACCGGTTGTTTCAATCGCGGGTGGCGAGCCGCTGTTGCACAAGGAGATGCCGGAGATCGTCAAGGGCATCATTGCGCGCAAGAAGTTCGTTATCCTGTGCACCAATGCGCTTTTGCTCGACAAGCGCATGGAGGAGTACGCGCCCAACCCGTATTTCACCTGGGACATCCATCTCGACGGCGACCGCGAGATGCACGACAAGGCGGTCGACCAGAAGGGTGTGTACGACCGCGCGGTGGCGGTGCTGAAGAAGGCCAAGGCCAAGGGCTTCCGGGTCTGCATCAACACGACCTTATTCAACAACGCCGATCCCGAGCGCGTCGCCAATTTCTTCGACGACGTGACCAAGCTCGGTGTTGACGGCATCATGACCTCACCCGGCTATGCCTATGAGCGGGCGCCGGATCAGGCGCATTTCCTCAACCGGCAGACGACCAAGAACCTGTTCCGCGACATTTTCCGCCGCGGCAAGGGCCGGAAGTGGATGCTCGGCCATTCGCCTTTGTTCATGGACTTCCTGGCCGGCAACCAGACCTATCACTGCACGCCCTGGGGCAACCCGACCCGCAATTATTTCGGCTGGCAGCGCCCGTGCTACCTGATCGGCGAAGGCTATGCCTCGTCGTTCAAGGAGCTGATGGAGACGACGGACTGGGACAAGTATGGCGTCGGCAATTACGAGAAATGCGCCGACTGCATGGTCCACTCCGGCTTCGAGGCGACCGCGGTGATCGATTCGGTCAAGCACCCATGGAAGGTGGCCAAGGTCGCTCTGCGCGGCCCCCGGACCGAGGGCCCGATGGCCCCGGACATCCCGCTCGATAAGCAGCGCCCGGCAGAATATGTCTTCTCCGCCCATGTCCAGAAGGCGATGGAGCGGATCAAGCACGCGCCGAAGGTGACCACCTCGGTTGCGACATCGGGAGGGGAGGACGGGGTGTTGGCGGAGAGTGCGGAATGACGCTTCCAAATCCGTCTCATGCAAAACCGCATCTTCCCTTGCGAAAGGGAAGAGCGTAGCGAAGCCTTATAACGGCCGCGTAATACCCATAGGTTAAGCTACGGGATGAGCCAAGGCGACACGCACGTCGAATTTTTCGATGCAGGGTCCCTGCCGGCCTCAACTATGCCTGAACCTCCAGGAGGGGTGTACGTGTCCGATCCGTCCTATCCCACTGCAGATGGTTTTCAGCGGCAGGTCGTCGGCGACACGACCCGAGAGCCGTCCGAATCCTCGCCTTTGCCGCACGGTACCCGGGCTCTCGTCTGGATCGCGGGGGCGATCGCCTCTTGGGCGCTCCTGCTGGGCGGCGTTTTCCTGATCTGGCGGCTGGCCAAGCTGCTTCTTCGGCTGCTCTAGGGCCGTACTTAATTAGGGACCGTCCTGTCCGCTGGCCGGAGGGATATAATTCAAGCTTCCAAGCGGTTGGGCACTGGCTCGACGCTTTTCGGCTTCTAGGCCGGAGGATTGGAACACCGTCCAGGGCTGGTGGAGATCAGGTGACCGTGGCAGATTTGCTGGTCAACGGGCCGGGAGAAGGTCGCAACCGGACACCCCATGACTGAGTTCGCAACCCGACTTCTTCTGAATACCGAGACCGCAACGATGCGGGACGTCGTTTGCCGTGGCGAATGCAGGCACAAGAGTGCCGAGGAATGTGCGCGCGCTACGCATCTGGTATTTGCTTACAGGGGCGTTTACGTGCGCCATCTGGGTCGCAAGGACGGGGTGGCCGAAGCCAATCAGGTCCTGTTCTTCAACCAGGCGGAAAGCTACAGCGTCAGCCATCCCGTCGAGGGCGGCGATGCCAGCCTAGCGCTCGTGATCGCCGAACCCCTGCTGCACGAGCTAGCGCCGAAAGAACAGCTGCGCGAGGGCGGGGCGCTGACGTTTCGCCAACAGCGGCGGCGCATCGACGCGCGGACGCAGGCGTTGGTCGCGTTGCTGCGACACAGCCTGAGCCGCAAAGTCGCCGAAACTCTGGAGGCGGAAACCCTGGCGTTGACGCTGGTGCGGCGCGCCTTGGGCGAACGAACATCGCACGCAGCCCAGGCCAGTGCGAGCCGGCAGAAGCTGGCGGACCGCGCGAAGCTGGTGCTGTCCTCCGATCTGGGGCGACGATGGACCCTGGCGGAGATCGCGGCAGAGGTCGGTTGTTCGCCGGTCTACCTCACGCAAGTGTTCCAGCAGGTGGAAGCCATGCCATTGTATCGCTATCAGCTGCGGCTTCGGCTTGCCCGCGCTCTGGACCTGCTGGGACAATATGATGATCTCACCACGCTAGGCATGGATCTTGGCTTTTCCAGCCACAGCCATTTCAGCGCCGCCTTCCGCCAAACCTATGGCCGCACGCCGGCGGAGTTTCAACGCTCGGCACATCTGCGCTGATGCGGCGGCGCAGCCGGGCCGGCAGCGGTCAAGTACGGCAGCGGTCAGGTACAGATCGCTAAAGAATCTGACAGCCGCTGCAATCCCGAAATGCTTCTCTCCGTCCAGATACTGGAAACACGGAGATAAGTATCATGAAAGAGAAGACTTGTGCGGCTTGCGACTGCAAGCTGGATGCCGATGTGATCAGCGTGACGCTGGGCGGCAAGACGGTGGACGTATGCTGCGAGGAATGCGCCGTGCTGCTGAAGGAAGCCCATGTTTCCGCGACGTACAAGGAAGGCAGAGCGATGGCCTTCTCAACCGCATCGGCAAAGCGAAGCGTGCACATGAAGCGCTTCTCAGCGTGGCTCATTATAGGCCTTATCGCTCTTCCCGCGGGAACTGGCGCCCTTGCTGCTTCCCCGGAGCACATCCGGATCGCCGACGGCGACAGTGTCGTGCCGCTCACAATCGCCGGTGCCAAACAGCGCGTCGCGAAGGTCCTGTCGGACAATGGAGAGTATCTTCTTCGAGCCGGCCACGCCGAGTTCGATCATAATGGCAATGTCACGGTCGAAGTGGTTACGTTTCAGGGTATTCCCCTCCGGCATGTGGTCGTCGAGGCCAATTCCGGACGTGTCGTCGATGCCAGGAGCCACATGCCAGTCGAGAAAAAAGGCGGCTGACCTTCGTTTCCGCGTCACAGATTGTTCGTTTGACTCTTCGCATCCGCGGATGTTCCTTGGACCATCCGCGTTCAGCCAAGGGAGGGCGCGATGGGGATGATTGTTTCGGCCGACGAGCATATGATCGAGCCGGCCGAGTTCTGGGACAGCTGGCTGCCCGAGGGCTTGCCCGCGGCGGAGCGCGGCCGCGCGCCGAGGCTGGACGGCGGGGCACTGGTGGTGGATGGCTATGTCCAGCCGGTGTTCCTGCTGTTCCCCGAGCTCACCGCCTATTCCGACGCACAGCCGGGCGTGAGCGATGTCGAAGGACGCCTGGCTGTCATGGACCGCGAGGGAATTCATGCCTCTCTCCTGTTCCCGCAGCGCGCGATGGGCATGTTCGCGATCAAGGATCCAGCACTGCGCAAGCGCTGCTTCACGCTCTATAATGAATTCATGGCGGATTTCTGCGCCCGGTCGAACGGCCGGCTGCACGCGGTCGCCGTTCTGCCGACGGTCTACGAGCCGGAGGCCACCGCCGAGTATCTGGCCCACGTGAGGTCGCTCGGCTTCCGCATCGTCCAGATGCCCGGCTACCTGCGCGGCACAGCCTATGGCAAGCCCGAGATGGAGCCCGTCTGGGCCGCGATCGAGAAGAGCGGGCTGATCGCCGCCTTCCACACCAGCGAAACGGCCGATGATAACGGTCCCGGCGGGCTCGGCACCTTCCTGGCGCAAACACAGCAGCCGTTCCGCAGGCTGTGGGCGCATCTCGTGTTCTCGGGCGTGCTGGAGCGCCATCCCGGCCTCCGCGTGCTGTTCGCCGAGGGCGGCATCAGCTGGGTGCCCTCGGCGCTCGACCATGCCGACCGCATCCAGCGCGACTTTGCCCAGTACCTCGAGCCCAAGCTGCCGCGGGCGCCCAGCGAGTACTGGTTCCGGCAATGCTATGCCACCTTCATGGACGATCCGCGCGGGATCGAGCAGATCGACTATATCGGCGCGGACCGCATCATGTGGTCGTCGGACTATCCGCACCCTGAGGGAACGCGGGGGCGTACGCAGGCGCTGATCGCTGGGCTCCGCGACGCACTGGGGCCCGAGCGGGCGGAGGCTGTGCTGGGCGGCAATGCAGCGGCGATGCTCGGGCTCGTGTAGGGCGGAAAAGCGACAGCGCATTCCGCCACTTTTGGAGGAACGGCG